>NZ_SMSG01000003.1:0-300000 GCF_004382795.1 Cumulibacter soli | reverse complement strand
ACCTGAGCCATTGGGCGGCCTGCGGAATCGAACCCTTGCCGCAGGCTCCCCGGCCGCGACCACAGCGGCTCCTCCGGGTTCAGGTGCTGCGCGGAATGCAGCTGCCACGGCACGCTGGTTGTCATCACGTTCGGCATGAACAGCAGCCGACTCTTCAGTCGGTACGCGCTGCGGTTGTGCAGCAACTTCTCCCACCAGCGCCCCACGACGTACTCCGGGATGAAGATCATCACCAGGTCGCGGGGTCCCTCCAGGCGTACCCGTTTGATGTAGTCGATGACCGGTTTGGTGATGTCTCGGAACGGCGATTCGAGGGTCACCAGTGGCATCTGGATGTCCAACTGATCCCACTTCTCCTGTAACTTGCGGGTCTCGGTGGCGTCCACGCTGACGGTGAGCGCGACCAGTGTGTCCGGTCGCGTTGCTCGGGCGAACGCGAGCGCACGCAGCGCGGGCTTGTGCACATTGGAGACCAATACAATGCTGTGCACCCTGCTCGGCAACACCCGTCCTTCGTCGGGTTGCACGCGCAGTTCCTCGGCGACGTGTCGATAATGCCGCCGGATTCCCTTCATCACGAGGAACAGCGCACCCATGGCCAATACGGCGATATAGGCGCCGTGGGTGAACTTTGTCAAGATCACCACGACGAGTACGGTCGCCGTAGCTGCGAAGCCGATCGTATTAATCGCTCGTGAACGACGCATCTGACGGCGTACGGCCGGGTCACGTTCGGTTCGCAGGTGGCGCCGCCAATGCCGGATCATGCCGAACTGGCTGATCGTGAACGAGACGAATACCCCGACGATGTACAACTGAATCAGTCGCGACACGTCCGCGTTGAAGGCAATCACCAGCACGATCGCTGCGCCGGTGAGCACGATGATGCCGTTACTGAACGCTAACCGGTCGCCACGTGCGTACAGCTGTCGCGGCAGGTATCGGTCCTTCGCGAGCACCGAACCCAGCACGGGGAATCCGTTGAACGCGGTATTCGCGGCCAGCACGAGAATGATGGTGGTCAGGAACGTGACCACGTAGAAACCGATACCGCGACCGAATACGGCCTCGGCAACCTGGGCGACCACGGTGTTCTGGCCGGTGACCACCGTGCCGTCCGAGGCGATCAGGGTGCCCGACTCGGGATCGACTACCCGAACCCCCGTGGTCATCGCCAGCGTGGTCAGGGTCGCGAACATCGCGACACCGATCACGCCCATCATCGCCAGCGTTGCGGCCGCATTCTTCGGTTTCGGTTTCTCAAACGCGGGCACGCCATTGGCGATCGCCTCCGTACCGGTCAGCGCCGTGCATCCAGCCGCGAACGCGCGCAGTACCAGGAACACCAGCAACAGTCCCGTCGGCGACGGTTCGTCCACGCGCACCACGTACGACGCCGACTCCGCGGTGAGCTCATCGCCGTTGAGACTGCGCACCAGCGCCCACACGCCCATGCCCAGGATGGCGATCACGAACCCGTATACCGGGATCGCAAACGTGCGACCGGACTCCCTCGCTCCGCGGAGGTTGATGATCGCGATGAGCAGGATGAACCCGATCACGATCTCCAACTTGTATGGGCGCAACGCATTGAATGCGGACGTGAGCTGATCCGCGCCGGAGGAAATCGACACGGCGACGGTCAGCACGTAATCAACGGCGAGTGCACTAGCGACCGTGAGCCCAGCGTTCTTGCCCACATTGACGGTCGCGACCTCATAGTCGCCACCGCCGCTGGGGTAGGCGCGGACATTCTGGCGGTACGACGCGACGACCACGGCCATCACGAGGATGACACCGGCCGCGGCCCACCACGTGAGGTGATAGAGCGCGAGTCCCCCGATGGCCAGCACCAGCATGATTTCTTGGGTGGCGTATGCGACCGAAGACATCGCGTCGCTGGCGAAAATCGGCAGGGCGAGACGTTTGGGTAAGAGCGTGTCGCTTATCGCGTCACTGCGAAACGGTCTGCCCAGCAGGACCCGTTTCGCGATCGAACCAGCGTTAGGCACAGGCACACAGTACTCGCGCCGCGGCCTTGGTTACGCCATCTGCATAGCGTGCGTTCGCACACGCGCTACCGTTACCTGATTACCGCATCGGCGTTGATGGGAGCGTGGCGTGCACATCGTCATCATGGGCTGCGGCCGGGTGGGCACAGCCCTCGCGCGCAGGCTGGACGAACTCGGGCATTCGGTCGCAGTGATCGATCAGAATGCGGAGGCGTTCCGCAGGCTTGGTGGTCGGTTCCGCGGCACGCAGATCAAGGGAAACGGGTACGACCGTCGCACCCTCACCGAGGCCGGGATCGCGAAGGCTGACGCGTTCGCTGCGGTCTCCTCCGGCGACAACTCCAACATCATTTCCGCACGGGTCGCCCGCGAGATATTCGGCGTCCGACACGTCGTTGCCCGTATCTACGATTCGAAGCGCGCCGAGGTGTACGCGCGGCTGGGAATCCCCACGGTCGCCACGGTCCCGTGGACCGCCGACCGGCTCTTCAGCGAGCTCATGGCACAGTCCAGCGAGCAGGTGTGGCGGGACCCCACCGGAGGCGTGGGGCTGTCGCGTATCGCGTTCGACGATGGTTGGGTCGGGCGTCGGGTGACCGAGTTCGAAGACCAGACAAACGTCCGCGCGGCGTTCATCACGCGATTCGGAAAAGCGTTCGTACCGACCCGATCGACGGTCCTGCAGCATGAGGACACGCTCTACGGGCTGATCAACAACGAGAACCAGCGTCAAGCTCTTCAGGCCGCGCTGAGTGCACCGGAGGCGAACGAATAATGCGGGTGGCTATCGCCGGCGCCGGCGCGGTTGGACGCTCGATCGCGCTGGAGTTGACTGGATACGGGCACAAGGTCTTGCTGATTGAGCGCGATGCATCGCGTATCGATCCGGAGCAGGTACCGGACGCCGAATGGGTACACGCTGATGCCTGCGAATTATCGGTACTCGAGGAGATCGAGGTGCAGCGCTGCCCTGTCGTGATCGCCGCAACCGGTGACGACAAGGTCAACCTCGTCGTTTCGCTGCTGTCGAAGACCGAGTTCGGTGTCGGCCGCGTGGTCGCCCGAATCAACGATCCAACCAACGAGTGGCTGTTCAACGAGGCGTGGGGCGTCGACATCGCGGTATCGACGCCGCGCGTGCTCGCCGCGCTGGTCGAAGAAGCGGTCACCGTCGGCGACCTGGTGCGCATCATGCGCTTCCGCTCGGGCGAGACGAACCTCGTCGAGATCACCCTCGGCTCTGATCACCCGCTGGTCGGCAGTGCGGTTCGCAGTGTGCAGTTACCGCGCGATACGGCGCTGGTGACCATTCTGCGCGGCGATCGAGTGATCGTGCCGGTGCCGGACGAGCCGTTAGAGGCCGACGACGAGCTCCTATTCGTTGCCAACGAGTCAGCCGAGGATGACCTGCGGGCGCTGATGGCACAGCGCCGTCGCGGATAACGCCCCTCTGGCGTTACCGTTCCTTACGGCCAGCAGCCGATCGGTTGGCGAGCGCACTGAGCTTGGGCAGGCCCTTCTGACCGGTCGCCTTGGACGCAATGAGATAGGTCATCACGACGAGGACCGCGGTGAGTGGGTAACCCATCGCGATGCGTACAGCCCCCAGCCCGGACGTGCTATCGGACAGGTAGAGCCAGCCTTCGATGATGAAACGCAGTACGAAAGCGCCGGCCCAGGCTGCGGTGAGCCAACCGAAAATTCGGACCAAGTAGTTGTTCTGGCGCCAGGACCCATCAATGGGGCTGAAGAAATTCCACACGTAGCCCGCCAACGGTCGACGCAGCGCGATAGTCACCAGCAACGCCAGCGCAACGACCCCCGAGCGGATGATCCCGAACAGGAAGAAGTCCTTCGCCTCACCGGTCTGCTTGGCGATGAAAATGCAGATCGCTAGCCCGATCAGTCCCGAGAACGCCTGCTGCAGCCCTTTCCGGGTAACCAGCCGGATCCCGAACACCAACACACCGGCGGCGACGCCCGCCCAGATTGCCGGGTTCAGGCCACCGATTGCGTTGGCGATAATGAACGCCAAAGATGGCAGTGCGGCATCAGCAAAGCCGCGCCATCCGCCGAGGGATTCCAGCACCATGTCCCGGATGGTTGGGTCTTCTGCCGGCCCGTTCGCTGCGGGCACGGTGTCCTCGGTTGTCATCCGCGCTGCAGTTCGTACCACGGGTTATAAATCGTCCGCTCACCGTCACGCAGCGCGACCCGACCCTGGACCTTCACCGAGCGCCCGGGCTCGATTCCCGGGATCCGGCGCCGGCCCAACCACACCAGTTGCAGAGCGCCGCTGCCGTCGTACAGCTCGGCGGTCAACGCGGGCGCGTTCTCACTCGGGGTATAGATGACCGATCGCAGCCGGCCTGCGGCGAGCACCCGCTCCCCGGGCTCGGCTCGCGAGCAGGAGCAGGCGCCCTGCCGTGCACTGTTGAGCGCCAGGACTTCCGCGTCAAGTTCATCGTCGTCGCTGGTGATCCGCCGCAACAACTTTGCGATGAACGAACGCGATTTCGCGTTGTGCCGCGAATCGGTCGATAGCGAACTCGTCATGTGTCACCAGCCTGCTGACCGGTCTTCTGTCCGGTGTTCTGCGCGGCGGCCCTGGCCTGTGCCGCGGCCTGGGCCTGTGCAACAGCCTTGGCCCGCGCATCAGCGGACGCCTGCTCGACCTGGGCAGCGAGTGCGGCAGGCAAGCGCAACGTGATGGGCTCGCGCACCGGCTTCGGGTCGGTACCGCGATCGACGACAATGCCACGAAACACGTCGAGGAACGGCGCACACGCCTCATCGTCATGGGCAACGCCTCCGGCGATCAACGCGCGCAGGAACCACCGCGGGCCATCGACTCCGATAAACCGCGCGGCTTGCTTCCCATTCGGTGTCTTCAGCGTCGCGATCAGCGTCGGACCGAACTCGTCCTCGCGTTCACTCACCTCACCGCCGCTGCGTTCGATCTCGCCGACGATGTCACCACGGATCATCTCCCATGCGCCGCCCGAGCGCGGCGCAGCGAAGACACCGAGTTGCATGATCGTGCCGGCGCGCAATAACGACACTCCGTTCAACTCGCCAGACTTCGCCATTTCCAGGCGGACTTCGAACCCTGGGGTGACCTTGATTTTGAGCGCGCCAAAGTCCATGTAGGACCCGAGATCGCCAGGCGCGTCGACGATGTCGTACGGCCCATCGGTCACCTCGTCAGCAACGGACTCTTGTGCGGCGACCTCGGGCGGAACGCCACGTTCACGCAACGCGCGGTCGATCTTGTTTCGACGTCCGAACATTTTCGCCAAGGTGCTCCTGTCGTGGTGGTCAGCGGCCGGTCGAGCCGTGACCGGCCTCTGCGCGGTCCGTGTCGTCGAGTGCATCGACAACCTCGAAGCGAACTCGTTCCACCCGCTGCACCAGCAGTTGGGCGGCTCGCTCCCCCTGCTTCAAGGTTACGGCGTGCACGGGGTCGGTGTTGATGAGGTTGAGCATGATTTCGCCTCGGTAGCCAGCATCGATGACACCCGGCGCGTTCACGATACTCAGCCCATGGCGGTGCGCGAGTCCGGAGCGTGGGTGCACGAGCCCTACGAACCCGTCCGGAATCGCCAGCGCGACTCCCGTGCCGACCAACGCCCGTTGTCCTGGGGCCAGGGTGACGTCGGTGCGCACGCACAGGTCAGCTCCCGCATCTGAAGAATGCGCGTAGCTCGGCGGGGTGGCCTGCTCATCAAGCAATCGGATTGGCACTCGCAGTTCGGACACCCGACGGAGGCTACCCTTGACTAATGTCCGCCGCATCATCGCCCACCGATACTCCGACGTACTCCGAGCGCCTCTACATGCCGATCGGCTGGTGGGCGGGCGCCCTGGTGATGACGGTGGTGCTGGAACTACAGGTGTGGATGTACCTGCCGATCCACCCGGCGATCACGCTCTCCGTTCCGGTCTTGCTGGTCTCTGCATTGCTCGCATCGGCGGGACTTACCAAGATCGAAGTAACTGCGGACCTCGTGCACATCGGTAAGTTTTCGGTGCCGTGCCGCCAGGTCGCTAGCGTGGAAGAACTCGATCAACGCAATACGCGTCGAGCAGCGGGGGTCGGCGGCGACCCAGCCGCGGTCACTCTCCTGCGACCGTGGATCCAGTCGGCGTCCAAGGTGGTGTGCGTCGGCAACGAACCGCCGTACGCGCTGGTCAGCACCCGCCACCCGGAGAAGTTTTCAGCCGCCGTCGTCGCGTGTGCGACAGCGGCGGCTGAGTAGGTCGGCAGCTTCGGCTGTTATGCCGCGCAATCGCGGCAGATCAGCTGGTTCTTCTTCTCGACAGCGAGACGTGAGCGGTGCTGTACGAGGAAGCAGCTGCTGCAAGTGAACTCGTCGGACTGCTTCGGGACGACGGTGACTGTCAACTCTTCGGCAGACAAGTCGGCGCCGGGTAGTTCGACCGGCTCGAGATCGGAATCATCGACATCGATTGACGATGACTGATTCTCAGCGCGGCGGGCTTTGAGCTCCTCGAGCGAATCTTCTCCGAGATCGTCGGATTCGTTGCGTCGAGGGGCGTCGTAGTCAGTTGCCATTTCTGGGAGACATCTCCTGGTGGTTGTGGGGGCGCGGTGTTGGCTACGCGAGGTCACAGCATGTCGCGAAGTCGGAGCGGGTCGGTCAGGCACCGGTCGGCTTCAGAAACAGGCTCTGACCGCGCGAGGGTACACCACCGATTCCCAGTCCGCCAGCGCATGGTGCGATAACGCGTGTCGGTCGCTACTTGTTCCCGCTGAGCGGGCAGAATAAGACGGCACCAGAACGCGCGCGCCAATCAGTCAGGAGAACTAGTGAGCGAGTCCAAGGCACCCCGTCGCCCGGGCGGTCGTAGGCCTATTCCCCCGCTCATTTTCTTGATTGTGCTAGCCGTTCTGGCCGTCGGCGTCTGGTGGCAGGTTATTCGCAAGAACGATGAAGAAGTCGCGAAACAGGCCGCACCGTGCACCAAGAGCGCTTCTGAGGAAGAGTTGGCGGAGCTGAAAGATCTCGGCAAGATTCAGGTCGTCGTCCTCAACGGTACCGACCAGACCGGGTTGGCGGCGTCGATCGAGGCCGACCTGACAGGCCGTGGTTTCACTGTCACGGAGGTCGGAAATGCCGACGATGGCACGTACAGCACTGCTGGGACTATCCAGTACGGAACCGGCAGCGAATTCCAGGCAGATCTAGTCGCGGCGAACTTTCCCGACTTCGACGTTGACCGCTCCAACCACATCACCGACGGGACGATCCATGTGATCGCTGGTACTGCGTACAACGGTATCGCCGACGCCAACCAGTCGACCCAAACGATCGACAAACTGGTCGCCGCTGAAGGCAAAGTCCAGGCCGGTTGTCCTGAATCTGACGGCGCCGAGGCCGACACCTCCCAGGAGGGAGCGGACGGTTCCGGGGACGCCCCGGAGCCCTCTGACGGTGAACAGCCGGCCGATGACGGCAGTTAACTCTGTTACGGACGTCGCCGCTAGTGCGGTACCTGCCATTCGGGCTTGATTCGGCTGCGGATCGCGTCGTTCAGCGCGCTCGATACCGATGGCGCGCAGGCAACGACGAGGCCCTCGTCATCCTCCGGTAGGCGGACGTCGACGCCGGCCTCGCGGCAAATGACCGCGCCGGCGGCCCAGTCCCAAATATGGGTGCCCCACTCGTAATACGCATCGACGCGTCCGGCCGCCACATTGCACAGATCCAGCGCGGCCGACCCCATCCGACGAATATCGCGTACCTCCGCTAACAGCGCGCCGACCACGGCGCCTTGAGCCGCGCGGCGGGACGGAAGGTACCCGAAGCCGGTCGCCAACAGTGTCAAGCTCAGATCCGTGGGGGCCGAACAGCCGATCGGCCAATCGTCGAGGAAGGCGCCACCGCCGCGCACCGCATGGAACTGTTCACCGGTCGCCGGTTTGGTAACCACACCTACGACCAGGTCGCCGTCCACCTCGACTGCGATGGAAATCGAGTAGTTCTCGAGTCCGTAGAGGTAGTTCACGGTTCCGTCGATGGGATCGATAATCCACCGGACGCCCGTGCGGCCCTCGGACTCCGTGTGCTCCTCCCCGTGCACGCCATCGCCAGGTCGCAGCTCGGCTAGTCGTTCGCGCAGCAACGCTTCGCAGGCGCGATCCATCGCGGTGACCACATCAGTCGGGTCGGACTTGGTGTCGATATCGACCACGGCCGCGGTCCGACCGGCCTTAACGAGGTCAGCGGCCTGGCGGCCGAGCGTGCGCGCGAGCGAGCAGAGGTGGTCGAGGTCGACGGTCGCGACGGTGCGATCGGGGCTGGTCATGGCTCTATCCTAAGTGTGCGCGACTCACCCCTCGGATCGGCTCAACGGGAGACATCATGACGGCAGGTCCCCACCTCGGACTGGGTATCGACATCGGTGGCACGGGGATCAAAGGAGCGCTGGTAAATCTCGCCGACGGCACGCTCACGACCGAACGGATCCGGATCCCGACGCCAACGAAGTCGACTCCGCAAAACGTTGCGGAGGTCGTCGCACAGATCGTGGAGCAAAGTGGCTATCACGGCGAGGTGGGCATCACCGTTCCGTCGGTGATTCAACGCGGCGTCGCGCGCACCGCTGCCAATATCGATCAATCCTGGATCGGCAGTGACGTCACTGCGCTGATGTCCGAGCGGCTTTCGATGCCCGCCGAAGTGCTCAACGATGCGGACGCCGCCGGACTCGCTGAGGTGCGCTACGGCGCCGGGCGCGGCGTCGCCGGAACCGTCCTGATGCTGACATTTGGCACCGGAATCGGCTCGGCGCTGATCGTCAATGGGGTGTTGGTCCCCAACACTGAGCTCGGCCACATCGAAGTCGACGGGAAGGACGGCGAGCATCGCGCGGCAGGTTCGGTCAAGGACCGTAAGGGACTCAGTTACCCGCAGTGGGCCGCACGGGTCAGCCACTACCTCCAGGTGCTTGAGCGCGGGCTGTGGCCGGATCTGATCATCGTTGGTGGCGGGATCAGCAAGAAGGCGGAAAAATGGGTGCCGTTGTTGGAGTGCCGCACCCCGGTCGCGGTCGCGCACATGCTCAATAACGCGGGCATCGTCGGTGCCGCGTACGCGGCGCGCGAGAACCTATCAACATAGCCGCATCGATACCGCGATCGCCCACGTGACGCGGTTCTCGGCGCCACCGACCGCTCAGATCGGTCCCCTTGGCGACCGGGTTATTTCGGAGCGCGGTTACAATGGAACAGACGCTGGCCGTCAAGACCTACGGCCGATCCAGACCAGGTAGTTCTCTATTGGTGTGCTCACACACCGTGAGCTCCTGACGCTCACGCTGCGAAAGGAACCGCGTGCATTCAACTTCAGTTGGCTCTCAGGAGAGCGGCGCGAGAGAGACGAGCACTCGGGCGGTAGCTGCAGTCGCGAAGAAGACCGCCGCATCCGCAACGGCTACGGTAACGAAGAAGGCACCTGCCAAGAAGGGTCCGGCGAAGAAGACCGCAGCGAAGAAGACGGCGGCGAAGAAATCAACGGCCAAGTCCGCCGGTGCCGCCGCCGAATCAGACGCTCCCGAGCAGGACGACCCGCAGTCGGACAAGGTCGAGGTAAAGACCATTGAGTCGGCGGACGCGCAGGACGACGATGACGAGGAAGAAGAGGAGTCCGAGGCGCTCAAGCAGGCTCGTAAAGACGCCGAGCTAACTGCCTCCGCCGATTCAGTTCGCGCCTATCTCAAGCAGATCGGCAAGGTCGCCTTGCTGAACGCCGAGGAAGAAGTCGACCTCGCCAAGCGAATCGAGGCCGGACTGTACGCCGTAGAGCGTAAGCGGCAGATCGAAGAGCAGAAGGAAAAGATCACCACGCAGATGCGCCGTGATCTGAATTGGATCGTGCGCGACGGCGAACGCGCCAAGAACCACCTGCTCGAGGCTAACCTCCGACTCGTGGTGTCGTTGGCCAAGCGTTACACGGGCCGCGGGATGGCCTTTCTCGACCTCATTCAAGAAGGCAACCTTGGCCTGATCCGTGCGGTCGAGAAGTTCGACTACACCAAGGGCTACAAGTTCTCGACGTACGCGACGTGGTGGATTCGCCAGGCGATCACCCGCGCGATGGCCGATCAGGCCCGCACCATCCGCATCCCGGTCCACATGGTTGAGGTCATCAACAAGTTGGGCCGTATCCAGCGCGAGTTGCTGCAGGACCTAGGCCGCGAGCCGACTCCTGAAGAACTCGCCAAGGAAATGGACATCACGCCCGAGAAGGTGCTGGAGATCCAGCAGTACGCGCGGGAGCCGATCTCGCTCGACCAGACCATCGGCGACGAGGGCGACAGTCAGCTCGGTGACTTCATCGAGGACTCCGAAGCCGTCGTCGCGGTCGACGCGGTGTCATTCACCCTGTTGCAGGATCAGTTGCAGTCGGTGCTGCAGACGCTCTCCGAGCGCGAGGCAGGCGTCGTCCGGCTACGGTTCGGACTCACTGACGGGCAGCCACGCACCCTCGATGAAATCGGTCAGGTGTACGGCGTGACCCGCGAGCGGATCCGGCAGATCGAATCCAAAACGATGAGCAAACTGCGCCACCCGTCGCGTTCCCAAGTCCTACGCGACTACCTGGACTAGCGAGTCTGTGTTCTACCGCTGAAGATCCCGCTCCTTATGGAGCGGGATCTTCTGCTATGTCGATGCCGAGGTGCGCCGCTATCGCGGGCAGCAGGACCCGAAGGTGGAACTCGGTGAGCGTCGCGCCGCGCAACGCAGTGATATCGGTGATGGCGGGCGTTCCGCTCCCCCGCAGGTCAAGATCGACCGCACGAAGCCGACGCGTGTCAATTTCGCCGAGGCTGCTGCTGACGACGGCACCGCGGTGGATATCGGCCTCCGGCAGGTCCATCGTCCCGACAGTGCAGTCCACGATCAGCAGGTCACGCACGCGAGCACCGTCCAGCCGCAGATAATCAATCCTCGCTCCACGTACCTCAACGCCGGACACGTCGGCATCGCTGAGGTCCAGGACACCAATCCGCCCGCCGATGACCGCCGAGCGGCGCAACGTGGCACCCGAGGCGTTCAGCGCCGTGATCTGCGCTTCCTGGATGAGCACATCGACGAGCCTCGCCCCAGAAAACTCAAGGACGTCCAACCGCAGATCGCTCATCGAACTGTGTTCGATTTCCGATCCGGGCGCGACCACGTCACCAGTGAGCCCGGTGATTCTGGCCCGGGAAATCGCTGCGTCCGCACTCAGCGTCGCCTCTTCCAGCGCGTCGATCGGTACCTGTGTCGGGCGGATTACCGGCGGGGCCGGTCGCTGCCGATCGGCACCGCGACGACGGCTCATCGCCCCTGCGCGCGTGGCGCGCGCCCGGGACGACTCGTCGGGTGGTTCGCCCACAGCGGACAGAACCAGAGGAATGCAAACGTCGTCATAGTCGTTGTTCTCCATAGGCGAAACAAAGATCGCCCGAGGATCCCACCTTCACGGGGGTGAACCGCATAGAGTGAGCGCCAACGCGCTGAAGCCAAGTGGCTCTCGGCGCGCCGACGTAAGGAGCGAGCGATGAACGCAACATACACCGACGTGACCGATACCCAGACCGAGCTGAAGGCGACGGACCGTTGCGACCGTTGCGGTGCTCGCGCGACCAACCGCGCTGTGCTCGCGAATGGTCTTGAGTTGCTGTTCTGCGGGCACCACGCCCGCGAGTATGGCAGCGCCCTGAAGGCCAAGGACATCGCGCTCACCTGATTAACTCACATACCGAAACGGCGCAGCGGCGATCCTGTACGGGATCGCCGCTGCGCCTTTCACATGGTGCGTGATGCAGCGGGCCTCGGCAGCTCAAGTCAACAGCGGCAATATCCGTAGTTCGACGTGCCCGATCTCAGCTCCGGTTCTGGCGGAGATAGTCGATCCGCGCTTGCAACTGCTCGGCGGTCGCTAGTGGCGTCGGTGGGCCACCACACACTCGGCGCAGCTCAGCATGGATGAGGGCGTGCTTACGCCCAGTGCGCGCGTACCGCAGGGACACCAGGCTGGTGAGTTCCTTGCGCAGCGTGGCGAGCACATCGTGATGCGATTGCGGCGCTGCGGGCACTGGCTCCGGTTGCGGTTCGCTGCGACGAGTCACCTGCCGCTGCTGGCGATCACGTAGCAACATCGTGACCTGATCCGGTTCGAGCAGCCCGGGAATGCCGAGGAACTCCTGTTCATCGTCGAGCTCGGCCTGACTGCCCCACGCGTTACCGTCGAAGATGACGTCCTCGAAGTCAGCCGAGGCGCCCAGGCGCTCGTACGACGACTCGCGATCGTCCTGGTCGGTGTCCGTAGCGGCGGCCGGCTCGTCCGCCGGGAGGTCGTCCCATTCGTCTGCATACTTGGGCGCACCCAGGACGTGGTCGCGCGTCGTCTCCATATCGTGCGCGAGCGCGCGCAACCGCGGGACGGACGGCAGAAATACTGTCGCGGACTCGCCGCTCGCACGCGCTCGGATTACACGGCCAACCGCCTGCGCAAAGAACATCGCCGTGCTCGTGTTCGTCGCGTACACCAGCACGCCCAATCGCGGCACATCGACGCCTTCGCTGACCATCCGGACCGCCACGATCCATTCGTCGCGGGACTGGGTGAACTGGGCGATCTGGGCCGAGGATCCGCTCTCGTCCGAGAGCACCAACGTGGGTCGCACGCCGGTCATATGTTCCAGAAGTTCGGCGTACGCGCGGGCATCCTGTTGGTCGCTGGCTATCACGAGACCACCGGCATCCGGGGCGCTGGATTCACGCAACTGCCGTAACCGGCCGTGGGCTGCCTTCAGCACCGCCGGGATCCAGTCACCTTCGGGATCGAGCGCGGTACGCCAGGCGCGCTGAGTGTGCTCCTTGAGCGCTACCTCGCCCAGACGCATCGTCATCTCGTCACCGGCCCGGGTTCGCCAGCGCGCTTCGCCGCTATACGACATGAACAGCACCGGGCGTACCACTCGGTCGGTGAGCGCATCGCCGTAGCCGTACGAGAAGTCGGCCACGGATTTCTTCATACCGCCGGCGATCGTCTCGTACGTCACGAAGGGAATGGGCGTGTCGTCGGAGCGGAACGGTGTTCCGGTCAACATCAGCCGCCGCGTCGCATGGCTGAACGCGGCACGGATGGCCGAGCCCCAGGACTTTGCATCGCCCGCGTGATGCACTTCGTCGAGAATGACCAGGGTTTCGCGACTCTTGGTACGGGTCGCGAACGTGTCGATCGCTCCGGCGACACCGGCGTACGTCGCCGCGACACCGGCGTAGTCGCTAGAGGTCCGACCGGCACTGCCACTGAACTTCGGGTCAATCCGGATACCGATCCGCTCGGCGGCCTTTGCCCACTGCACTTTCAGATGTTCGGTGGGCGCAATCACGATGACCTGGCTAATCGTGCCGACATCCAACAATTCACGGGCGACCCGCAAAGCGAAAGTGGTCTTACCTGCCCCTGGCGTGGCCACCAGCATGAAGTCCTCGGAACGAGTCATCAGGTATCGGTTCAGCGCTTTGCGCTGCCATCCGCGCAGTGGGGTGTCCGAGGTAGGCGGTCGGTATCCGCCGTTCGCGCCCTGCTGTCCCTCGACTGCCCGCATCGCGCCCCTATCGTTCTGATTGCCTGACTCTTGGTCGGTTGCCAACCTAGCGCCTCGCGGCGCACATGAACGCGACCTCCACGACAGGTGTCGGGAGGCCGCGCGTGAGAACAGTCTCGGTCGCTACTTCTTGCCTTTCGGAAGGCTGTTGTAGATCTCTTTGCAGTCTTTACACACCGGAGAGCCGGGCTTCGGCGTCTTCGTCACCGGGAACGTCTCACCGCACAAAGCAACCACCATGTTGCCCATAACCGCACTCTCGGCGATCTGGTTCTTGCGGACGTAATGAAATACCTCATCGTCCTTCGAGGTGTCGGCGTCCTTGAGTTCCGGGCGCTCCAGAAGGTCACTGCTGCTCATGCTTGCCTCGCTCGTCCTCGGGGCGCATCCGCGCGCCTTGCTCATCGATGATGACCGACTCGGCCACGATCGTCGGTTCCCCATTATCGCCGCTAGATGATTCCAGCGCCCGCTCCCGCTGCCCGACAGGCGTCACACCTCGGTAGTACTTCGACGATTTCGGAGGGCCATCGTTTGCCATGACCACGGCGATCCATGGCAATACCGCGCTGAGTAAGCCGATTACGATAGCCGCGATCATGCTGTAGCGGGCCACCGCGGCAGCGACAATCAGCAGCACCACGCGCGCTGCCATCGTCAAGATATAGCGTCGCTGCCGTGAGCGAAACTCCACCTCACGGCTGATCGGCGCCCCCGTAACGAGGTGCGGTCGAGTACGTTTCCGCACGCTGTCTCCTGACATGGGCTAGGGGTCCTAGTCTAAAACACATGCAGCGTCTGGCGATCCTTGAACCCCTCGACCCCATCGCCGCCGAAGCTCGCCGCGACATCGGGTCCGCACTCGGGGCCGCACTACATTCCGCGACCACGGACCCTGCGGCGATGCGTCCGCTGTGGAGCGTTTTCTCCCGTGGTGAACCAGTGCCTGCCGCGCAGTTGCGGCAGGTCCTCGGCGAGGATGTGGTGACACACGCCGTGCGCACAGAACTCTTGATCGCTGTCGACGTCGGCGAGGACGAGCCGTGGTTGCGCGGATCGGTATGCATCGTCGCCGCGGAGGTCGGCGGCGAATTGCGGTGGGTCGCCAGCGACTTCGGCTGGTACGACGATGACCCTGACGCCGTCAGCGGTCCCGGCGAGGCCTCGGCGACCCTGCTGGCCGCAATTCCGGAGGGTAACTATCGCCGCGTTCTGGAAGTAGGCAGCGGCGCCGGCGCCGTGATCACCCACCTCGCCTCACTCCACGACGCAGACTGTGTCGCATCGGATATCAACCCACGAGCGCTCGCGTTCACCGAACTGACTGCCGCGCTCAATGCTCAACCTGGGGTGCAGACGCTCGCTAGTGACTTCGCCGACCAGATCCACGAGAGGTTCGACCTCGTCGTGTGCAATCCGCCCTTCATTCTGGGGCGACCCAGCGGGCACACCATCTTTCGCGACAGTGCCGACGGAACTGGTCACGCCACCCTAGGCACCGATTTCGCCGCGCTACTGCGTCCCGGTGGACTCGCGGTGTATCTGACGAACTGGGAGTACTCCACCGGTGGCGATGATCCGCTCGAACGCCTCGCGACAGGGTTCGCAGATATCGAGAACTGCTCGGTGTTGCTCCTTGAACGTGCCGTCGTACCGGTACGGCAATACGTGGAGTTGTGGTCCGAGGATCCAGTGGAGCAACGCGACTGGATCAACGGGTTCAGCGAACGCGGTATCGCACACATCGGCACCGGAATTGTCGCCGTACACCGCAATGACGGCGCCGAGCAGGCTGTATCGATGGCGCGCTATAACACCGGCCGACGTCAGGATGTGCGCGTAGTCATCCGGGACTGGGTCGGTACGCACATTTAACACTCGCACTTAACAAAGGTGATCCACACCCTGGATTACTCAACGGCGGAACAAAAATCGCCCTGGCGCGTTGCACTAGTACAACCGTTTTGCGACGCGATCCCTGTCGCGAGCGGTCGGCGCGATCGGAAGGTGCTGAATGTCTGTTACCACGACGAACCCCAATAAAGACAACACCGAGACGGACCTCGACCAGTCTCACGAAACGCTGGCGTCAACCGACCTGGTGCGCGTGTACCTGACCTCTATCGGCAAGGTGAAGTTACTCACCGCCGAACAGGAGGTCGACCTGGCCCGACGGATCGAAGCCGGGCTGTACGCCGAGCAACTGCTCGCCGATCGCCGTCGCCGCTTCGGTGAAAAGAAGCGAAGAGCATTACAAGAGGTCGCCCGCGACGGGCAGGCCGCCAAGGCCCACCTGCTCGAGGCCAACCTACGGCTCGTAGTTTCGGTCGCCAAGCGCTACACCGGACACGGATTGTCGTTCCTGGATCTCATTCAGGAAGGAAACCTCGGCCTGGTCCGCGCTGTTGAGAAGTTCGACTACGCCAAGGGGTTCAAGTTCTCCACGTACGCCACCTGGTGGATTCGCCAGGCAATCTCTCGTGCGATGGCCGATTCGGGACGCTCGATCCGTCTGCCCGTGCACTTGGCCGAGCAGGTCAACCGGGTCATCCGTACCCGCCGCCGGATGCATCAGGAACTTGGCCAGGATCCCACTATCGAGGCAATCGCCGAAGAGTTGGACCTCACGCCGGAGAAGGTCACCCAACTCCTGGAGCACAGCCGGGACGTGATGAGCCTGGATCAGACCGTGGGCACCGATGAGGATGCGGCACTCGGAGATTTCATCGAGGACACCGATTCCCCCGACGCCGAAGACGTGGTCAGCTTCGACATGATGCGCCAGGACGTGCGCAAGGTCGTTGCCGGGCTCGATGATCGCGAGAAGGCATTAGTCTCGCGGCGTTTCGGACTCGACGGGCAGAAGCCGTACACGTTGGAGCAGATCGGTAAGGAATTCGGAATGTCCCGCGAGCGTGTGCGCCAGATCGAACGCCAGACGATGGCCAAGTTGCGCACGCCAGAACGCTCCGGTGGGTTGCGCGAATACCTCTCCTAATCACGCCTCTGCGCTGAAAGCGGACCGCCGAGTTACCCGCTCGGCGGTCCCTTTTTTGCTGTCGGCGATCCCGTTCTTTGCTGCGCGGCTACCGAATCAGATCGCCGGCGCCACGCGGCATGGCCCCAGATTTCTTCGCTGCGCGACTACCGAATCAGATCGCCGGCGCCACGCGGCATGGCCCCAGATTTCTTTGCTGCGCGACTACCGAATCAGATCGCCGGCGCCAGGCGGCGTGGCCCCAGGTTCACCGGCGGTCCTACATTCACGCTGGCCCGCGTCACGATCACGCCGCGCGGTGTGGCGATCACCGGCTCCAAGGTGAGGCTGCGCACCTCCGGGTTGTGCTCGGAGAGGGTCGCGATACGGGCTATCAGATCGTGTAGCGCCGACAGATTCACCGGCTCACCCCCGCGGTATCCACACAACAAGGGGAATGCTCGGGGAGCACGGATCAGTTCGTCGATATCGATATCGGCCAGCGGCAGCGCACGGTACGCGACATCCTCGAATACCTCTAACGCCAGGCCGCTGAGTCCGAAACTCAATAGGGCGCCGAACGAGGGGTCATCGGCAAGACCGATCGATACCGCCACACCATCCGACGGCGAGGCGTCATCCACCTGACCGTAGGTCACGCCGTACGCCGCCAACAGTTCCTGAGTTTCCGCATCGGTCAGTTGCCGGCCCTGTGGCTCAACTTCCAGCACGCGGTAGATCGTGGTGGCGGCGGAATTCGCATCGATACCCTCCGGATCGGGAAAGTCTCCAGTCGGCTTCTGCCGCCAGGCGTGATAGGCGGTAGCCCTGGCGAGCGCCAGCACCCCTCGTTCCGGAGTTTCGTACGCCGGCACGGATCCGCGCTCGACGACTCCGTCCGGGCCGATCCACTGAAGACCCTTGGGGATGCCGCTCATTCCTTGGAAGGTCGTCACGACCGGCTTAGACCCGTCGCGGCTCACACGCGCCAGTGCCTCGGCGTACGGGCGTGCGTCGGTCACCACCGGCGGTACGAACACGGCGACCAGGGAATCCACCCGATCGTCGGCGCTCGCCCGCCGCAGCTCGGCCTCGAACGCATCGACGCCGCCCTCTGGCCCAATGTCCACCGGGTACCCGTCAGCTATATCGAGACCGTTCGCCAGGCACGCATCCTGGACCAGCACGCCCAATGCCGACGAGTTACCCACGACGGCCACGCGGTTGCCCTGCGGTAAGGGCTGGTGGGCGAACAACATGGCCAGGTCAAAGCTTTGCATCAGGGTTTCGACCCGTAACACGCCCGAGGACTCGAACAACGCCTGCACAAGATGGTCCGCAATCGGGTGAGTGTGCTGCAGGCCGGCCTTCACACCGGAGTGACGCCCCGACTTCACCGCCACGATCGGCTTGATCCGTCCGATCTCGCGGGTGAGTCGGGCAAACTTGCGCGGGTTACCGAACGTCTCGAGGTTGAGCAAAATGACTTCGGTGTCGTCGTCGGTAGCCCAGTACTGTAGCAGGTCGTTACCCGAGACGTCCGCGCGGTTACCTGCCGACACGAACGTGGACATGCCCAGGCCTCGACGGGCGGCATCCGCGAGAATCGCGACGCCCAGCGCACCGGACTGGCAGAAGAAGCCGACGCGGCCACGCGGCGGCACGAAGGGAGAGATGGTCGCGTTCAGGTGGACGTCCGGGCGAGTGTTCACCACGCCCAGGCAGTTCGGACCGACGACTCGCATGCCATACGCGCGCGCGGTTTCGACCAATTTTTGCTGTTCGGTTCGGCCATGCTCATCACGTTCACTGAACCCGCCCGAGATCACGACCAGGCCGCGGACCTTCTTCCGACCGCATTCCTCGACGACCCCTTCGACCTGGCTCGCGGGGACCGCGAGCAGCGCCAGGTCGATGTCGTTCGGGATATCGAGCACCGATCGATAGGCTGGAACGCCGACGACATGCGCTGCCGACGGGTTCACCGGGTAGATCGGACCATCTAGACCGAAATCAAGCACGTTGCGCATCACGCTGTACCCGAGTTTCGACTTGTCATTCGAGGCGCCGATCACGGCGACCGACTTCGCGGTCAGCAGGCGCTCCAGCGAGCGGGCCTCCGCCCGCTGCTCGCGTGAATACATCACCGCCTGGGTAGTTTCGGTCGGCTGGATCGGGAACTCGAGTTGGACCACACCTTCCTCGTAGGAGCGGCTTGGCGAGTACCCGGCATCGATAAACGTGCGCACCATCCGCCCGTTCTCGGCCAGCACTTCAGCGGCGAACCGCTTGATGCCGTTCTCTCGGGCTGCGGCCGCGAGATGTTCCAGCAGCATCGGACCGAGGCCGCGGCCCTGATGTGCATCCTCAACCAGGAAAGCGACCTCGGCGGTGTCGCTATCGGGATAACGGTCGTAGCGTCCTACCGCGATCAGGTCGTCACCGACGATCACGATCAGCGCGACTCGGTCGTGATAGTCGACTTTGGTAAACCGGGCGAGGTCGCGGTCCGGAATCCGCGGATACGGCCCGAAGAAGCGCAGGTAGCGGGTTCGATCGGATGTGCGCGCGTGCATCCGAACCAGGTCATCGGCATCCGCGGGAGTGATCGGCCGAACATGCACGGTTCCGCCGTCGGAGGCGATCACATCGGCTTCCCAGTGCCTCGGGTAGTCGAATTCCCCTGCGAGGTTCGGGTCATGCAATCCGTGCGGCGCCGTCATGTCTTCTGGTTCGATGCTGCTCATCACTGCCTCACCGGTGCGTTGTGGTCGACCTAGTTCCGCCTAGTCTCTCGGATCCGCGGGATCCAAGCCAACTAGCGGATAGATTGCGTGGCGAGTGGCCATGATGGCCCGGTCCAACGGCGCATCCGACATACCCCCTTGCCACTGATCGAAATCGATCGGTGCTCCTTCGCCCATCAGCAAGGGGGCGGTGGCGAACCCGCTACGCGGATCAATGAATCCAGGCAAAGTCGTCTCGGCGAGAATGTCGCGCCACCGTTGCGGGACCGGCGTGTTCGCGGGGATAGGTCTTCCGGAGGCCTCGGCGATCAGGTGGGTCCAGGACCGCGGTACAGCGCGTACCAGTCCGTATCCGCCACCACCGGTCGCCACCCATTTGCCGCCGCACAACTCATGTGCGAGCTCATGCAGCCGAGCATAGATAGATGCCTGCCCATCGACGGTGAGCGATAGATCCGCCAGTGGATCTTCATGGTGGGTATCGCAGCCGCACTGGGTCACCAGGATCTCCGGGCGAAACTGTCGCAGCACATTCGGGACCACAGCTTCGAACGCCGTACGCCATTCACGATCGCTCGACCCAGGCGGCAGCGCTAGATTCACCGCCGACCCGGCGGCGTCGTCGCGGCCGACTTCGCTCGCGAAGCCGGTATGTGGCCACAGCGATAACGGCGACTCATGAATGCTCAGGGTCATCACGCGCGGATCGTCGTAGAACGACGCCTGCACGCCGTCCCCGTGATGCACATCCACATCGACGTAGGCGACGCGCTGCGCCCCATGGTCCAGTAGCCAGGAAATCGCGACCGAAACATCGTTGAAGACACAGAAACCAGACGCGTGCGACGGCATGGCATGATGCATTCCCCCGCCGATATTCACCGCGTGTTGTTTGGCTCCCGTCCAGACGAGTTCGGCAGCAAGCCGAGTTCCGCCGGCGATCATCGCTGCGGCTTCGTACATTCCCCAAAAGATCGGGTTGTCGTCCGTGCCGAGCCCGTGCCCGATCCCCCATGGTTGGATCGGCGCCTCCCGCACCGCGGCTAGATACCGGTCCGTGTGCACCCGACGCAACTGCTCCTCGGTCGCGGCGGTCGGTGCGTGCAGCGATAAGTTCGGCACGTCGAGCACACCGAGCGTTTCGGCAAGTTTCATGGTCAGGTCGACCCGTACGGGGTGCATCGGATGATCGCCACCGTGGTCATACTTCAGATACTCATCGGTCCAGATGACCGCCACCGAATCGCTCATGGCCCGAACGCTACTACTCGCTGGCCTCGGCGCTGATGCTGCGGTTTGGATCCGAGATCCAATCGCTCCAGGAGCCGGGGTACAGCACTGCGGTCAACCCTGCCGTCTGCAACCCGGCGACGACGTGCGCCGCCGTTACCCCCGAACCGCAATACGCCACAAGCGGAACCGCGTCGAGCTCAGATAACCCAGTCACTTCGGCGAGTCGGGCACGAATCTCCGCTGGCGGTAGGTAGCGGTCGTCGCGATCGACCAGCGCTGAACTCGGCAGGTTCCGCGCACCCGGGATGTGCCCAGCTACTGGATCGATTGGCTCCACCTCGCCGCGGAATCTCTCCGGGGCCCTCGCGTCCAGCAGCAGTCCGCCACCAGCGAGATGACGCGCCACGTCTTCGGCATCGATGGTCGGTAGCGACCCCGGCCTAACCGTGACGTCGCCAGCAGGCACGCGCACTGCCGGGCCCGTTTCTGAGACGTGTTCCTCGGCGATCCACGAGGAGAGTCCTCCGTCGAGAATGCGCACATCCGCGATGCCGGCCCACCGCAGCAACCACCACGCACGCGCTGCGCTGTATCCGAGGCCCCCGTCATAAACGACGACGCGTTGGCCATCGCGCACACCGCGCGCCCGCAGATCCTCCTGAAGCAGATCAGGATCCGGCAATGGGTGACGGCCCCCAGGTCCGACGGCAGGACCGGCCAGCATCGTGTCGAGGTCGCAGAACTGTGCTCGGGGCACGTGTCCGCTGCGGAACGCACGCAGACCGAATCCCGGATCCTGTAAGGCCCATTGCGCATCCAGGATGGCCGGTGGGTTCACCGACCGCGTCGCAACGTCAAGTTCATCGACTGAGATGAGCACCGCACTAGGGGCCATGTTCTGGCTCGTCATGTCTTCAGCGTACGACGCCTTTCGATCTCGCAACCGGATAGAATGAGAGCAACGACTTGGGGAGCATTGCGTGAACGAGTTGATCGACACCACTGAGATGTACCTGCGCACCATCTTTGAGCTTGAGGAAGAGGGTGCTGTGCCGATGCGGGCACGCATCGTCGATCGCTTGCATCAAAGCGGTCCGACGGTCAGCCAGACGGTGGCGCGGATGCAACGTGACGGACTGGTGAACGTCTTGGACGATCGCCAGTTGGAGTTGACCGAGCAGGGTCGCAAACTCGCGATCTCGGTCATGCGAAAGCACCGCCTCGCCGAACTCCTGCTGGTGCAGGTGCTCGGTCTGGAGTGGGACAAGGTGCATGCCGAGGCCTGTCGCTGGGAGCACGTCATCTCGACGGACGTCGAGAAGCGGATCGTTGATCTGGTCGGTGACCCCAGCTTCTCCCCCTACGGCAATCCCGTTCCCGGACTTGCCGATCTCGATGTCGGCGCGAGCTCCCCTGCCGCGACCGCGGTGATTCCGCTTTCGCGCGCGGTTAGCGACGGAGTGCAGAAGCTGAAGATCGCACGAATCACAGAAGGTCTGCAGGCCGAGGACGGTTTGTTAGAGAGCCTCTCGGAGGCGGGAATTCGCTCGGGCGTCGAGGTTACTGTCGAGCGCGATGACGACCAACTCGTCATCAATGGCGCACAGTTCCCCCGGGTTGTCGCGGAGCACCTGCTGGTCGCGCCGACCGACTAGTCCACGCCACCCAGCTCGCGTGCACTCGGCGGATCCGGGTCGAACGTGGATGCCAAGATCGACCGAAGTTGCTGAGGCGGCAGTCCGGCGCGCAACGAGGCGTCGATCATCTGCGCCAGTGAATACTCGGGTTCATGACGCAGCGCTACATCAAACGCGCAACCGGCTAGCGCTCCGTCACCGCCGAGGTAGGCACACACACCAGCCATCGTGGCGACCGGAGCGATATAGCCAGTCGGCGCCAGTTGGCTGACTCGACACCATAAGTCTTCATGCCGCCACCCTGGCTCCTGCGCGACCAGAGTGATGACGATGTCGCGCGCGGAGACATCCCGCATCGCAAGAGCACATACGGCGGCGTCGTACGGTTCGAGTGCCGCTGGGCTGCACCCATTCTCACGAGCCGTCCCGTGGCGATCCAGGATGTCGGTGACCATCGCGACCAGTTCGATTCGCGAGTGCGGGACGAGTTGCAAGGCGTCGGTGTGTTTACGAGTGCGCGCCCGCGCGTCACCGGCGGCGGGGGCGAGGCGCGCCGCCACCTCCCCGCGGTTACGCAGCAGTCGTCGTCCGCTCATCACGTGCGCCACCGCGATCGCCGGGGTTGGTCCACCTTCCGCTCGAGGCATCCCCGGTTGATCTGGCCAGACGAATTCGACGGGAACGCCGTACGCCGAGAACTCCGCGCAGAGAATCGGTTCCAGGTCCCGTACCGTCTCATAGGCGCGCAGCGCCGAACGGTGCACAGCCGCATGCTCCTTCGGATCGGCTGATTGCTCGTATTCGTCGCAGTACGCAAGTACCAGGCGATGTGGCGCCCCACGACGCGTCACCTCGACGAGGTGACTCACCACGGTGCGTGCTTGAGCGACGGTGCACGGCGCGTCGATACGTACCGTCATCACGACCGTTCCATCGCGCTGTAGTCCGATCGCCACCAGCGACCGCTCGGGACGGAACCCCAGCAGATATGGAATCGAGGCGCGCAGCTCGGTCAACCCCCTTACCGCGACCGGCTCGCTGGCAAAGACGTGAGGTATCTCGTGGGGGTCATAATCGGCTAGTTCATCGGGTTCGAAGGCGGTCATGCCAGTCAGCGTGCCTCGCGTATCCTGGGACGGAAAGCACGCCGCTTCAGGCGTGGAAACACACCGCAGCTGTGGATAGCACCCAGCGGCTGTCCGAGTTTGTCAGTCGAGGTATTGCGTGTCCGGCCGTTCCACGCACCGCCCGTTGGTGTGGTTGCCCGCCGATCGAGCCCGAGCGCTGCGTTTCGTAGCGGCATCACCATCGCCCGGCCAATTCAGTACCGACCATGCAGATGTGCGCATCACGATGGACGCAGATCGCTCGAACGGCTGGATGATCGAACTCGACGGCGTGCTCGCGTCCTACGTAGCCCTCGATGACCCGACGCATCTTGAGTTCGAATACACGCGCTGGATCGCCGACATGCTCGACGAAGTCCGCCCCGATGAGCACTTGGAGTTTGTTCACCTCGGTGGCGCCGCGTGCTCACTGCCGGTGTACCTGGCGACCCGACGCCCCGGATCTCGACAATTGATTATCGATTTCGATGCTGCATTGATTGACCTGATGCGTACGCAGTTCGGAATACGATCATCACGGCGATTCGCCCTGCGCACCGCTGATGCACTCGAGGGCCTACGAGCTCTGCCCACAGCGTCCGCTGATGTGATCGTGCGCGACGCTTTCAATGCCGACCAGACGCCGCAGCACCTTCGAGGCGCCGAGTTTGCCCGCGAGGTTGCGCGCGTCATGCGACCGTCGGGAATCTATCTAGCCAACATTGGCGATGGTCCTGGGCTGCCGATGACGCGGGAGCTCCTCAGACATTCACGCGAGGCGCTCGCATTGCGACCGACTGAGCGGCACAACGGGCACATGGCGATCATCAGCGATCCGAGCGTGATGCGCGGTCGCCGCAAAGGCAACGTTGTCGCCGCACTTAGTCGATCGCCGCTCCCCATGCACGGATGGCAGCAGGCTGTCCGGCGGGCAAATTTGCCCGCGCGTGTGACACACGGAGAACGGCTGTGGGCCTACCTCTAATTCAAGGTTAATAATGGTGCGACGACATCAAGGAGACAGGACACATGGCTGGGCCCGACGACAAATTCACAGTCACCCGCACCATCAATGCCCCTCGCGAAGCCGTGTGGAGGGCTTGGACCAACGCGCGTTCGTTGCACACCTGGATGCATCCTCGGGGTGTATTCACGCCGTTGGAATCGATCAAGTCAGATTTTCGTACCGGCGGCGCCTATGCCTACACGCTCGTCGTGCCGACCCGGGGGACGTTTCCCACGGCGGGAACTTTCCTGGACATCCAGGAGCCGCGGCGACTTCAGTTCAGCTGGGGCAACCCAGAAGACTCCGAGAAGAATTTCCCAGTGGTAACCGTAGAACTCGAGGCGAACGGAGACTCCACAGAACTCACCTTCACCCTCGAAGGTGTCCGTGACGATCGCGGCCAAGAGCGCAGCCTTTACGAACTGTGGAACGACGCGCTAGATGAACTAGAACGGTTCGTTAAACAGTCGTCATAATCGATTGCCGAGCCTACGAGGCCCCGATTCCAGATACCACTGGAATCGGGGCCTCGTATCACTCCAACCTAGCTGCACCCGGAGGTGCTGCCACATCCTTCACACACGTAGCAGGAACCTGCAGGCCGCATCTTCGTGCCACAGGACATGCACAGTGGCGCATCCGCACCCTTGCCCTGCAGCAGTAGATCCATGAGCTCTGCAGACGAATGTGCTTCGTCAACCGTTGCGGACTCAGCAGCCTGCTCGACGCGTGGCGCCTCGACCGCTACCGAGGTCGACATCGATGAAATCTCAGATGCCTCATCGTCGGTAGCAGTCTGCACGACGGGTGACGAGTAGCTCGCTTCCACCTGCGCAGCGCGCTCGGCAGCGGAGAAAATGCCCAACTCCTCACGCTTCTCAGTCGGCAAGTAGTCCAACGCAAGACGCCGGAAAACGTAGTCGACCACCGAGGCCGCGATGCGGATGTCCGGATCGTCGGTCATACCTGCGGGCTCGAAACGCATGTTCGTGAACTTCCGAACAAACGTTTCCAGCGGAACGCCGTACTGCAGCGCAATCGAGACCGCTACGGAGAAAGCGTCCATGATCCCGGACAGCGTCGACCCCTGCTTACCGAGGTTCAGGAACACTTCGCCGAGTTCGCTGTCCTCCGGGTACGACCCGGCCGTCAGATAGCCCTCGGCGCCGGCGACGCTGAAGGAGGTCGTCACACTCGGCCGCTGCTTCGGCATGCGCTTGCGCACCGGGCGCTGCTCGACGGTAACTGCCTCGCTGTCGGCGGCGGCATCATCGGACTTCTTCGTGGACAGTGGCTGACCGACCTTGCAGTTGTCACGGTAGATCGCCAGCGCCTTCAGACCGAGACGCCAACCCTGGTAGTAGATATCCTCGATCTCCTCGACCGTCGCCGATTCCGGCATGTTCACGGTCTTGGAAATGGCCCCCGAAATGAAGGCCTGGGTCGCGGCCATCATCCGCACGTGGCCCATCGGCGAAATCGCCCGCTCACCGACCGCGCAATCGAACACCTCGTAGTGCTCCGGCTTCAATCCGGGCGCGTCGATCACGTGGCCGCGTTCGGCGATGTACTCAACGATCGCTTCGGACTGTTCCTGCTGGTACCCGAGCGTCGCCAGCGCCATCGGCACGGTCTGGTTCACGATCTGCATCGAGCCACCACCGACCAACTTCTTGAACTTCAACAACGAGAAGTCCGGTTCGATGCCGGTGGTGTCACAATCCATCATGAATCCGATGGTGCCGGTGGGCGCGATAACCGAGGCCTGCGCATTGCGCCAGCCGTTCTCCTTGCCCAACTCCAAGCACAGTTGCCACTGGCGCTCGGCCTCACGCGTCACCGCGGTGTCGGCGGCGTGCATAGGCCGCATCGCGTCGTTGGCGGCCGCATGCTTACGCATTACGCGGGCGTGGGCATCGGCGTTGCGTGCGTACCCTTCGTACGGCCCAACGATCCCGGCCAATTCGGCCGAGCGGCGGTAGGCCGTACCCGTCATCAGGGACGTGATCGACGCCGCCAGCGCGCGGCCACCATCACTGTCGTAGCCAAGGCCATTGCTCATCAGCAAGGCGCCCAGGTTGGCGTACCCGATACCGAGCTGGCGATATGCCCGCGTGGTGACCCCGATCGGCTCAGTCGGGAAGTCCGCGAAGCAAATGGAAATGTCCATCGCGGTGATGATCAACTCGACGGCCTTGACGAACTTCGCGGAATCAAAGCTGCCGTCGCTTTCGCGGAACTTCATCAAGTTCAGCGACGCCAAGTTGCAGGACGAGTTATCCAGAGACATGTATTCCGAGCACGGGTTCGAGGCCGTGATGCGGCCCGACTCGGGATTGGTGTGCCAGTCGTTAATAGTGGTGTCGTACTGAATGCCGGGATCAGCACAGGCCCACGCCGCTTCGCTCATCTTGCGGAACAGAGACTTGGCGTCAACGGTCTCGATGACCTCACCTGTCTGCCGGGCGCGCAGTCCGAACTCGGTGCCGGCCTCGTATGCCTTCATGAACTCGTCGTTCACGCGCACCGAGTTATTCGCGTTCTGGTACTGCACCGACACGATGTCCTTGCCACCGAGGTCCATATCGAACCCCGCGTCACGCAGCGCACGGATCTTGCGCTCCTCGTTCATCTTCGTATCGATGAACTCCTCGACGTCTGGATGGTCAACGTCGAGCACGACCATCTTGGCCGCGCGACGGGTCGCGCCGCCGGACTTGATCGTGCCAGCGCTCGCATCGGCACCACGCATGAACGACACCGGTCCGGATGCCTCTCCACCGGAGGACAACAGTTCCTTGCTGGATCGGATCCGCGACAGGTTCAGACCAGCGCCGGAACCCCCCTTGAAGATGAGTCCTTCTTCGCGGTACCAGTTCAAGATCGAGTCCATCGTGTCGTCGACGGACAGGATGAAGCACGCCGACACCTGCTGCGGAGCAGCCGTACCAACGTTGAACCACACCGGCGAGTTGAAGGAAAACACTTGGTGCAACAACATCCAGGTGAGTTCCTCACCGAAGATCTGCGCGTCAGCGGGGCTCGCGAAGTAGCCGTTGAGCTCGCCAGCCTCGCGGTACTTATTGACTACCCGGTCAATAAGCTGACGCAAGCTGTGTTCCCGGCTATCGGTACCGACCGCGCCACGAAAGTACTTCGTGGTGACGATGTTCGTCGCGTTGATGCTCCACGATTCGGGGAACTCCACACCGCGCTGTTCGAAGTTGATCGAGCCGTCGCGCCAGTTGGTCATCACTACGTCACGGCGCTGCCAGACGACCTCATCGTAAGGGTGCACCCCCTCGGTGGTGTAGACCCGCTCGACGCGTAGACCGTCGTGCGGATAACGCGGCTCACTAGGCTCCGTGCTGCGGATGGGCTGGGCGATGTCGGTCATGATGGCCGGTGTCCTCTCTCGCGCTGTGACTGTCAGTGCGCCGTGCTGATGACGTTGATGGGATAGAAGTGGGTCGGATGACGCGTTACTCACGAAGAGATATCTAGGTTTTGTGACGGATCGGGCTCGGTGGCCTCGGCGCGCAGCAACTCAATCTCGCGCTCGAAGTCGGCGACGGATTCAAAAGATCGATAGACGCTGGCGAACCGCAGGTACGCCACCGGATCAAGCTCGCGTAGGGGGCGCAGAATCGCGAGACCCACCTCGTGGCTCGGTATCTCAGCGGCACCGCTCGATCGCACGGTCTCCTCCACTTGCTGCGCAAGTAGGGCCAAGGCGTCTTCGCTCACCGGACGACCCTGGCATGCCCGCCGGACACCTCGTACGACCTTGTCACGGCTGAACGGTTCGCTCACGCCACTACGCTTCGTGACCGCCAATACGGTCTCTTCGACAGTGGTGAATCGCCGACTGCATTCCTGACAGGAACGTCGACGGCGAATGGACTGACCATCGTCGACCTCGCGAGAGTCAACAACTCTCGATTCGGAGCACCTGCAGTATGGGCAGCGCATGTTGTCCTCCGCCGAGTACGAGCGTCTTGTGGATTCCTTGGGCATAACCCACCGTCCGCCTGTGGACAGCCGGTGGATGACCTGTGAGCATCTCGTGCACAACCTGTGGACGAACCACAAGCGTGTAACTACTAGATGTTGTGGTCAAGACTAGGACGGATCACAATGCGCCGCAACCAGAAACGCGGGGGAATTTCGACGGATGCGCGGACGGCGATGTCAGGAGCCAGGAACGACCAACACATCGCCGGCCTGCACGGCGTCATCGATAGCCAGTCCGTTCGCCGCGCGGATCGACTCGGCGACGTCGCCCACGTCACGGCCGTCAGCTACGCGCTCGGCGACCAACTCGATCGTCTCTCCACTGCGGGCGACGACCTGCGTGGATTCGGCAGGGCGCGGCTGCTCGGACAGACCGAGCGTCAACGCCGAGCACCCTGCGACCACGCCGACCAATAGACCGACGACCGTCACTCGCCCGCGCAGGGTCAGACTCAGTCGGCGCGGGCGATTACTGACTCCGCGCACCGGCGCAGCGACTACCGCGCGCCGCTCACTCACCGGATCCACCATGCTCCGAGCGCGCCGATCTGCGCGCCGCGGCGGCTCGGACACGACCGCCGGCACGATCGGATCCAACTGCTCACCGATCAGCCGCCGTACGGGGACCTGCTCGCGAGCACGCTCCTCGAACATGCCCAGGTCCGCGCGCGCATCACGCAACGCGGACGCACCAATAGTCGGTTGCGACGGCTGCTGGCGCCGGCCGCTCGGACCATCTATCTGGGGCCGACCGAACGGCGTAATCGTCAGGGGCTTCACGCGGCGCGTCGAAGTACGCGAGGGCGTTGCAGTCGAAGTAATCATGAGCCAAAGCCTCACTTATGCCACCGACAAGTTTTTGATGCGAATCTCGTCGGGACGTCCACGGGAAGACCAACCGAGGTTGGGCCGAACTGTTGTTCGATCGAACGTCTGTATCATTAGGCCTCGACCTAATGGCGATGTCAAGACATTTCGGCGTGTCTACTCGAACAAATGTTTGAACTGTGATCAAGTAGTTGGCAGAATGTGAATCGAGACGCCGAGTATTACGGCGCGACTACGACCGCTCGACGAGGAGCCCCCATGGCCGACAAGAAGGATGCGACGGAAGAGCCCAGTGACGGCGACGCCACCGTGCACCATCTCCCCTCCCGCCCTGATGAGGCGTCGCTCACCCCACGTCAGCACCACATCATGGAGGTCATTCGTACAGCGATCACTAACCAGGGATACCCGCCCAGCGTCCGGGAGATCGGCGAAGCCGTCGGGCTCGCCTCGCCGTCGTCGGTAGCGCATCAGTTGCGGCAGTTGCAGGCCAAGGGCTTCCTGCGACGTGATGCGAATCGCCCCCGCGCGGTCGATGTACGACCTGCGGAAGAACAGCATCCGGACGCTGAGCATGCATTGCCCGCCGCGACCTACGTTCCGGTCGTCGGACGGATCGCCGCCGGTGGCCCGATCCTCGCCGAGCAAGCCGTCGAGGATATTTTTCCGCTCCCCAAGGAACTCGTGGGCGAAGGCACCTTGTTCCTCCTACGAGTTACGGGAGATTCGATGGTGGATGCCGCGATTTGCGACGGAGACTGGGTAGTCGTGCGCCAACAGCCCGTGGCCGATCAAGGCGAAATCGTCGCTGCGATGATCGACGGAGAAGCCACAGTCAAGACATATCGGCAGCGCGACGGGCACATCTGGTTGATTCCGCATAACCCGGCGTACGAACCGATTGATGGCGACAACGCGACGATCCTCGGTCGAGTCGTATCGGTCCTGCGACGTATTTGACCCTCAGCGCTCGGCGCGCGGGCTGCGCCGCGGCACGCTCATCGCCGCGGTCGCCCGTTCGCCGAGCGGACTCGCCCAGAACCAACGGACGAACCACAGCAGAATAATGCCCGCGCAGGTTCCGCCGATCACATCTGAGACCCAGTGGTAGCCCATGATGAGCACCGCGATGGCGCACACGATGGGCGCAACGACCGCGTAGATAGCGATGACGCGCCGCACGGTATCGTTCGCGATGTATTCCATGGCGATCCATGCGCCCACCCCCACCAATACGGTCGCATTCACTTGGTGACCTGATGGGAATGCGCCACCCGGCGCCGGCGAGGCGTGCAGGTAGTCGCCGCCCGGATCTGTCGGAAAGCTGCGATCAAGCCAGGCTTTAATCGGATACACCGTGAGGTACATGAGCGCCGATGCGCTGAGCACTTGCACGAACGGCGCGTAGGTGCGGCGCTGCGCGAAGATCACGCCGCACATCACCAGGATCAGTACGAGGTTCGGTCCCCGCCCACCGGTCTGGCTCAGTACCCACCCGAATGCGTTCAGGAACCCGTGATCTTGCATGCCCCACGACAGCAGCCAGTCGCTACTCGTCGCGTCAAACTGACGCAGTAATCCGTCGAAACGCACATCGAGTAGGACGAGTAGCAAGATGGCTGCCGCGACGAGGGCGTGCCAGGCCCGCGGGCGATACGCTGCGCGTGGGCTCGGCCACGCACCGTCCGTATTTCCGCACGGCGGCGCCGGGCGGACTGTTGGTGCACTCACCAGGCCAGACTACGGGGCGCTGCGCGCGTAGGCTTCAACGGCCGATGCGACGCCCGGATAGGCCTTCCCGGTAATGGCGGTGCCGTCGGCGAGGTACTCGATCGTGTCGATATCCGCCCGATTGTGCAGCATTGTCACCAAGTCGCCCCGGTCGTACGGCACCAGGACATCGATGGTGACTGCCGGTCGTGGGAGCGCGCTGTCGATGGTGGCGCGCAGTTCCGCGATCCCATCGCCGGTACGCGCGGATACCGCGACGGCTCCCGGTAGGTTGCTCAACAACACGTCTAGGTCGTTCGGGTCGGCGGCATCAGCCTTGTTGACGACCAGCAACTCCGGAACGTCACCGGCATCAATGTCGGCGAATACCTCACGCACTGCGCTGATTTGCCCCATGGGATCCGGGTGCGCGCCGTCAACGACATGCAGTACGAGGTCGGCATCCTCGACTTCTTCCAGCGTTGAGCGGAACGCTTCGACCAATTGATGCGGTAGCGCGCGGACGAACCCGACGGTGTCGGAGATGGTGTACGCGCGCCCATCAGCGGTTTCGGCACGACGTACCGTCGGATCAAGTGTCGCGAACAATGCATCTTCGACCAACACGCCGGCGCCGGTCAATCGATTAATCAGCGTCGACTTGCCGGCGTTAGTGTATCCAGCGATGACCACGGAGGGCGTTTCGCGCCGTCGACGTGACGAGCGCTTCGTGGTGCGGCCGACCTTCATCGCCGCAATCTCACGACGAAGTTTGGCGATACGCGAATTGATCCGTCGACGATCAAGCTCAATCTTCGTCTCACCTGGGCCGCGCGATCCGATGCCGTCGCCACCGGCGACCCGACCGCCGGCCTGCCGCGACATCGAGTCGCCCCAGCCGCGAAGTCGCGGCAACAGGTACTGCAACTGCGCAAGTTCGACCTGCGCTTTACCTTCGCGGCTCTTAGCGTGCTGCGCGAAGATATCCAGAATGAGTGCCGTGCGGTCAATGACCTTAACCTTGACAACGTCCTCGAGTGCACGCCGTTGCGATGGCTGAAGTTCGCTATCAGCGACCACTGTGTCGGCTCCCGTAGACGCGACGATGGCGGCTAACTCCTTGGCTTTGCCCGAGCCGATGTACGTCGCGGGGTCGGGTTTCGTACGTCGCTGTAGGAGGCCGTCGAGCACCTCGGATCCTGCCGTCTCGGCAAGCGCGGCGAGTTCACGCAACGAATTCTCCGCGTCGCGCTGCGTCCCGAACTGGACCCCAACGAGGACTACGCGTTCCAGTCGGAGTTGTCGGTTCTCGACTTCGGTGACGTCTTGAAGTTCCGTGGACAGCCCCACCACGCGCCGCAGCGCGTGTCGATCGGCGAGGTCGAACTGTCCAGGATCATGGTCTGGTAAAGGAATCGTCATACTCGATCCATCGTCCCACTAATGGGACCGCAACGCACGTGAGTTTTCCGCTGCAGCGCTACACGATGAGTTCGCCGCGCGCGACGATCACAGCCGGCCCGCTGAGCAGGACCCGCTGCGCAGTCACGTCCGTGTACAGACGCCCACCGGGAACGTCGATGACGACGGTCCCCTCCTGGCGATCGGTGCGCGCCAGTGCAGCGACTGCCACCGCGCAGATTCCGGTACCGCAGGATCGCGTCTCACCGACGCCGCGTTCGTGTACGCGCATCCGCACATGAATGTCTACGCCGTCAATCGGCGCAGCGTCCTGGTAAAACTCCTGATTGACGCCCTCTGCGAAGAGGGTGCGGTCATATTCGGGCTCGGCGCACAGATCGAGATCGTCGACCTCAAGCCCAGCCGGAGAAAGATCGATCGCCAGGTGCGGATTTCCCATAGAGACTCCGAGTCCGGTAAGACGTCGGCCCTGCAGAGTTGTCGCGCTGACCCCGAGCACCTCGGGCGGGCCCATGTCGACGGTGATGGACCCATCGGCGTTGAACGCCGCGTACTTGATGCCCGCGCGGGTGGACACATCCAGGCCGGCGGTGGAGGCTAGTCCACGCTCCTGCAGGTAACGCGCGAACACTCGCACGCCGTTACCGCACATTTCGACGATCGACCCGTCAGAGTTGCGATAGTCCATGAACCATTCGGCACCTTTGTCGGCCTCGGGCACGTGCACGCTTCGTACCACCCGCAATATGCCGTCGGCGCCTAGACCGCGATGCCGATCAGCGATCTGTTGTACCTGATGAACAGTCGGATCGAATTGTCCGTCCGGATCGAACAGGATGACGAAGTCATTCTCGGTGCCATGGCCTTTGGCGAACTCCATTGTGCTCACCGCTCAATCGTACGCATCACGTCATCAAGGAGCGTTGCGCTAGCGGGATCGAGCCAACGGATGCGTGGGTCCCGCCCGAACCACGAACGCTGTCGTCGCGCAAACCGCCGCGTAGCGGTCGCGATGTTGGTGCGCGCCTGCCGCTCGTCCACGTCGCCCCGCAGCAGTGCCAGCACCTGCGGATATCCCAACGCGCGCGATGCGGTGCGCGAGTGTTCCAACTGATCACGCAGTTCGCTGACTTCCTTGACGAACCCCTGCTCGAACATGAGGTCGACACGCGCCTCGATCCGCTCAGCAAGCACCTCGGGCGGCCAGTCCAGACCGACCTGCACGGCAGGTAAAACCTGCGTGGGCTGCTGCGGTAACGAAGCACTGAATGGCTCGCCGGTCAGTTCAATCACTTCCAGCGCGCGCACGATACGTCGCCCGTTGGTCGGCAAAATGCGCTCGGCGGCGGCCGGATCCAATGCCTGCAGCCGTTGGTGTAGTTCAGCCGGACCACTCGCGTCGAGTGCTGCCTCCAGTCGGGCCCGGATCAACGGATCGGTCCCGGGAAAACGCAGGTCGTCCAGGGTCGCGGTGATGTAAAGTCCCGATCCGCCCACCAGGATGGCGCGGCGTCCGCGCGCATGGACCGAAGCGATCGTCTCGCGCGCCAACCGCTGATACTCCGCGACCGTGACCGAATGGGTCACCGGCCACACGTCAAACAGGTGGTGACGAATACCGCGCCGTTCATCCGGAGGAAGCTTCGCAGTTCCGATATCCATTCCCACGTACACCTGCATCGAGTCAGCGTTGATGATCTCGGCATGCTCCGGCCCACCGAGTCGATCGGCAATGTCCAGCGCGAGCCCAGTCTTCCCCGAGGCAGTCGGGCCGAGTACGACGATGACGTCAGGCATGGGTCCACCAGCGCGCAAGGATATTAGCCACGCCGAAGGGTGCCTCATAGGAATCGACGCGACCGGACACGGGATGCTTCCACCTGGCCACCAGCCGTGCGGCAACTGCCAGCGGTCGGGCCAGATCGTCAAGTAGTTCATCGGCGAGATCCACATCGGCGGTGCCCAGCGCGGCCGCGTCCGCGTTCGCGATCAACCCTGCCAACGCATCGTCATGCGGCACAGCTCGCTCGTCGATATAGCCGGGCGCGCCATCGCGTCGTCGAGCCGAACCGCCTCCGCACACCAGGATGAAGTTCGCATCGAAGTCGGGCTCGTTCATGAACGTCTGCTGCGACGAGATCTCTATTCCGTGCGCCGGATGTCCGTCCAGCAGATAGGAAGCCACTAACAAGCCCGGCGTCTGAGGTACGAGCTCAGGACCCCGCGGTCCCCCAGCACCGAGCTGGCCGCGATACGACAGGCCGTACGCGGCTGCGTTCAGAGCGGCGCCGTCGGGCACGCGGCCGTTCGCCCCGCTGGTCAACACCGTCACCGGTTCACCGGGCTCGCACAGCCAGTCGACTGCACGTCGGGCGGCCGATCGTAACTGCTCCACGCGCTGATCGCCGTCACGCCCGGTGGCACCGGGTAACAGGATGGGTGGGCAGGGACAGATGACCAGCCGTTGAGGGGTTCGCGCGCGCACGTGGCCGAGGCTACCGCGATGCACGGGTTACCCCGTCTGCGCGTACGAACAACGTCGTCTGTGAGGATGTCACAATCACATGTGAACGAATGTGGCGACGAACCGGAGGTTCATACCATGGCAGCGAGCAACGAGTGGGGCCGCGTCGATGATGACGGGGCTGTCTGGGTGCGCGCAGCTGGAGCCGACCGCTCCATCGGCTCGTGGCAGGCGGGAACCCCGGAAGAAGGTCTCGCGCACTTCGTACGTCGTTTCGACGACCTCGCCACCGAAGTTAGCCTGCTTGAATCGCGCCTCAACGCACCGACCTCGGATGCGACCGCGATGGCAGCATCCGCGGAGTCGCTGAAGGCGTCGCTTCCCGAAGCGCACGTCATCGGTGACCTCGCGGCGCTGGACAAGCGCCTGGACGCCGTCATCGCCAAGACGGCGACGAAGAAAGAAGAAGCGCAGGCTGCGAAGTCACGTGTACGCGCTGAAGCGATCGCCGCCAAGGAAGCCCTCGTCACTGAGGCCGAAAAACTGGCGTCGTCGACCCAGTGGAAGGCCGCCGGGGATCGGCTGCGCTCCATCGTCGACGATTGGAAAGCCATCAAAGGCATCGATCGAAAGACCGATGACGCGCTGTGGAAGCGCTTCAAAGAGGCGCGCGATTCATTCAGTAAGGCGCGTGGAGCGCACTTTGCCGCGCTGGACAAGCAGCGCGAGGGCGCGAAGGTCATCAAGGAACGCATCGTCGCCGACGCCCAGGCGTTGTCGTCCTCGACCGATTGGGGTCCGACCGCGTCGCGGATGAAGTCGCTGATGAGTGAGTGGAAGGCCGCGGGCCGTGCTACCCGCGATTCCGAGGACCGTCTCTGGAACGAGTTCCGCGCCGCGCAGGACACGTTCTTCGCTGCCCGGTCAGCCGTACTCGATGAACGCGACGCATCGTACGTCGACAACCAGAAGGCCAAGGAATCGCTGCTCGCCGAACTCGGCCCCAAGATCACACCGGAAACCGACCTATCGGCCGCGAAGGCGACGCTCCGGCAGTTACAGGAACGTTGGGAGGACATCGGCCATGTCCCCCGCGAGGCGATGCGGCCGCTAGAGGATCGACTGCGCGCGCTAGAACGCTCCGTTCGAGACGTGGAAGACGCCGAGTGGAAGCGCACGGCGGCGCAGTCGAACCCGCTGCTCCTGAGCATGCGTGAGGGCGTCGACAAGGCGCAAAAGCAGTTGGACAAGGCCAATGCCAGCGGAAACGCGAAGAAGATCGCCGACGCGCAGGCGAATCTCGCCGCGAAACAAGAATGGCTCGCCGAAGCCGAGAAGTCTGTTACGTCCTGAGCGGAATGTCGAGGGCCGCTCGTTCTGAGACCCCTGATCATCGCGGAGTTCGCTGCGGCAACCGCGACCGACGCTCGGCAATGTCGGAAACACTTGGCATACCGAGGAAGCGGGACTGAACTAGCCGCGCCTGATGCTCGGCATACCCAACAGAACCCCCGGCGACTGAGGCGCGGTAGCTGACTCGCTGAGGTCGCCGGCGCGGGTACGACGGTGCGTGAGCAAGTCGGTATCGGCGTTCAGGTGATGCGGCGCGGCGTACGTGATCGTCGTGGTAACCACGTCACCGGGACGCACGGCTGCCTGCACCGCTGGTCCGGACGGCGTGAAATGCACCAGGCGTCCGTCACGGGCACGCCCACTCATTCGGTTCGTGTCCGCGTCCTTGCGACCCTCGCCGACCGCCACGAGCAGTTCGACCTCACGTCCCACGAGTTTCTTGTTCTCGTCCCAGCTGATCTGGTTCTGTAACTCGACGAGTCGCTCGTACCGCCGCTGCACGACCTCCTTGGGCACCTGCTGTTCCATCGTCGCTGCCGGCGTTCCGGGGCGTGGCGAGTACTGGAAGGTGAAGGCGCTGGAGAAGCGCGCGCGCCGCACGACCTCGAGCGTCTGCTCGAACTCCTCCTCGGTCTCGCCGGGGAACCCCACGATGATGTCCGTGGTGATCGCTGCATCCGGCATTGCCGCGCGCACCCGATCGAGGATCGCCAGGTACCTATCCGGACGATACGAGCGCCGCATTCGCTTGAGCACCGAGGCGGAGCCGGACTGCAACGGCATGTGCAATTGATGGCACACGTTCGGGGTTTGGGCCATCGCGTCGATCACCTCGTCGGTGAAGTCTCGCGGGTGCGGAGAGGTGAACCGCACGCGTTCCAAACCCTCGATGTCACCGCAGGCCCGCAGTAAGTTCGCGAACGCGGACCGATCTGCAAATTCAACGCCGTAGGCATTCACGTTCTGGCCGAGCAGCGTCACCTCCAGCGCCCCGTCGCTGACGAGCGCAGACACCTCGGCGAGGATCTCACCCGGGCGGCGGTCCTTCTCACGCCCGCGTAATGCGGGCACGATGCAGAACGTGCAGGTGTTATTGCAGCCCACCGAGATCGACACCCAGCCGGCGTACGTCGATTCGCGTTTCGCGGGAAGAGTCGAGGGAAACTGTTCGAGCGATTCGAGGATCTCGACCTCGGCCTGCTTATTGTGTCGGGAACGCTCCAGCAGCGCCGGCAGCGATCCGACGTTGTGCGTGCCGAAAACGACGTCGACGTACGGCGCCTTCTGCACGATCGCGTGCTTGTCCTTCTGCGCGAGGCAACCGCCGACTGCGATCTGCAGATCCGGATTCGCGCGTTTCACTGGCGCCAGGTGTGACAGGTTGCCGTACAGCTTGTTGTCTGCGTTCTCGCGCACCGCGCAGGTATTGAATACGACGATATCGGCCTGCTCACCGTCGAGTGCGGCGATGTAACCGTTGGCTTCCAGGACGCCGGCGAGTCGCTCTGAATCGTGGGCGTTCATCTGGCAGCCGTACGTCTTGATTTCGTACGTGCGCTGCTGAGTGTCGATGGAGGTCATAGCCCATCCAGGTTACGCGTCCGAGTGCCATCGCACGCCGATAGGCCGGGTGATCTTGCCCGGGCAGCGGGTTCCCTCGGTTCGATGAGACTCGGCGGCTGGCGATATTATCGGCGCGCTGCTGGATTCACCTGGAGGACACGTGCGGCGAGCATGGATAGGCACAGCCGCCCTGGGGCTATTGCTGGCTGCGGGGTGCTCTGGTTCGACTCCGAGCGATCGTGGGGACGAGCAGGTTTCCTACGCTGCGGACACCACCATGGCAGAACTCGCCCAGGCTGGATCGATTCGCATCGGGGTCAAGACTGATGTGCCTGATCTGGGCTACCGCACCTCCGGCGCCGCCGACCCGATTGGATTTGACGTCGAGATCGCCAAGCTGGTCGCCGCAGAGCTCGGAATCACCGAGGAGAACATCGACTGGGTCTCAATGACCACTTCTGGCCGCGTCGAGTCGCTACTGGAGGACGACGTCGACCTGGTAATCGCCTCGTTCAGCATTACCCCACAGCGTTCGGACAAAGTCGGTCAGGCCGGCCCCTATTACCTCACGGGACAGCAGTTGATGATCCGGAACGACGAGGACGACATCCTCGACGTCGACGATATGGCTGGCAAGTCTGTGTGTTCGGTCGAAGGCTCGACGTCGAATGAGGCCATCGTCGCCAAGGGCGCGAACACGGTGGAGTACGACTCGTACGCGCTGTGCATCGAAGCATTGCTCGATGGTGACCTGGACGCGGTGTCTACCGACGGCGCGATTCTCGCCGGGTTCATCAAGATGTATCCCGACGAGCTTCGGATCACCGGCCTACCGTTCACTTCCGAACGCTACGGAATTGGCTACAAACTCGGCGACCAAGCGATGTGCAACTTCTTGCGTGAAGTCCTGCTGCAGTCGTACGACGACGGCAGCTGGAAGGCCGCGTACGAATCAACACTCGGCGCTGACGGTATTGAGGCGCCGATTCCGCCAATGCCGGACGAGTGTCCGCCGAACTGAGCCGGTCACCTCACCGCGCAATCTCGCTCGCGCGTGACTCGCGTACGACGGTGACGCGGATTTGCCCCGGATAGGTGAGCTCAGATTCGATCTGCGCCGCGACGTCCTTCGCGATCCGGTACGCGCCGCCATCGTCGACCTCAGTGGGTCGCACCATGATGCGCACCTCTCGGCCGGCCTGCATTGCGAAGACCCGTTCGACGCCGTCTTGGCTTGAGGCGATCGACTCGATGCGCTCGAGCCGCTCGACGTACGCTTCGACCGACTCGCGCCGCGCCCCGGGGCGACCGCCCGAGCACGCATCGCATGCCTGCGTCAGCACCGCCTCAATCGTTTGTGGCGCAACCTCATCGTGGTGTGCCTCAATTGCGTGGGCGACCTCCTCGGACTCGCCGTACTTGCGGGCGAGCTCAGCTCCGATGATCGCGTGCGAGCCTTCGCGCTCGTGCGTCACGGCCTTGCCGATGTCGTGCAGGAACGCCCCACGCTTCACCAGCTCCGCGGGAACGCCGAGTTCGGCAGCCATCGCCGAGGCAATGTGCGCACACTCGATGAGGTGCAGCAGCACGTTCTGCCCATAGGAGGTGCGGAACCGCAACCGCCCCAGCAGATGTTTGAGTTCTGGGTGAAGATCGTCGATGCCAACGTCGAGGAGCGCATCCTCGGCGGCGCGAGCGCAGATCTCGTCGACCTCCACGCGGCTGCGCTCGTACGCCTCTTCGATCCGGTGCGGGTGAATCCGACCGTCGGAGACGAGTTTCTCCAGCGTGAGCCTGCCGATCTCTCGGCGCACCGGATCGAAGCACGATAGCAACACTGCCTCGGGGGTGTCATCGATGATGAGGTTGACACCGGTCAGGGTCTCAAACGCACGGATATTGCGTCCTTCACGACCGATGATCCGCCCCTTCATGTCGTCGTTCGGCAGATGCATAACCGCGACCACGCTTTCGGCGGTCTGCTCACTGGCAACTCGAGCGATCGAGTCAGCGACAATCTTCTTCGCGCGGGCGGTCGCTTCCTGGATCGCCTCTTGTTCAATCCGTCGCCCGATCAACGCTCCCTCGCGTCTCGCCGCGGACTCCTGCGTGGCTAGCAATTCGTCCTTTGCCTCCGGCGCAGTCATACCGGCGACACGCTCAAGTTCAGCCATCGCTGCGGCTTCGCGTCCGGCGAGATCCTCCTCGCGTTCGACAGCTTCCGCAGCCTCTTCCCGTAACGCGATGCTCTGTTGGTCGAGCCGTTGCGCTTCGGCTTCAAGCCGGTTCTCGCGCTCCGTCAGCCGATCATCGCGCCGCTGCGCCTCTGCCAGTACGGTTCGAGATCGCTCAAGAATCCGTTCGGCATCACGCTCCGCATCACTGCGGGCGGCCAGCATCATCTCACTGATCTCCAACTCCGCGTCCCGACGCGCGGTGGCCAGGTCAGCGTTTATCCGCGCCCGGATTCCCTGCGCAGCGACCCGTGTGGCCTTGGCGTCGGCAAGCGCAGCCCGTCGGGTCGCCTCGATCTCCTCCTCGAGTTCGTCGCGAATCTCTTCCCGAAGCTCCTCAGCGAGTTCGTCGCGAATACGTTCACGAGCTACGACGTCGAACTCCGCGCTGACCTGACGCCGGGCAGCCAGGCGTGCCTCGACCAAGGCAGCAGCTTTGGCCTCGTTTCGACCCGCGCGCTTACCTTGTGCGTACCCGGAGGCCCGACCCTCTTCCAACGCGGCAAGGCGCGCTTCGGCTACCCGTTCCTGCAGCACCTCGTCATCGACACCGACCCGCTCATTGTTGGTGGCCGGACCTGCCACGGCGGCGGATCCGTCCGGCTCTGCGGCGCGAGCAGGGTCACTCGCAGGACCGCTCACGTCTGTGCGGTCGGCTCCGACGTTGGCGGGCGACGGGGTGGGCTGTGAGTCCGCGGTCGCGGATCGCGTCGTTGACGTGGCAACTAGCCGCCGGACGAACGCCACCCCGATCGCGAGCAGTACGAGCACTACGACGAGCACAACGATCAACACGATGTCGAGCACGGGCGGCATGCCAGGAATCCTTTCGGCCAAGCCGCACCGAAGGCAGGACGACGAACACTGCCCGGAACTTCCGGGCGCCGCACGTGGCGGCGTATGGCCGGCCGCTCACGGTCGTCGGGCCGGTTCTGCACGTGAGTTGAAGCATGACCGAGAATTGCTGCACAGTGTGTTAAGTCCCGCTCGTCGGTGAGACGCGCGGTGAAGATGTTTCTCTTGCGAGGTTATGCCGCCGGTCCAACTAGCGGCAACCGGGCTCCACCGGCAACTCCTCGAGGATCTCACTCACTAGCGACCAGGACCGCGATGAGGAGTAGCCCTTGCGTGCCAGGACGCCGCAGAGCCGCCGCGCAACCTTGTCGCGATCGGCACGCTCACGTGGCAACGTCGCGGGCGCCTTGCGGCGCAGCAGTGCGCGAGCCCGGTCGTCCTCGTCGTCTGTCGCGAGATCCTGCAGAGCCTCCTCGATCAGGGGCTCGAGTACGCCTTTGCGTCGCAGTTCTGCCCGCAGGGCCGGTGCCGTGAGCGTCTTGTTCACAGATCTGCTCCGTACCCAAGACTGCGCAAACTCTGCATCGTTGACGTACCCGGCGCGAACCAGCCGCTCGAGGACAGCGTCAATCACGCCGTCCTCGTAGCCTCGTTCGGCCAGCTTGGCTCGTAGATCCTGCTCGGTGCGTGCGGCTGAGGTCAGGCGGCGCAGGCAGTACGTAAACGCCAACTCCTCCGCACGCTGCAGATCAGCCATGCGCTAGAAATCGACGGGTGCCGGCGCGATCTCGTCAGCGGCCTCTTCTGCCGCGCCCTCGATGAGGCCCAACTTCTCCCGTAGTCGGCGGTCAATCTCGTCGGTGAGTTCGGGATTGTCACGCATGAACCGGCGGACGTTCTCCTTACCCTGACCTAGCTGGTCCCCGTCATACGTGTACCAAGCACCGGCCTTACGAATCAACCCGTGTTCGACCCCAAGATCGATCAGCGAACCTTCCCGGCTGATCCCCTGTCCGTACACGATGTCGAACTCGGCTTGTTTGAACGGCGCGGCGACCTTGTTCTTCACAATCTTCACCCGCGTACGGTTCGCGACCGCATCGCCACCGTCCTTCAACGTCTCAATCCGGCGTACGTCGAGGCGAACCGATGCGTAGAACTTCAGCGCACGACCACCCGTGGTCGTCTCCGGTGACCCGAACATCACGCCGATCTTCTCGCGCAGCTGATTGATGAAGATCGCAGTGGTACCCGAGTGGGACAGCGCACCGGTGATTTTACGCAGCGCTTGGCTCATCAACCGCGCCTGCAAACCGACGTGGCTATCGCCCATCTCGCCTTCAATCTCGGCTCGGGGAACCAACGCCGCCACCGAGTCGACGACCAACACATCGATAGAGCCGGAGCGAATCAACACATCAGCGATTTCCAGAGCCTGCTCACCGGTGTCCGGCTGGGACACCAACAGCGCGTCGGTATCGACCCCTAACGCCTTCGCGTACACCGGATCCAGCGCGTGCTCTGCATCGATGAACGCAGCGATACCGCCCGCCTTCTGCGCGTTTGCTACGGCGTGTAACGCGACAGTGGTCTTACCCGACGATTCGGGCCCATAGACCTCGATCACTCGCCCACGGGGTAGTCCGCCAATGCCGAGAGCCGCGTCAAGGGCGAGCGACCCTGTGGAAATGGCGGCGACCGGCGCGCGCTGATCGTCCCCCAATCGCATGATCGAGCCCTTACCGAATGACTTTTCGATCTGCGCGAGAGCGTTATCGAGCGCCTGCTCGCGATCCATTGCTGCTGCCATTGCTCCGCCTTAGTGTCCGTGCCCGGTTGTGACTCACCCGGGTGCCTCTGATGTATCCGTCTGCGCGATGTTCAACTTTGTGCGCTGACCACGCTACGGAGTTGTTCCGACAAATTCTGTTGAGACAGGCCCGCGGTGGAAAACCACCTCGTCTGTGGATAACAGCGTATACGTACAACTGTACGACGTACATCTGTACTATCGCGACACGCCGAATCAACTGAGCGAATACGGGACGTCGAACGTTTCGCACACGGCGCGCCATATTTCTTTCGTGTCGACGCCGTCGGCGATCGCTTGCTCGACGGTGCGGCCACCCAGGGCCGACATCACATGGTCTTGCGCCACTGAACTGACATAAGCCGGCCCGAAATGAGCAGTCATCCGCTCCCAGAAGTCGGTCAGCCGCACGCGCTCCCCCAAGTCGTCGGTACCTCAGATGCCCAGTATCGCAGCACTGCTGGCCGGAAAACGCAGCGAAACGGGGCGGAACCACGATCGGTCGGGACCCAACCTTCTTGCCAGGTCCCGACCGATCGCGCTGAGCACTGCTCTACAGGCCCATCGACCGCCCAACGATCTCGCGCATGATCTCGTTGGTTCCGCCGTAAATTGACTGAACACGCCCGTCACGGAAGAACCGTGCGATCGGGTACTCGTTCATATAGCCGTATCCGCCATGCAGCTGCAGGCAGCGATCAGCAATCTGGTTCTGCAAGGTCGAGAACCACATCTTCGCACCGGCCGCCTCGACGGCGGTGAGTTCGCCGGCGTTGTGGGCAGTGATCATCGCGCTCAGGTGCGAACGCGCGACCTGGGCCTGCACATTCATCTCTGCAAGTTCAAAGCGCGAGTTCTGGAAGTTGCCGATCGGCTGACCGAAGGCTTGCCGGTTCTTCACGTAATCGAGCGTCTGCGCCAACATGCCGTCGATCGCGCCCATGGAGGCAACACAGATGGTCAGCCGCTCCTGTGGCAGGTTGTTCATCAGGTGGTAGAAACCGCGACCACGCTCACCAAGCAGGTTTTCCTTCGGCACGCGAACATTGTCGAAGAACAGTTCGGCGGTGTCTTGCGATTTCAGCCCGATCTTGTCCAGGTTGCGACCGCGCTCGAACCCCTCGGTGCCACGCTCTACTACGATGAGGCTCAGCGACTTCGATCCGGGCTTGTCTTCCTCCGTGCGCGCCACGACGATCACCAGGTCCGAGAGGATTCCGTTGGTGATGAACATCTTCGAACCGTTGATGACAAAGCTGTCACCGTCCTCGCGCGCAGTGGTGCGTACCGCTTGCAGATCCGAGCCGGTACCCGGCTCGGTCATCGCGATCGCGGTCACCAGATCGCCGCTGCAGAACCCGGGCAACCAACGCTGCTTCTGCTCGTCAGTGGCAAGTTCGTTCAGGTACGGCGCTACGACATCGTTATGCAGGGTGACACCGAATCCGGGTGTCGATAGCCGGTTGCTCTCCTCACCGATAATGGCGTTGAACCGGTAGTCGGCCATACCGCCGCCGCCGTACTGCTCATCGACGTCCATGCCCAGCAGGCCCGCGCGTCCGGCCTCCCGCCACACCTCCCGATCGATCTGGCCGTCGGCCTCCCACTGGTCGTAGTTCGGGTACACATGCTTGGCGTAGAACGCCTGCACCGACTCGCGAAACGCCTCGTGCTCGGCTTCGTACAGCGTGTCCTTCATTCCGGTTCCTTCCATAGCGGTCGCGGCGGCGGCCACCCACCCAGGTTCGACTGATGTTCCGGGCGCACTCTAGACGCCCGCACGCCAGGGTTGGCAACCGGATCGGGTCGGGCGCCGTCGGCGCGGATTTCCGATGATGGTGTAACAGTTCCTGCGCTGCGGATACGACGCGCCAGCAGCCATCCGGCGACAGCGACGAGCACCGCTCCCCCGCCAAAAACGGCAGCCCAATACGGATCGATTGATCGGGTGCCGCCCTGCGTCGCGCCGTCCGCGCATGGCGAGTGCACGCTCGCGGTCAGGGTGTTGACCTCGAACGGGGTCAGGTCCCAGGTGAGCGTCCCGCCGGACTCGACCCCATTGGTGTCAATAACCGATCCGGGGACCGTCAACGACACGGTCAACTCCGCGGTCTTCGAGATGTATTCCGCACCTTGGGTATCCAGACCGTCGTAACTGAGATCGACGCTCATCGAGACCTCCAGCATGTCACCGTCTCGGCTCAGCACTAACTCCCCGCCGTGCTCGCCGAGCGGCGCAAATGCAGCGACATCGTCGAAGCTGGCATGCGTAAAAGTGACTTTGTAGCCAGCTTCATGAGCGTGCGTAAACGAAGCCACGACGATGTCCTCACTCGCGCTTTGCGGGGGCTGTAGCGCAGCGTCGGCAGGGATGGCGGGCGCCTGTGATGCGCTGACCGGGTCGGGCGCTCGCGCGGCGATGATGATAATGCCGGAGACGGCGTCATCGCGATGGATCGTCAATGCTTCGGTATAGCGCAAGCAACCGGACAAGGTGACCATCACGACCGCGACGAACACTACGGCGAGCCGGGCGAGCGGCCGCGCGGTAGATCGGGATGGCATACCCAAATCCTGCCACGTCACATCGGTGTTTCGTGTCGGCGACAGGGTGCAAGATGGGTGCCATGTCGACATCCGGTAGCGCAGCGCCCTCAGCCGCGGCTCTCGAGGGGTTCAACGCAGCTACGCGAGCGTGGTTCACCGACTCATTCGACGCACCGACCGCTGCGCAGGCCGGTGCATGGCGATCCATCGCCAGTGGAGCGCACACGTTAGTCGTCGCCCCGACCGGTTCCGGAAAGACGCTCGCTGCATTCCTGTCCGCGCTCGACGATGTGCTGACGTCACCGGCACCTGCCGATCCCGCACATCGCTGCCGTGTGCTCTACATCTCGCCGCTCAAGGCGCTCGCCGCCGATGTGGAACGCAATCTGAACGCACCGCTGATCGGTATCTCGCATGCGGCGTCCCGGCTCGGCGCGGACGTCAACCCCGTTGAGGTCAGCACGCGGACCGGTGACACGCCAGCGGGCGAACGTCGCGCCTTCGCCCGACGTCCCGGTGACATCCTGATCACCACGCCAGAATCATTGTTCCTGCTACTGACCAGTCAGGCGCGACGCGCACTGAGCGGAGTGCACACCGTGATCGTGGACGAGATCCACGCGCTCGCCGGCACCAAACGAGGCGCGCACCTGGCTGTCTCACTCGAACGGCTCGACGAACTGCTCCAGAATCCGGCGCAGCGGATCGGGCTTTCGGCAACGGTGACACCGACGGACGAGGTCGCCGCGTTCCTGGCCGGCTCGCATCACCCGGCCACGGTGGTGCAGCCCGCGGCAAACAAGACGCTCGACCTCAAGGTCGTCGTGCCGGTGGAAGACATGTCCGATCTGTCGTCCGAAACCGACGACTCGGGAACGTTGCGGCGCTCGATTTGGCCCGCGGTCGAAGAGTCTGTGCACGCGCTAATCGAAGAGCACCAATCGACCATCGTCTTTACCAATGGACGGCGAGCAGCCGAACGTCTCACCTCGAAACTCAACGAGCGAGCCGCGGGCGTGCCTGAGGTCGCGGCGCAGCCAGCGGAGATCATCGCGCAAAGCGGTGTCTCCTCCGCCGTCGAGCACGTGATCGCGCGCGCACACCACGGATCGGTCAGTCGCGAACAACGCCAACTCGCCGAAGAGGGCCTCAAGGACGGAAGCCTGCCTGCGGTCGTCGCCACTAGCAGCCTTGAGCTCGGCATCGATATGGGCGCGGTGGACCTCGTCGTCCAGGTAGAAGCACCGCCATCGGTCGCGTCCGGACTGCAACGCGTGGGGCGTGCCGGGCACCAGGTCGGCGCACCAAGTTCCGGCGTGTTCTTTCCCAAACATCGCGGTGACCTCGTGACGACCGCGGTCGTCGTCCAACGCATGTACGACGGCGATATCGAGCCGCTTCGGATGCCGAGCAACCCGCTGGATGTCCTCGCCCAACAGATCGTGGCGATTCTCGCCGGCGCCGAGTACCGAGTGAGCGACCTATATGACCTGATACGCCGCGCCGCGCCGTACCGAGCGTTGCCAGAGTCCGCCTTTCTGGCCGTACTCGACATGCTCGCGGGGCGTTACCCGAGCGAGCAGTTCGCCTCGCTGCGGCCGCGAATTGTGTGGGACCGCAACGGCGACCTCGTCCGCGGACGACCGGGCGCGCAACGACTCGCGGTTATTTCCGGCGGGACGATCCCCGACCGGGGCATGTTCGGTGTCTTCCTAGCCGGTGATGAACGTGGCGGACGACGGGTCGGCGAACTCGACGAAGAGATGGTTTATGAATCGCGAGTCGGCGACGTCTTTCTCTTGGGCACGTCGAGCTGGCGCATCGTCGAGATCACGCATGACCAGGTCCGGGTAGTACCGGCGGGCGGCGCACCCGGCCGGATGCCTTTCTGGCGCGGAGAACAACAAGGCAGGCCCCTGCCATTAGGGCGCGCGATCGGTGCGTTTCTACGGGACATCGATGCCGGGCGGACGCCGAGCGCCATGGGCTACCTGGATGAGTCTGCTCGCCGCAACCTCAGCGAGTACCTCGCCGCTCAACGGGCGGCTACCGGCGTCGTACCGCATGATCGGCGCGTGCTGATCGAGCGGTTCCGCGACGAACTCGGCGACTGGCGCATCGTGGTGCATTCGCCGTTCGGTGATCAAGTCAACGCGCCATGGGCGCTGGTGATCGGCGCACGGTTGGAGCGCGAATACGGCTCGGCTGCACATGCCATGCACGCCGACGATGGAATCGTGCTGCGCATACCGGACACGACTGGTGAACCCCCGGACGTCGACATCGTGGCCATTGACCCGGCGGACGCCGAACGACTGGTCACCGAACAGTTGATGTCGTCGTCGTTGTTCGCGAGTCGATTTCGCGAGTGCGCCGCGCGGGCATTGCTGTTGCCCCCGCGCGACCCATCCAAGCGATCACCGCTGTGGCAGCAACGGCAACGAGCGGCGCAATTATTGGCGATCGCCGCAGGATACGACGACTTTCCCATCATCCTCGAGACGTTGCGGGAGTGCCTGCAGGATGTCTACGACGTTCCCGGGTTCATCGAGGTACTCGCCGCGATCGAACAGCGCACGATCACGCTGCACGAAGTGGAAACGACGTCGGCGTCACCGTTCGCCCAATCGTTGCTGTTCGGATATATCGCTGCATTCATGTACCAGGAGGATGTTCCGCTGGCCGAGCGTCGCTCCGGTGCCCTCTCACTCGACCTGTCGCTCTTGCGCGAACTGCTAGGCAACCTCGAGTTGCGCGAGCTGCTCGATGCCGAAGCGATCGCCGAGATCAATGCCAGACTGCAGTATTTGACGCCGGAAAGAGCAGTCACCTCGGCCGAGCGGCTCGCCGATGCGTTACGCGAACTCGGCGATCTTTCGGCTGCCGAAATCGAGCAGCGCGGTGCACAGACGGCCTGGGCCACCGAACTTCTCGCCGAGCGGCGTGCCCTGCTGCTGCGCATCGGCGGTGTGCAGCGATACGTCGCGATCGAAGACGCCGGCCGATTCAAGGATGCTCTGGGCATCGCGCTGCCGGTAGGTGTGCCGGAGGCGTTCACCACACCGACGGCGCACCCGCTGCAAGAGCTCATCGCTCGGTACGCCCGTACCCACGGGCCGTTCGAACTCAGCGTCCTGGCCGCTCGGTTCGGTGTCGGCACGGAACCTGCTCGCCGCGCCCTCGCATCCCTCGAGGCCGCCGGGCAGGTCACGCGCGGCGAGCTCAGCCCCGGCGAGAGCGGCGTGCAATGGTGCGATTCCGATGTATTGCGTCGCATCCGGCGGCGCTCGTTGGCGCGATCACGCGCCGAAGTCGAACCGGTCGGACAGGGTGCCTACGCGCGGTTCTTGCTCTCCTGGCACGGTGTCGGCACGCGTACGCACCGCGGAATTGACGGCGTATACGCCGTCATTGAGCAGTTGGCAGGGTGTGCGCTCGGCGCGACTGGTGTTGAATCGCTGGTCCTCGGCAACCGCATCACCGACTACTCGCCCGACCAACTCGACTCGTTAATGGCGGCCGGCGAGGTCGTCTGGGTTGGCGCAGCTGCCGCAGGAACGACGGACGGTTACGTGCGGCTGATGCCGGCAGATCTACTGGACCTACTGCCCGAGGCGCCACCGGTCGAGAACTCGCTCGAACTAGCCATATTGCAGGCAGTGCAGTCGCGGCAAGCGTCCTTCTTCCGGGACATCTTGACCGACCTGCGAGAACGCGGCTATCAGGAGCCCGAGGCCGATATCGTCGATGCGCTGTGGCGCCTCGTGTGGGCCGGTCACCTCACCAATGACACTTTCGCGCCGTTACGCGCTCGCTTGCAACCGACACGACGCACGACCGCTACCCCGAGCCGTCGCTCGCGCCTCGGGCGTGCGCGTGCTCGCGTCGCGTCGTTGACTCCGCCGTCGGTCAGCGGTCGCTGGTCCGTCGTTCCGCGACCGGCCGAGGCAGTAGATGCGCGACTGCTCAGCGACGTCCTGGTGGAGCGCTACGGCATCCTGACCCGCGGGCCTGTGCAGTCCGAAGGGGTAGTCGGTGGATTCGCTGCGCTGTATCCGGTGCTCGCTGCGTACGAGGACGCCGGACGGTTGCGGCGCGGATACTTCGTCGACGGCCTTGGAGCCGCTCAGTTTGCTACCGCCGGCGCCGTGGATCGGCTACGCGCGCAGCCGGAGGATCACGCCGCAGTCGTGCTCGCCGCTACCGATCCGGCCAACGCGTACGGCGCGGCTCTCGAATGGCCAGCCCCTCAGGGGATCGATGGTGCTCACCACCACCGACCGGGACGTAAACCCGGCGCATTAATCGTTCTGGTTGGTGGCGCACCCGTGCTGTACCTCGAGCGCGGCGGCAAGACATTACTTAGCTTCACCGATGACGACAACGCCTTGACGTGTGCGGCGCAGGCACTGGGCGCAGCCGTCACCGAGGGCAGCGTCGGCGCGCTGCACGTACAGCGCGCCGACGGTGATGACATCGACAGCCACGGGCCACTGGCACAGGCGTTACGTACGGCCGGGTTTCGACTCACGCCCCGCGGTCTGCGACTACGCGTATGAGCGAGGCAGCCTAGAGTTCGAGCCCCGGATAGAGCGGGTGCGCATCGAGCATCTCCGCCGCCGCCGACTTGGTCCGATCGGCGATACCCTCAGCGAGGCTGTACGACGCCTTGGACGGCGCACCAGCTTTCGTGGTCCCCGGCTCGGTGTTCTTCAGCACGTTCACTACCAGATCGGCGACAACGTCGAAGTTGTCGGCGGTGAATCCGCGGCTGGTCAGCGCGGGCGTACCGAACCGAATACCCGAGGTGTACCAGGCACCGTTCGGGTCGGCCGGGACCGAGTTGCGGTTCGTCACGACGCCGGCATCGAGCAGCGCCGACTCAGCTTGACGTCCGGTCAAACCGAACGAAGACACGTCCAGCAGCACCAGGTGATTGTCCGTACCGTCGGTGACCAGCTTCGCGCCGCGCCGCATCAGACCATCAGCAAATGCCTTGGCGTTATCGGCGACCTGCTGGGCGTATGCACCGAACGCGGGCTGGCGCGCCTCGGCCAACGCGACTGCCTTCGCAGCCATTACATGTGAAAGCGGGCCGCCGAGCACCATGGGGCAGCCGCGATCGACCGATGAGGCGAACTCCTCCTGCGCGAGCACTACACCGCCGCGCGGACCACGCAGCGACTTATGGGTGGTCGTCGTCGTGACGTGCGCGAACGGGACGGGGTTTTCATCACCGGTGAAGACCTTGCCAGCGACCAGGCCGGCGAAGTGGGCCATATCGACCATCAAGGTCGCGCCGACCTCGTCGGCGATTTCGCGCATCTTGGCGAAGTTGACGCGTCGCGGGTACGCCGAGTATCCGGCAACCATGATCAGCGGCTTGAACTCGCGCGCGGCCGCAGCGACCTGGTCGTAGTCCAGCAGCCCGCTGGCTGGGTCGGTGCCGTACTGACGTTGGTAGAACATCTTCCCCGAGATGTTCGGCCGGAAACCGTGAGTCAGGTGACCTCCGGCGTCCAGCGACATACCGAGCAGCCGCTGGTTACCGAGTTCGGCCCGCAGCGTTTCCCAGTCAGCCTCGGTGAGTTCGTTGACGTTCTTCGCGCCCAGCTTCTCCAGGCCTGGCCCCTCGATACGCTGGGCCAAAATTGCCCAGTACGCAACGAGGTTTGCATCGATGCCGGAGTGCGGCTGCACGTACGCGTACGGCGCACCAAACAACTCACGAGCATGTTCCGCGGCCACCTGCTCCACCGTGTCGACGTTCTGGCAACCGGCGTAGAACCGGTGCCCTACGGTGCCCTCGGCGTACTTGTCGCTCATCCACGTACCCATCGTCATGAGCACCGGCAGCGAGGCGTAATTCTCGCTGGCAATCAGTTTCAGTGAGGCCCGCTGGTCGTCGAGCTCTTGGCGAGTCGCATCGGCGATCCGTGGCTCGATTCCGGCGATCACATCGAGGGCATTGCGGTAGATCTCAGAAGCTCGGGCGTTCGTAACGTGCGCGTCGGTCATGGCGGTAAGGATATCGCTCAGTCAGCGAGGCCCCGCTGCCGGTTCTGCGTACGTCCGGCTCGCGGCGCAGACGGTCGCGACCGCGGCGAAGATGGCGGTTGTGATCTCGTCGGAGTCGAGTGCGGTTCGTCCCAGGAGCGCTGCATCGGAATGTCGTAATTGACTTGGCGCAACCCCTCGGCGAGCCCCTGCAAGCGGTCCGCCGCATCGCTCATCGAATGACTGGTGGGGTCACTCCACCCTGCCCCACTCATCTCACCCAAGACAGTCGCTGCAGCCTCAACGAGTTTCTGATGTGCGTCCACTCCGTCCTCGTACTGTGCCACCGCGCGCGCCAGTGCAGCATCGAGCGAGCGCGGATCGCCCGCGGCGCCCTGGGCTCGTTCAAGTTTGATCACCCGTTCGGCGTACGCCGACAACGCCTCTTCGCTCTCGCGCGCTAGTTCGCCCAACTCGGGCGCTATAGCTTCGACGTCCGGGAGCAATTCAGCCAGCGCCTTCTTCTGCGCAACGAGCCGCCGCGTCGGCTCGTACGCGAGCGAGGCACGGTCCGGTAGTGGTATCGAGTACGCCGAAGCGCCGCGCAGCGACACCGCCTGGGCCGATGCGGCACCGAGACGCTGCGCCTCCTCATCGGCCAATTTCTGGTAGCGGCGACCTCGCCGCGCCAATGCAAACGCACCGGCACCGACACCTGCCGTAACGACGCCGGAGGACACGGCCGCTGGTGGCTTGTCCGCGACCGCGGCACTCGCGGTGCCAGCGAGTCCGCCGAGCGACAACACGCCCAGGGTTACCGCACCGGCCTTGTTCCGGCGCGCGCTACCTTGCGCCTTACGCATCGGCGCCTCGAGGCGCTTGCGCTCACGCTCAGCCGCGTGCTCTTGCAGCATTTCCTTGTAATCTCTGGCCTGGCTGGTGGACATCCGGATTCCGGTCGCCATCAACTGCTTGAGTTCGCCGGCCAGCGACGCCACCGACTGCGACGAGGTGCGCGACGGTTGGTCAGGCTGAGCTCGGGTGCTCCCGGAGCCCGTGACGTCGTCCTCAGCGAAGTTCCGGCTGGTATCGGACGGCCCCGAAGAAGAGTCGTCCCGAGACGCCTGCGATTGCCGCGGCGGTGGGTACGAATCGTTCACCTTGCGTACCCGGTCGGCGATCTGCTGTACGACCGTGGCCGCAAGGTCACTCCACAGGTTGTCATTCTTGCGTGGGGAGGTCATGCCCATTCCTCGTCGTCGTAACGCGTCGCGCCGTGCTCGCGCCCTTCTATTAGACCCGAAAGCGGCGGTCTCGCGGTGGATTCCACCGCGAGACCGCCGCTACTGAACGGGATCGGAATCTACTGAGCCGTACCGTCAGCCTGACGCTGCGGAGTGGTCGGCTGCGCGGGGGCCGGTGTCGCCGTGGGCGCCGCCGAGCCGCTGGTGGAGCCGCCGAGTTTGTTGCCGCCCATGCTCGCGCGCAACTGGTCGAGGCGGGCATGTCCTGCCATGTCCAGCGTCGAACGCTCCACTTCAAGTGCCCGACCCTCGGCCGAGTTCTCGTGCAGTTCGGTCGATCCGAGCGCATTCGCGTACCGACGCTCGATCTTGTCGCGAACCTCGTCCAACGACGGGACGTTGCCCGGTGCGGACAACTCGCTCATCCGGTTCAGCGAAGCCGAGACCTGCTCCTGCATCTTCGCCTGCTCCAGCTGGCTCAACAGCTTCGTCCGCTCGGCAAGCTTGGTCTTTAGTCGATGCTGGTTCTGATCGACGGCTTCCTTGGCCTTCTGCGCGGCAACCAGAGACTGGTCGTGCATCTGCTTGAGGTCTTCCATCTGCTGCTCGGCAGCCACCAGCTTCGTCGCGAACGTCTGGGCCGTCTCCTCGTACTTCTGCGCTTCGGCCTCGTTGCCTTCGGCACGGGCTTTGTCCGCGAGAGTGAGTGCCTGGCGAGCGTTCGCCTGCGCCTTCTCGACCTCGTTCATCTGGCGGTTAAGCTTCATCTCCAGCTGCCGTTGGTTGCCGATGACGGCCGCGGCCTGCTGTGACAACTCCTGGTGCTGTTTCTGCGCATCCTCGATTGCCTGCTGAATCTGGATCTTCGGATCAGCCATCTCATCGACCTTGGCGCCGAACGCGGCCATGAGGTACTTCCAAAACTTCACGAATGGGTTGGCCATTGCGGCGCATCCTCCCGGTCGATGTGTGTCTGCGGTCGATTATGTGCGGAACGTAGTGCGACTGAACTCGATGTTATCGCGGGACCGTACCAATTATTCCGGTTGTGTCGGCGTGATCTGCGCCGAGTACTGGCGGGATTCGGAGATACCGGCCTGCAGACCGGCGAGCTGGTCGCTCAGACTCTGCAGGTGCTCGTCGCTGCCGATCGGCGACCCTGTCACGGTCGCGGCCGATGATGCCGCGGTTTCGCCCATGTGAGCCGATACGCCTTCTAAGCCACGCACCAAGGCTTCCATCCGAGCGATGAGGCCAGCTTCGGTCTGTTGCAAGCGGCTCCGTGTGTCCTGTTGGTCTGCCACCGCGTCGATGGCGTCCTGGCGATCCGCGGTGATGGCGAGTGTCGCGTCGGCGTCGGCGAGCGTCTTCTCCAACTGAGCGTGATCAGCGTTCAAATCACTGCCCGTGCCACGGAGCAGGCTCGCCTGTACCAGTGCCGCTTGCTGCGCCAGATCATCCAGCACCGGCAACGACAACTTCGCCTCGAAGAGCACGTTCTCCAACTGTCCGGCGATAATCGGCGACTCACAGTTCGCTACCAGTTGTTGCATGCTCGCGACAGTCCGATGCCCGCGCTGCTGCCACGCCTCGATAGCCGAGCCACGACGCACCCTCGCGACGGCAGCCGAATCACTGCCGGCCCCTACCGCTGGACGTGCCGACCGAGCACCTCTGCGTGGTAGGGCGCGCACTCCGAGGGTGGCAGCGTAGGCCAACACACCGATCCCGAGCGCAGCCAGTAACGCCGCTGTCACACCAGGGATTAAGAAGAAGGCCCCGACGGTGACAACGAAACCGACGACCAATGCCAGTGGATCAAGAAACGTGGATCGTGGGCTCATTGAAGCGACCGGCTAGACCGGGACGACCTCGCGATCGTCCTGCTCGAATACCAGGCGTACCTCGGCGGCGGCCGACGTTTCTTTGCCCGATTCGATGAACGCCGCATGGCGGAGGTCGGTGGACGCATCGTCCAGCAAATCTGCGAGCTCCAACTCAAGCGCATCGCAGATGCAGGCGAGCAATTCGGACGAGGCTTCCTTACGGCCACGTTCGATTTCCGAGAGATATCCCAGGCTCACCCGTGCGGACGCCGACACGTCGCGCAGCGAGCGCTTCTGATCCTCGCGGTGCGCGCGCAGATTGCTTCCGATGACTTCGCGGAGAAGCAGCAACTGGACCTCCTGTAGGGCGGGGCACCTCCCGGTTAACGCGCGGCATCGGGATGTGCTCACTAAGAACCCTACCCTGACGCACCCAACAACCGGTTGGTACTGATTCAACGCAACACCGGACCGTGATGTTCCCGGAGTCGTCGCAGCAACAACCGCAGCGCACCGGCCACAGCCTGATCGCGGATTTCCCCGCGATCGCCATGACATCGCAGGAGTTCGATGACGGTGCTGCCTGCACCGTGTACGGCGACGTACACAGTGCCCGGAGGGTGACCGTCTTGCGAACCTGGGCCGGCAACGCCGGTCAAGCCCACGCCCCAGTCGCTGCCGGTGCGCTGCATGGCGCCGGCTCCCAGGTAGCGCGCCGTTGGTTCGCTGACCGGGCCGTATTGGCTCAATACATCCTCGGGAACACCGGCGAGCGACGCTTTCAAAGCGGTGGCATAGACGATGAGACCGCCACGCACGACGGCGCTGGCTCCCGGAATCGTCGTCAGGGCTGCGGCACACAGACCTGCCGTCAGCGACTCAGCGGTACCCACGCTCTGGGCGCAATCGCGCAGCGCCGCGATCGTTTCGGCTGCAATGGCCTGTGTCGAAGGAGTCAGTAACTCACTCATGGGCGGTACCTGCGCGGGCTGCCGGCGCCCCTTTGACCAGCCGTATCGCGCGCTGGACATAGTCCAAAGCGGTCACCACCGTCAGCAGAATCGCCACGCCCATCAACCACCACCGTACGGTTCCCACGACTCCGTCGATCGGCAGGATATATAGCCAGATCGCCAACGATTGCGCGAAGGTCTTGGCCTTGCCTCCGCGACTCGCGGGGATCACGCCGAACCTGATCACGAGGAACCGCAGCACGGTGATGCCTAGTTCGCGCGCGAGGATCACGATGCTGACCCACCAGGGCAACAAGTCGAGAATCGACAGTCCGATCAGTGCCGCACCCATGAGCGCCTTGTCAGCGATCGGATCGGCCATCTTGCCGAAGTCGGTGACGAGGCCGTGTTTGCGCGCGAGGTCACCATCGAGTTTGTCGGTGGCGACCGCGATCGCGAACACGCCTGCTGCGATCCAGCGCCACCCGATTGAGGTCCCGCCGTCCTGCAGCATCGCAGTGATGAATACGGGTACCAGCAGGATCCGGATCACGGTGAGGAGGTTCGCGATGTTGTACACGCTGACGCGGCGCGCCGGCGCGCCCGGCGAGAGTTGTTCCATCACACGTCCTGGGCGAACTCGCCGATCAAGTCGACGCCTTCGGACGCGATAGCCCTCACCGGCACAAGGTCACCAACAGTGATCGCGCGGTCTCCGGGCTCCGGTACCAACACCGTCCCATCAACCTCCGGCCCCTGATGGTCGGCGCGCCCTTCGGCTCCGTCTTCGTTGATTTCTTCGATCAGCACCGTCATCCGATCGCCGACACGGTCCTCAGCGCGTTGCGCAGTGAGTTCGTCCACCAATGCGCTGATGTGCTCAACCCGGTCCGCGATTTCCGCCTCATCCACATGGCCGTCGAGTGTGACCGCCGCCGTTCCCTCTTCGTCGGAGTATCCGAACACCCCGACGGCATCGAGGCGCGCCTCGGTGAGAAAACGTTCGAGTTCGGCGACGTCCTCCTGGGTCTCCCCGGGGAAGCCCACAATGACGTTCGTGCGCACACCCACTTCGGGAGCCAGCCTTCTCGCCTGCTCGAGTAGCTCGAGGAAGGCATCGGTAGAGCCGAACCGCTTCATTCGTCGCAACACACTAGCCGACGAGTGCTGAAAAGACAGGTCCAGGTACGGCGCGAGCCCTGGCGTGCCCAGCAGCACGTCTAATAGGCCGGGACGCATCTCAGCGGGCTGCAAGTATGCGACGCGAACCCGCTCGAGCCCCTCGGTCTGCGCTAGCCGCGGCAGAAACGATTCCAGCAACCGCACATCGCCAAGATCCTTGCCGTACGACGTGGAGTTCTCGCTGACCAGGACGATCTCCTTCACCCCATCGTCAGCGAGCCACTGGGCTTCGTTCAGCACGTCCTCGGGGTTTCTGGAAATAAATGAGCCGCGGAACGACGGAATCGCACAGAATGTGCACCGCCGGTCACACCCGGAGGCGAGTTTGAGCGACGCGGTTGGGCCACCGACCAAGCGGCTACGCAGCACACGCGGCCCGCTTTTGGGTCGTCCCCGCAGGTCCTCGACTGGCGACTGTGTGCCACGATCACCATGGCCGGGGGTTGCGACGTGGACCGATGGTCGCTCGATCGGCGAGATCGGCAGCAGCGTGCGACGATCGGTCGGCGTGTGCGGCACCAACGACCGGCCGGCCAGCACATCATCGAGCCGGGCGGAAATATCGGCGTAGTCGTCGAACGACAGCACAGCGTCTGCTTCGGGAAGGCTCTCGGCCAGTTGCTTGCCGTATCGCTGTGCCAGACAGCCGACAGCCACGACCTTGGAACCGGAGTCTGCGGCGGCGAGAACGGCGTCGATCGAGTCCTTCTTCGCGGCGTCGATGAATCCACAGGTATTGACCACAACGACGTCCGCATCATCGGACGTCAACGACCATCCATGCTCGTTGAGACGTCCGGCTAACTCCTCCGAATCGACGTCGTTGCGGGCACAGCCCATCGTGACGACGTTGACTCGTCGCTGCCCACTCGTATCGCTCACGGACCTAGGTTAACCGCAGCTGTGTGCGCTATCCGTCGGACTCACCGCGCAGCGTCGCGAGTACCGCCGGGAGGTCGTCCGGTTTGGCCAAGACCTCGCGAGGTTTCGAACCTTCAGAGGGGCCTACGACGCCGCGCGTCTCGAGGATGTCCATCAGTCGACCGGCCTTCGCGAAGCCCACCCGCAACTTCCGCTGCAGCATCGAAGTCGAACCCAGCTGGCTGGTGATGATGAGTTCGGCTGCCTCGCACGCGATGTCCAGATCGCCGCCGATATCGCCGTCGATTTCCTTCTTCTCCGTGGCCGCAGCGGTAAGTACCTCTTCGCGATACTCGGGTTCGCGCTGTTCCTTGACCAACGCGACGACCTTCTCGATCTCCGCATCGTCGACGTACGCCCCTTGCAGCCGGATGGTGCTACTAGCGCCGGGACCGAGGTAGAGCCCGTCACCCTTTCCGGTGAGTTTCTCGGCACCGTTCTGATCCAGAATGACCCGCGAGTCGGTGCCTGAGGACGTCGTGAACGCCAGCCGCGACGGCACGTTGGTCTTGATCAGACCGGTGACGACGTCCGTCGACGGTCGCTGCGTGGCGAGCACCAAATGGATTCCGGCGGCGCGCGCCTTGGCGGTGATACGAACGATCGCGTCCTCGACGTCGCGGGGGGCGACCATCATCAAATCCGCCAACTCATCAACGATAGCGACGATGTAGGGATACGGCTTGTACTCGCGTTCGCTCCCTGGCGGGGTGGCGATCTCGCCGCTGCGCACCTTGCGATTGAAGTCATCGATGTGCCGCACGCGGGTGGCTTGCATGTCCTGGTAGCGCTGCTCCATCTCCTCGACCAGCCAGACGAGGGCGGTGGCTGCTTTCTTCGGGTCGGTGATGATCGGCGTGACGAGGTGTGGGATCCCCTCGTACGGCGTCATCTCGACCATCTTCGGGTCCACCAGGATGAGTCGTACGTCGTCCGGTGTGGCACGCATGAGCAACGACACGAGCATCGAGTTGATCGCTGAGGACTTACCGCCACCGGTCGCACCGGCGACGAGCAAGTGCGGAGTCTTGGCGATGTTCTCGGTGACGAACTTGCCCTCGACATCCTTGCCGAGCGCAACCAGTAGCGGGTGCTTGTCCTCGACGGTGTTCGCATCGCGAAGCACATCACCGAGGATCACGTACTCGCGGTCGGAGTTAGGTACTTCGATGCCCACGGCCGAGCGGCCTGGAATCGGCGCCAGGATACGGATCGCGGAGTTAGCCACGGCGTACGCGATGTTGTCCTGCAGTTGTTTGACCTTGCTGACCTTCACCGACGGCCCAAGCTCGACCTCGTAGCGAGTGACGGTGGGTCCTCGGGTGAATCCGACCACATCGGCATCCACCCCGAACTGCTCGAAAACGTCACCGATCGCGGCGATCGCATCGTCGTTGGCCTGGGTGTGCGTCTTGTGCTCGGCCCCAACGCTCAGGTTCGCCAGCGAGGGCAGCACGTATTCGGCGCCATCGTCGCCGACGGTGCGTTTCACGATCGCCGCGGCCTTCGCATCGAGGGCTGCCTTGGACGGCGGTCCCTGCACGAATTCCGGATTCGCCGACGTTGCGGCCTCGGCGCCCTTCTTCGGTTGCGGCAATACCGGGCTCAGCGCCTCATCGCCCTCCGGATCCAGCGCGGACTCCGCGGGCAGTTCGGTCGTCGCCACCTCGGGTGCCGCGTTCTTCGTCAGACCGAACTTGCGTCCCGACGTCCGTGGGGCGCGCTTACGCACTTCGGGTTCCGGTTGGGTCTCGGGCTCAGCTGTCGGCTCGGCGAGGTCCTCATCGGTGACCGAGCGCTTGGCCGATTGCCGCCGACGCGCCGGGCGGCGCAATCGCACGCTCGCCGCCTCGTCCGGGTCCATCTCATCGGGCGATGCCGCGTGGCCGCGAGGAACGGGCTCAGCTTGAACATCGTCAGCCTCGAGCGGTTGGCCCAGCAGCCACGCCCGCAGCTCGTGAAGCCGCTCCGGCACCATCCGAACCGGGGTGCCGGTGACGACCAGCAGCCCGAAAATCACCACAGCGCCCAGTACGAGCACGCCGAGCGCCACCAGGGCACCGCCGCCGTCGAACGGTCGAGCTGCAACCGACCCGAGCACTCCCCCAGCGCGTTCAATGTCGTCGGTGGCGGTCGGTGAACCGAACCCGAGATGAAACAGGCCCACGACGCCGATCAACACGCAGATCCAGCCGATCGCCAAGCGCCCGAATGCCTCGGGATCGCCCGCGGATCGGAACAGCCGCAGCGCAATGGCCACCAGCACGATCGGCAGGAAGGCAGCCACGCCCCCAAGAGCCCACAACTGGGCGTTCGCGACTCCGCGGCCTAAGGCGCCGCCAGTTTCCATCCACACGCCGAGTGCAGATACCGCCGCGACGACGATCAACAGTAGGCCGATGGCATCGCGGTGTTGCGCTCGTCCCTTGGAGAGTTCGCGCGCGAGCGCGTCATCTGCTATCTCAGCCGCAGACTTGCCACGAGAGCTTTCCTCCAGCGAGGAGTCCGGCAATATCGCCGGATGTGCACCGACCCGGAAGAGTCCCGCCACTGCCTGAGCGATGGCGTTCCAGACAAACAAGAGCGATCGGAAGAATCCGATCACCAACTTCGGAAAGCCACCGATCTCGGTCGCGCGGGCTGATTCAGGGGAAGAGCCGCCACCAGCAGGCTTACGGGTCGTCCGGGGCCGGCTCGTTCCCGAGCCGGCCCGCGCATTCGATCGCCGCGTGGGCTTGCTAGCAGGGGCCTGACGGGCTGCTGCCATGCCCACCACCCTAGTGCACCACCCGACCATCCCGTCACATTTGCCCCATTGGCCCCAGGTGTCGCAGGTGTGATTAGTCCGTCGTACGCCGGCGATAGGCGCGCAGAGCCAGCGGAGCGATGACCAACGAGATCAGCACGGACCAGCCGATGCTGACCCAGATTGAATGCTGCAACGGCCAGGCCGCCGTACTCGGTGTTGCGGTCCCGCCGAGATTGCCCCACAACTCGCGCAGTGATTGCACCAGCGCCGAGATCGGATTCCACTCAGCGATGACCTGCAGCACGCGTGGCATGTTCTCCGTCGGGGCGAAGGTGTTCGCCAGGAAGGTGATCGGGAAAATCGTCGTAAACATGACGCCGTTCACACCCTCCAACGTACGGATCGCCGACCCGACGAGGATCCCGATCCAGATCATCGCGAAACCGAACAGCAGTAACAGGGCGAAAGCCAGTGCGGCGCGCCCGACGTCGGTTCGGATCCGCCAACCGATCAACAGCCCGGTGACGGCCATGACCACCACGCCGATGCTCGAGTGGATGAGGCTCGACACGCTACGCGACACCAGGACGGCACTACTGCTCATGGGCAATGAACGAAACCGGTCGATGATGCCCTTCTGCAAATCGTTGGTGAGGCCGATCGCCACGACGAACGCCGCGAACGTCATCGTCTGCGCCATGATTCCGGGGAGCAACCATTCGCGATAGCCAGCGGCACTGCCGGTCTGGATCGAACCGCCAAACACGAATGCGAACAGCAGCACGAACATGATCGGCTGGATGGTCACGTCCGACAGCATCTCGGGCTGGCGCTTGATGTGGATCAGGTTCCGCCGTACCAGAGTTTGGATCTGGCGCGGGTATGACGCTCGTTGCGGGCTCTGTACGGGCGTCTCTTGTGGCGGATTCTTTACTGGCGTCGTGGTCATCCTCGCGCCCCTTCGGAAATAGCGGCGGCCGGTTCGTCGGCGCTCGGTTCGGTCTCGGCGCGGTGTCCGGTCAGTTTGAGGAAGACGTCGTCCAGGCTCGGCCGCTGCAGACCAATGTCGTCGAGCGGCATCCCGCTGCGCTCGAACAGCGAAACGAGTTGAGTCATCGCCCCCAACCCCTCCGCCGGGGCTGTGATCTGACGAGCATCCGCGTCCACCTGCACGTCCTGGACCACCTGGCGAACGATTTCTGCCGCTTCCTGAAGACGATCGGCATGCGACACCGTCACAACCAGTCGCGCCGCGCCGGACTGATCCTTCAGTTGCAACGCAGTGCCCTGCGCGATGATTGCGCCCTTATCGATCACGATGATGTTGTCGGCGAGTTGGTCAGCCTCTTCGAGGTACTGAGTGGTCAGCAGCAGCGTCGTGCCGCCCCGGACGAGCCCACGAAGCACGTCCCATAGTTCGTTGCGGCTGCGTGGATCCAGCCCCGTTGTCGGTTCGTCGAGGAACAGCACCGGCGGCGCCGCGATCAGGCTCACCGCGAGGTCGATACGACGGCGCATACCGCCCGAGTAGTCCTTGACCACCTTGTCCGCCGCGTCCGTGAGGGAGAACTGTTCGAGTAACTGATCGGACAACGCGCGCACCTGCTTCGGCGCGAGACCATAAAGTTCGCCGATGAGGCGCAAATTCTCTCGACCGGTCAGCAGTTCATCGACTGACGCGGCCTGACCGGTCAGACCCATCGCACCGCGCACCTTATCGGGCTGCGTGCGGACGTCGTACCCAGCGACCCGAGCGACTCCTTCGGTGGGCTCAGACAAGGTCGTCATCATCCGGACGATCGTTGTCTTCCCGGCGCCGTTAGGACCGAGCAGACCGAGGACGGACCCTTTCGGCACGGCGAAACTGACATCATTGACGGCGGTGAAGTCGCCGAATTTCTTGATTAGGCCGACTGCTTCAATGGCAGGCTGATTCATACCTACCGAGGGTAGTAGCCGGACGCGACATCTTTTTTCCCGCGACTGCCAATCGCTTGCCAGGCACCCCTGGAGAGGCACCGCTCAGAGGTCAATGACGCTCGGCAGGATCATCGGACGACGGCGGTGAGTATCACTGACCCAGCGACCCATGACGCGGCGCATCGCTTGAGCGAGCTTGTGCGAGTCAGTGACGCCCTCCTCAAGCTGGCGCTGAATTTCCTTGTCCACCAACGGCTCAACGGCAGCGATAATCTCGGGGTTGTCGGCGAACCCGCGAGCGTGTGCGTGCGCTGCGCGCACGATCATCCGCGAGGAGGTCGAGACCACGATCGTGCAGGCCAGGAATCCCTCCTCACCGAGGATCAGCCGGTCCTTCAACGTGCTCTCGTCGACCCCGGCCCGGTTACCGTCCACATAGACCATGCCGCAGTCAATATGCCCGACGACCTGGACCTGACCATCGATCAGGTCGACGACGTCACCGTCGCTGGTCATCACGATCTGCTCATCGCTGAGGCCGGTCTTGCGTGCCAGCGCCGCATGTGCGCGCAGGTGCCGCCACTCGCCGTGTACCGGCATCAGATTGCTCGGCTTCGCGGTGTTCAACAGATACAGCAACTCACCTGCCGCGGCGTGTCCAGACACATGGACCAGCGCGTTGTCCTTACTGATGACCTGCGCACCCAACTGGGCCAACGCGTTGATGACTTTGTTCACCGCGGTCTCGTTACCCGGGACGAGCGACGAGGCGAGCAATACGGTGTCGCCCTCCTCAATCGTGATGTGCCGGTGGTTCCCTGTCGCCATCCGCGACAGGGCGGAGAGCGGCTCCCCCTGCGATCCGGTGGAAATGATCACGACCTGCGACGGGTGCATTCGCGCGGCCTGATCAATGGACACGGTCAGGCCGGGCGGAATATTCAGGTAGCCGAGGTCCCCAGCAACACCCATGTTCCGTACCATCGACCGCCCGACAAATGCGATCTTGCGGTTGTTCTTGTGTGCAGCATCGATAACCTGCTGAATCCGGTGCACGTGGGATGCGAACGACGCGACGATAATGCGCTGCTCTGCCTCGCGGATCACCGACTCGATCACCGGCCCGAGCTTTTCCTCGGAAGTGACGAAACCCGGCACTTCAGCGTTGGTCGAGTCGGCCATCAGCAGGTCGATGCCTTCAAACCCAAGCCGCGCAAATCCAGCCAGATCAGTGATCCGGCCATCGAGCGGCACCTGATCCATCTTGAAGTCACCCGTGTGCAGCACGAGCCCGGCCTGGGTACGGATTGCTACAGCCATCGCGTCCGGGATGGAGTGGTTCACCGCAAAGAACTCCAACTCGAAGGGGCCAAGCGTGACGCGCTCACCCTCGGCGACGTCCTGCAACGTTGCCTTGATCCGGTGCTCGCGTAATTTGGCGCCGACGAAGGCATTCGTTAACCTCGAGCCGTACACCGGAATATCGGAACGCTCCCGGAGCAGGTAGGGCACTGCGCCGATGTGATCCTCGTGACCGTGCGTGAGGACAATCGCCTCTATGTCGTCCAGCCGATCCTGGTACTGGGACCAGTCCGGCAAGATGACGTCGACGCCGGGTTGATCGTTCTCGGGGAAAAGAACGCCGCAATCGACCACGAGCAGCCGGCCCTCATGCTCGAAGACCGCCATATTTCGACCGATCTCACCGAGCCCGCCGAGCGGAACTATTCGCATACCGTGCGCCGGCAGCGACGGTAGGTCGGTGAGCGTTCCGGCGTTCTTGCGGCGGCTCATACAGTGACCTTCTTACCCGCCGCGATAAGCGTCTCGCGCAGGAATCCCAGCTCGCCTTCGGAGGCCTCCAACAGCGGCAACCGAAGGTGACGCGAACGAATCACGCCCATCAATTGCATCGCGGCCTTCGACTGGATCGCCCCTTGGGACATCGCACTCATAATGAGCTTCACGGCCGGGATAAGGGACGCGTTGATCGCGCGTGCCTCGCCCAGGTCACCGCGGTCGACCGCCGCGATCATCCGGACGTACTCCGGTCCAAAGGCGTGGCCGACAACGGAAATCAGACCCACCGCACCGCTAGCCAACCAGGCCAGGTTCAGCGCATCCTCACCGGAGTAGTAGACGAGGTTCGTCGTCGCCATAACCTCAGCTGCAGAGAAAAAGTCGCCCTTGGCGTCTTTGACGCCGACGATCCGGTCATGCTCACCCAGCCGCTGCAGCGTCGCCGGGTGGATCGGGACCCCTGCTCGTCCGGGAATGTCGTACAGCACGTTCGGCAGCTCGGTCGCGTCCGCCACTGCAGTGAAGTGTGCGACGAGGCCCTCTTGCGGCGGCTTGTTGTAGTACGGCGTGACAACCAGTAACGCGTCCGCACCGGCCTGTTCGGCAGCCTTGGCCAGGTGCACGGTGTGGTCGGTGATGTTGGTGCCAACCCCGGCAACGATGCATGCTCGATCGCCGACCGCATCAATCACCGTACGCAGGATCTGCGTCTTCTCCGCATCCGTGGTCGTAGGTGCTTCACCCGTCGTACCCGATACGACAAGCCCGTCGTGTCCGTCATCCACCAGTCGTACCGCGAGCGCGGCGAGATCGTCGTGATCGATCTGACCGTCCGCGGTCATCGGGGTGGCCATCGCGGTCAGCATTCGACCGATGGGCGCGGCCGCGCCGTTGGGTGAAGTCATTCCTCAAATCTACCGTTCTCTCGTTGACGAGTCGCGTTGCCGTGCCACTCAGAAGCCGCGGTGAGCCGCACGCACCGCGGCGACGTCCGATTCGCTGCCGATCAGCTCTACGCGAGCGTGCTTTTCGCGGCCGAAGCACCACAACGTGAGTTCGTCGGGACTACCTACCACGGTCACGCCACCAACTGATTCGCGTGAGCGTGCAACGAATGGCTGGCCCGTGCCAGGGTCGAGGCGCACGGTAACGGGACTGGAGCGCAGCAGCAGCCTGCCCACCTTCATGAGGGAGCCCTCGAGCGCACGGTAACGCTCACCGTCGCCCTCGCGCGGCTGCCAATCGGGCTGCGCGCGGCGGACGTCCTCGTGATGCACGTACATCTCGGTGAGGTTGGCGCGCGCATCGACTCCGGGCAGCGCAAATGGCGAGAAGCGTGGCGGCCCGGTGCGCAGCATCGCGACCAGGTCCTCCCACTCGTGTGCGCCGATACGGGCTTGTACGCGTGCGGTGTGCCGTCGCAATGGCGCCAGCAGAATCCCGACTGCGGCGTCGGGACGACGCTCGCGCAGCGCCAGATGCGCAGCCAGTTCGCGGGTCGCCCACCCCTCGCACAGCGTGGGGGCGTCCGGACCGAGCGCCTCTAGCAGGTCGCACAACGCTTCGCGCTCGCTGCGGGCTACCGACATCGTCATCGCTTACGCCTCCGTCACGAGCGCGCTGGAAGCCATCCGACGGCCATCGGGTAGATCCGTCACCACGAAGTCCGCGAACGCGTTCGGTTCACTGCCCCGCAGCCGTTCCAGACAGGTGATCACCAACTCACGCAGTTCATCGTCGGAGGCATCGCTCCCGTGCGCGGCGATGACCTGCCGCCATGCGCGCAGATTTCCAGTCACGACAATCTCGGTGCCCCTTGCCCCTGGCAATAGGGTCTGCGCCGCTTGCCGTGCGCGTTTGCTTCGGGCCGCGCCCTCGGTGCCAGATAGCCGCTGCTCGATTCCGGTCATCAGTTCGTCGTACGCCTGCCGGGTCTTGCCCGCGGCCGCGGAGAACAGGTCGGCGAGGTCCTCGTCGGAGGCGACGGGATCAGGCACGACAAACGACGGATCAGCGATGACGTGCCGCTGCGACAGTTGGCTGTAGGACAGATGCCGGTGGCGCACCAACTCATGCGTCACCGATCGCGACACGCCGCGGATGTATAACGTCGCCGTGGCGTGCTCCAAGACCGCGAGGTGACCGACCTCAATGACGTGACGCAGGTATCCCGCATTGGTGGCAGTACGTCGGTTCGGCTTATCCCAGGAGCGGTAACAGGCGCGCCCGGCGAACTCAGCTAACGCCTGTCCCCCGCCAGCATCGGTCTCGAACGGCACATCTGCCGGCGGGATAAAACTGCTTGTCGCGATCACATCGACCTGCGGTGTTGTCTGCTCACCCATGGTCACCCAACCTACCGCCTGGGTGTGACGCGTCGGCCTCGGCGCGCGGTGACACAATGCCTCGGGCGCCGCTCGAGCTGGCCAGCACGGCGCGAACACCATGACAGGAGCTGCAATGACCGACTTCGCATACGAGGACATGCTTCCGCTGGGGGAAGATTCCACCCCCTACCGACTGCTGACGACCGAAGGAGTGCGCACCCTGGAGGGACCGGACGGCAAGCAGTTCCTGCAGGTTGATCCGGCGGCTCTAGAGCTACTGTCTGCGACCGCGATGCACGACATCGCGCACTACTTGCGTCCGGCTCATCTGCAGCAACTGCGCAACATCCTCGATGATGAGGAGGCTAGTAACAACGACAAGTTCGTGGCCCTCGACCTGCTGAAGAATGCGAACATCGCATCCGGCGGGGTGCTGCCGATGTGCCAAGACACCGGCACCGCGATCGTGATGGGCAAACGCGGACAGCGGGTGCTCACCGAAGGCATCGACGAGAAGGCGCTGAGCAAGGGCGTGTACGACGCGTATACGAAGCTGAACCTGCGTTACTCGCAAATGGCGCCGCTGACGATGTGGGACGAGAAAAATACCGGCTCCAATCTGCCGGCACAGGTCGAGTTGTACGCCGACACGCTTCCCGGTCATGAGATGTCGTACAAGTTTCTTTTCATGGCCAAAGGCGGCGGGTCCGCGAACAAGTCGTACCTGTTCCAGGAGACCAAGGCGATCCTTAACCCCGACGCGATGATGACGTTCTTGGACGAGAAGATCCGCTCGCTGGGCACCGCGGCCTGCCCGCCGTACCACCTCGCGATCGTCATCGGCGGTACCTCTGCGGAGTTTGCTTTGAAGACCGCGAAGTACGCCTCGGCGAAGTACCTTGATTCACTTCCGACCTCCGGTTCGGCGACGGCGCACGGATTCCGCGACGTCGAGTTGGAGGAACAGGTCCTGGAGTTGACCCGCCGTAGCGGGATCGGCGCACAGTTCGGCGGTAAGTACTTCTGCCACGACGTGCGTGTGGTGCGCCTCCCACGGCACGGCGCGTCCCTTCCGGTCGCGATCGCGGTCTCGTGCTCGGCCGATCGCCAGTGCCTTGGCAAGATCACCGCCGATGGTGTGTTTATCGAGCAGTTGGAGACTGAACCGGCCCGCTTCCTACCCGAGACCGTGACCGCTGATCTCGACGAGGAGGCCACCGGTCTTCAGTCGACTGGTCAGAACGTCGTGGTGAAGATCGACCTGTCGCGGCCGATGGACGAGATCCGCGCCGAGTTGACCAAGCACCCGGTCAAGACGCGACTGTCGCTGACCGGGACACTCGTGGTCGCTCGCGACATCGCGCACGCCAAAATCAAGGAACGCCTGGACGCCGGCGAGGACATGCCGCAGTACCTGAAGGATCACCCCGTCTACTACGCGGGCCCGGCGAAGACGCCCGAGGGAATGGCCTCAGGTTCGTTCGGACCGACGACCGCCGGGAGGATGGACTCCTATGTCGAGCAGTTCCAGGGTGCCGGCGGCTCCATGGTCATGCTCGCCAAGGGCAATCGCTCACAGCAGGTCACCGACGCGTGCGGTACGCACGGCGGCTTCTACCTCGGCTCGATTGGTGGGCCTGCCGCGCGCCTGGCACAGGACTGCATCAAATCTGTTGAGGTGCTCGAATACCCCGAACTCGGGATGGAAGCGATCTGGAAAATCGAGGTCGAGGACTTTCCCGCGTTCATCGTGGTCGACGACAAGGGCAATGACTTCTTCGCGTCGGTGACCAAGCCCATCGCGCTGACGATCCAGAAGCGCCCAGGTCTCTAGGAAGTGTTGCGGCGTGCCGCTCAGCCGACGCACCGCAACTGCGCCGATAAGTCTCCGACGTCGGCGATGCGCACGTCTACGAGGTCGAGCCAGTGCGCCATCTTCACCAGGTCCTCGCTAAGTCGCTGCGCGACGTAGCGAATATCGAGCGTGCCGATGTGGTGCGCCGCTTGCACGAGCAACGACCGCTGCGCTCGGTCGGCTTTGAGGTCGACCAGCGCCGCCAATTGTTCGTCGAGCAGGTATGGCAGCACGTAATAGCCACGCACCCGTTTGGGTTTGGGCACGTAGATTTCGATGCGGTAGTGGGTGTCCCAGAGTCGTTGGGTGCGATCGCGCTCCCACACCAGTGGATCGAACGGCGCCAATAGCGCTGATCGCGGCACGTGCCGCGGAATCCGGGCGTCTCGATGCAGGAACCACTGGCCTTCGACACCGTGCAGGCGAACCCGCTGAAGCGCTCCGGACTCGACCAGTTCATCCAACAAGCGCTCGGTATGGCGGCCGGTGATCCGGAAATAGTCACGCAGGTGCTGCGCAGTCGCGACACCGTGCGCGCGGGCGGCAACCTCCAGCAACTCGCGCTGCGCGTCGTCGCAGGTGGGTGTCGGTAGATCAAGAATCTCACGCGGAATTACCCGCTCTGTCAGGTCATAGACGCGTTCGAACTGTGTGTTGCGGCGTACAGAGGCCAACTCACCGGTGCGGAAGAGCCATTCGATAGCGGCCTTCGCATCGTGCCATGACCACATCTCACCGCGTACTTTCCCCGTCCGCTGCGGATCGACCTGCGAACTGGTGAGCGGGCCACGCTCGGCGATGAGCTGCCGTACGTCGTCGACGTACGCGGGATTCTCGCGCACCAGTCGGTCAATGAATCCCCACGTCTTGGTGCGGTGCTCGGCCATCCGCCAGCGCAGCAGCGGATGGTGCTGCACCGGCGAGTACGACGCCATATGCCCCCAATACTCGAACACTCGCCGCCGTGGATGCTCCATCGCGTCAAAGGCGGCCCGATCGTAGGGCCCCAGCCGCGAGAAGGCCGGCAGATAGTGGGCGCGAGTGAGCACGTTGACCGAGTCGACCTGCACGATCGCGGTTCGCTCGTACAGCCGGGCGAACTGGCGCGGGCCTGGCGAAGGCGCGGTTGACCTGTCGGCGAAACCCTGGGCAGCTAACGCTATACGCCGCGCGGCCGGGACACTGATCTGTCTCACGAGAGTCAACCTAGGCGACGGCGTGCGTCGCACCGTACTCGCCCGGCAAAGCGCACTAAGGTGGTCACGTGGCCGAAGGACATGTCAGAGACGCGCAGCCGACCGACGCCGACGAGATCGGGCGCATTCAATCGGCGACCTGGCACCAGGCGTACGAGCGTCAGCTACCGGCCTCGGCGCTGGACGCGATGACTCCGCAGGCAGCAGCCGAGTCGTGGCGTTCAGCGATCAGCGCGCCACCGGATGCCGGACACCGACTCATGGTCGCGCTCGAGGCGGGCCCGACGGTGACAACGCGCGTCGGATTCGTCGCTATCGCTCCCACCGACAGCGACGAAGAAGATATCGCGGCACCGACGGTCGAGATCGTGACGATATTGGTCGAACCTCGCTGGGGACGCCGCGGTCACGGCGCCCGGCTCTTGGCGTCCGCGGTCGACACCGCGCGGGCAGGTGGCGCCGAACAGATGATCTGCTGGGTACTCGCCGGCGATAAGGCCACCGAAGCGTTCTTACGCTCGGCGGGCTGGGAGCGCGACGGCTGGCGACGCACGTTCGACGCCGGCGAGCGGGAAATCGCGCAGCACCGCCTACATACCGACATCAGTCACATCTCGGCAGGCCAGCATGGCTGATAAGCACGTACGCACTGACTGGTTTCTGCGGAATATCGCGATTGGTCCGGCGTTCCGCGGACTGTCACGCCTGAAGATTGACGGCAAGGAACACATACCGCCGGAGGGTGCGGTGATCGTGGCGGCCAATCACCTGTCCTCGATGGACGCGGTGATCGTGCCGTTGGCGATGGGGCGTCCCACGACGTTTCTGGCGAAGGCGGAGTATTTTTCCGGCTCGGGCATCAAGGGCCGTCTCACCGCGGAGTTCATGGAGCGCGTGGGCACGATCCCGGTCGATCGCGCGAAAGGACGCGCGGCGCTGATGTCCTTGGATGCCGCGCAGCAGGCGCTCGAAGACGGGCGGGCGTTTGCGATGCATCCCGAGGGCACGCGCTCGCCTGACGGCCGCCTCTACCGCGGCAAAACCGGCGTGGCTCGGCTGTCACTGGTGACCGGTGCACCTGTGCTGCCGTGCGGGATCATCGGCTCACACAAGTTATTGCCGCCCGGTAGCCGCCGGATCCGTCCGGCGAAGGTGCTGGTGCGGTTCGGCCCGCTCGTGCAGCCCACCGGGTATCGCAGCGGACCCATGGCCATCCGCAGTCGCGATATGACCGTCGACATCATGCGCGCGATTGAGTCGCTGTCCGGTCAGGAGTACGTCGATCAGTTCTCCCCCGGCCCGAAGTCCACCTCCCAGGACTAGCGGCGATCCGTACGCGGCGCCCTCGCCATCGACCTAGAGGCCCATGAAGGATTCGATCCCAACGGTGAGACCGGGGTGGGCAGCGACTTCTCGGACACCGAGCACTACACCAGGAACGAACGACGTACGGTCCATCGAGTCGTGACGCACGGTGAGCACCTCGCCCTGCGTGCCGAGAATGACTTCCTGGTGAGCGATCATTCCGCGCATCCGCACCGAATGGACGGGTACGCCATCGACGTCAGCTCCGCGGGCACCGGCCAAGCCGGTCGACGTGGCATCGGGCATCGCGCCCAGCCCGGCCTCCGAACGCGCCGCCGCGATCAGCGCAGCCGTACGTGCGGCGGTGCCTGATGGGGCGTCGGCCTTCGTCGGATGATGCAACTCGATGATCTCGGCGGTCTCGTAGAACTTGGCCGCGAGCTGCGAGAAGTGCATCATCAATACCGCGCCGATCGCGAAGTTGGGAGCGATCAGCACCCCCACCTCGGGCTTCGCCTCCAGCCAATTGCGAACCTGTGCCAGACGTTCTTCGGTGAACCCCGTTGTTCCGACGACACAGTGAATGCCCGCGGCGATGCAGTGCTCCAACGTGCCCATCACCGCATCTGGGTGGGTGAAGTCAACGATCACCTCGGTGTTGGCCTGCTCCAGGCCAGTGATGTCGTCGCCCAGATCGATCCTGCTGACCAACTCCAAGTCGTCCGCCGCATCGACCCCGAGGCAGATCTGTTCGCCGACTTTGCCTGCCGCGCCCACTACGCCTACTCGCATGTCACGTTCCTCCACGTCATTGTGATTACTACATGACTTCGTCGAAGCTGCCGTATCGGAACGGACCGACGACAGCCAGCGATGCCGGTCGCGCCAATAAGTCGGCGGCGAGCTGTGCGACGTCCTGGACGCTCACTGCGGCAATGCGCTCGAGCATCCAGGGAACGTCTTTGTGGTCGCCGTAGGCCAGTTCGCTGCTGCCGAGCCGGTTCATTCGTGCACCGCTGTCCTGCAGTCCAAGAACGATGTTGCCACGCAGTTGGCCTTTGGCGCGCGCCACCTCTTCGGCGCTCATCCCATGAGCAGCTACCTGTGCGAACGAGCGCTGCAGAATCGACACGACCCGCTTCGCATTCGCAGGCGCCGTACCGGCGTACACCCCGAAACAGCCCTCATCGGCATACATCGATGAGAACGAATAAACCGAATACGCCAACGCCTGACGTTCTCGAATTTCTTGGAACAAGCGGGAGCTCATCCCGCCACCCAGCGCAGTCTCCAGCACACCCAAGGCGAATCGACGTTCATCGAACCTATCGATTCCGGGTACGCCGTAGATCAGATGCGCCTGCTCGCTGCGCCGATTGACCACCCGCGCCTGCGACCGCGCCGGCGAACGGCGAGCACGTCGAGCCGGACGAGATGACGGCGCTGCGGCAACCGGCCGGTGACCGTCGAAGGCGCTGCGGACCCGACGCACCACCGCGGCGTGATCGACCTGCCCGGCCACGGCGACCACCATGTTCTCGGGCCGGTAGTGCCTGCGATACAGCGAACGGATCCGCTCCGAATCGATATCGCGCAACTGGTCGTGCGTGCCGATCACAGATCTGGCGTACGGCGAGTTGCCGTGCACGATTTCGCCGAATACGTCGTGCACCAGATCAGACCCGTCGTCGTCACGCATCGCAAGCTCTTCGAGGACGACGCTGCGTTCAGTCTCGACATCCTCAGTTCGCATACTCGGTTGCAGCACGATGTCGCTGACGACATCGATGGCTAACGGTAGGTCGCTGCCGATGACCGTCGCGTAAAAACAGGTGTGTTCCTTGCCGGTGAAGGCATTCATCTCACCACCGACGGCATCGATGGCGGCCGAGATCTCCAGTGCGGTGCGTCGCTGCGTGCCCTTGAACAGCAGGTGCTCCAAATAATGAGCCGCACCGGCCTCGCGCGGTGACTCATTCACCGAACCGACGTTCACCCAGATGCCGAGGGAGGCCGACATGCAGCCTGGAATGTGCTCCGAAACGACACGCAGCCCGCCGGGGAGCACGGTCCTGCGGACCGTGCTTCCCTCTGGCGAGCTGTAGATCGTGCGCGTGGATGCGCGGGTCAGTCCAACCACGAGGCGGGATTAGCCCTCGGTTGCCTCGGCGGCGGCCTCGGCCTTCTCCTCGGCCACGACCGGGATCAGGCTGATCTTGCCGCGCTGGTCGATGTCGACGATCTCGACCTGAATCTTGTCGCCGACGTTAACGACGTCCTCGACCTTGCCGATGCGCTTGCCGTTACCCAACTTCGAAATGTGCACGAGGCCGTCCTTGCCCGGCAGCAGTGATACGAAGGCGCCGAACGGCGCCGCCTTCACTACCGTGCCGAGGAACCGCTCGCCGATCTTCGGCAGCTGCGGGTTGGCAATCGCGTTGATCCGATCGATCGCTTCCTGCGCGGATTCACCGTTATCGGCGCCGACGTAGATCGTCCCGTCGTCTTCGATAGTGATCTTCGCGCCGGTCTCGTCCTGGATGGTGTTGATCATCTGACCCTTGGGTCCGATGACCGCGCCGATCTTGTCTACCGGGATCTTCACCGACGTCACCCGCGGTGCGTACTTGCTCATCTCATCCGGAGCGTCGATGGCTTCACCCATGACGTCGAGGATGTGCAGGCGTGCGTCGCGTGCCTGCGACAGCGCGGCAGCGAGAACCTCGGACGGGATTCCATCCAACTTGGTGTCCAACTGGATCGCGGTGACGAACTCACGGGTGCCGGCGACCTTGAAGTCCATATCACCGAACGCGTCCTCCGCGCCCAAGATGTCCGTCAACGCGGCGTACGACGGCTTCCCGTCAACGACGTCCGAGATCAACCCCATCGCGATACCGGCGACCGGCGCCTTCAATGGCACGCCCGCGTTCAGCAGCGCCATCGTCGACGCGCAGACCGAACCCATCGACGTTGAGCCGTTGGAGCCCAGCGCCTCGGATACCTGACGAATCGCGTACGGGAACTCCTCGCGGTTCGGCAGTACCGGCAGCAAGGCACGCTCAGCGAGCGCGCCGTGGCCGATCTCGCGACGCTTCGGCGAGCCGACGCGGCCCGTCTCACCAGTGGAGTACGGCGGGAAGTTGTAGTTGTGCATGTAGCGCTTACTGGTTTCCGGCGACAGCGTGTCGAGCTTTTGCTCCATCGCCAGCATGTCCAGCGTGGTGATACCCAGGATCTGAGTCTCGCCGCGCTCAAACAGCGCCGAACCGTGCACGCGTGGAACGACGGCGACCTCGGCGGCCAGCGACCGGATGTCGGTCAGACCGCGACCGTCAATGCGCGCACCGTCGGTAAGCACGCGGGCACGTACGAACTTCTTCGTCAACGCGCGAACGGCAGCGGAGATCTCGGCACCTCGACCGTCGAACTGCTCGGCGAGATCTGCCTTCGCAGCGTCCTTGATCTCGTCCAGGCGCGCCTCGCGCTCCTGCTTTCCGGCGATCGTCAGCGCGTCCTTGAGGTCAGCAGAGACCTTGGCCTCGACGGCGTCGTACACGTCGTCCTCGAAGTCGACGAAGACCGGGAACTCGGCAGTCTCCTTACCAGCGACGTCCGCCAACTCGGACTGTGCGCGGCACAGTTCGGCGATGTGCGGCTTAGCGGCCTCCAGGCCCTGCGCGACAACCTCTTCGGTCGGCGCAGTCGCGCCACCGGCGACGAGTTCGATGGTGGCCTCGGTGGCCTCGGCCTCGACCATCATGATCGCGACGTCCTGCTTACCGTCGGCCTCGACCACGCGCCCAGCGACGACCATGTCGAACACGGCACGTTCGGACTGCTCAACCGTCGGGAACGCGACCCACTGATTGTCGATCAGCGCGACGCGTACGCCGCCGATCGGGCCCGAGAAAGGCAGCCCGGCCAGCTGGGTGGACATCGATGCGGCGTTGATCGCAACAACGTCGTAAAACTCGTCGGGATCCAGCGCCATGACCGTGACGACGACCTGGACCTCGTTGCGCAGACCCTTGACGAAGGTCGGACGCAGCGGGCGGTCAATCAGACGGCAGGTCAGAATCGCGCCCTCGGACGGGCGACCTTCGCGACGGAAGAACGAGCCGGGGATGCGCCCCGCGGCATACATCCGCTCCTCGACATCCACTGTGAGCGGAAAGAAATCGATGAAGTCACGCGGCTTCTTCTGCGCGTTGGTCGCCGAGAGCAACATGGTGTCATCATCGAGGTATACGACGGCCGAACCGCCGGATTGACGGGCCAAGCGGCCGGTTTCGAAACGAATCTCGCGCTTTCCGAAGCTGCCGTTGTCGATGACAGCGACCGACTCCTGGGCGTCCAGTTCGTCATTGATGGGTTCAGACAATGTGTGTCCTCTTTTCATTGGCGCGCGCACGCCAGCGCCATAACGGCTGCTGTGAAGAGGCCGAGCCGGTCATCGATCGAAGTCATCGGCGTCTGCGGGAGATCCGCAGCTCCGGTGACCACCACCGAGGGCCAGCATCAGCGCGGGCAGGCCTGTGGGCCGACGCGCACGCAGGATATGCCGTGAGCGTATCTCACAGCACGCGGTCGTGGAGGTCACGCCGCTCATAGGCGGCGAAACCTCGATGAGGGAGTGGCCACAATGGCCACTCCCTCATCGATGGGAAAAACTAGCGACGCAGACCAAGCTTCGCAACCAACTCGCGGTAACCGTCGAGATCGCTCTTCTGCAGGTAAGCCAGCAGGCGACGGCGACGGCCGACCAGCAGCAACAGGCCACGGCGGCTGTGGTGATCATGCTTGTGCTGCTTCAGGTGCTCGGTGAGCGTCTTGATGCGGTCCGACAACATCGCGATCTGAACCTGCGGCGATCCGGTGTCCGACTCACTGGTCTTGTGCTCGCCGATGATTTCGGACTTCTTCTCCTTGGACAGTGCCATCCGGATCTCCTCATAATCTGATCGCGCGTTCCCCGGTCTTCGTCACGGGGAAATGTCGTTGCCACGCGTGGTCGCGTTTGGACCGTCGTTCATCGTATCAGCCTGATCGCCGCCCGCAGCGAGGGCTGCCTCACGTTGAGGGCGCAGCCGCTGCGCGAAATAGTCAGCGCCAGCCAGGAACCAGGTGGCCATGTACGCGGTCGATATCGGTATGAGTTCCCCCCAGCCGAAGCCCGCACCGCCGTTCATCCCAGCGGAGCGCGGAGAGGACGGGCCGCAAGATCAAGCCCCGCCCGCACCAACGGACACATCTCTGATGTACACCGTGGTCGCGCCTGCCGCACCGCCACGACCGTCAGGACCGCCCCCGTGGGCGCCACCGCCAGGTCGAGGCCCGCTTCCCTATCCACCCCGACGCCGTACCGTGCTGATCAACCCTCAGGTCTCCCGGGTACTGATAGCGGGCCTGGCTTTAGTCTGCCTGGTGCTCGGCATCACATTGGATGGGCCAGTCGGCATCGGCTGGGACGCCTTCCTCGCCTGGTCGATCTTCGCGTCGGCGGCCGCCGTCGCCGTCCTTGCCGGCGCCGCAAGCGAACATCGAACTTGGTCGTGGGGTCTGCAGTTCTACGGGGTTATCGGCTTATTGATCTTCTGGCTGATCGCTGCGCGGCCGATAGCCGCCAGCAACGTCGGGTTCTTGATGACGTTCGGCACCGCACTCGCCGTACTCGCTGCCGTGCGTAATCCATTCCGTCCGCCGTGGCGCGCGGTGTTCGGCGCTCGCCAGCCGCGTCGGCGGTAGCACCGCTACGCCGGTGCGGACTGCCTCCTCAATGGACTGCCTGCTCAGCGGATGCCGAGAATATCGCCCACGGGGAACCATCCGACGGAGCCGTCGTAGCGTTGTACGCACACCGACGGCGCCATCCCCGCATTACCCATCGCTACCTCCAAGGCAACGGCCTCTGCCCACGGCGCCTTGTTCCGGTAGACGACTGCGCGACCGGTGTAAAAGTCGCCCCGTGACCAGCGTGGATTGGCCGGCGCCATCGGCGTGGGATACGAGTCGGGATGAAACTCCGCCGGCGGTACGTGCGTCGGCAGCGCACCGCCACCGGTGAGGGCACAGATCTCCTGTTGCAGCGCCGACATCGACTCCGGCAGTCCGGTTGCCGCCGGCGCGTACGGCGGTAGCGAGGGAACCTCGGGAAGTTCAGCGGCCGACCAAAGCCGCGATGTCACCGAGCCAGTGATGGTTCGTAGGCCTTCGGCTATGACGAATGGATCGTGCTCGGCTGGTCCCCAGGAGGAACGCCAACCGGCCGCGAACTCGACACCCATATTCGAGCGCCAGAACTCGTCGTACGACGCGAGCAACTCCTGTAGTCGCCCACGCTCGGGAACGCGCTGCAGGAGGATGTCGTACGGCAGTGGATTTGCGGGGTCACTGGCGCCGTATAGTTGCGCGTGCCGCGCGGCGGGATTCAGGTCGGCGTGCGTCAACAATTGACGAGTGAACTGGTCGTAGATGTCGAGGTAATCGTGCAGCGGCCGAAGCAGGCTTAATTCGGCGTTGATCCAGCCTTGTGCCCAGCGGGCGTTGATCGGCTCGATGACTTCCAACAGTTGTCGAGCGCGGTCCTCCCACTGCTTGTAGTTCTCGCCCTCGGGCGACTGCAGCCACATCTTGAACTGATAGAACCGCTCAGGAGACAGCTGCGCGTACGCCGTCTCGTACGCCGAGACCAGCGTCGGGGTTGGCGATAACGCAGCAATATGCGGAAACGCCGCGAACGCCTCGGCATAGCGAGCATTCGCGACAGGATCAGGAACGACGGTCTCGATCGGCGCGTAACTGCGAGGCGGCGGCGCCGCCGGCGACATGGGCACGGGCGGTGGGAATCCGCCGCCCGCGTTCGGTGTCGGCCCGTACGCCCCAGATGGGTTCATCGGGGGGAATCCGTTGGGGTAACCCGGTTGGTTCACTGCTGCTCCCGCACGCTCATCATCCACGCCTCGGTGCGCTCCATGATGTGTCCCCATTGCTCGTCGCTAGGCACATGACGCATCCCGGAGACCTCGACGTATGTGCCGTTCGAGACGGCACCGCTGATCTCTTCTGCCTGGCTCGACGGGACCATACCGTCCTCAGTTCCGCCGAAGGCCAATATCGGGGTTCGGATGCGGTGCGCCACGTGTACCGGGGAACGCACCTGCCAGCCGTCGGGAGTGAGGATGTCGTCGTAGTAGGTCCGCATTCGGCGGGCGAGCGTGTCACGGTACAGCGTGGCGATGTTCATCGGCGAGTTCACGGTTATCGCGCCAGTAACCTGCGGGGCGACGGACAGCCCACGGGCCATCCATAGTCCGCCGGCCGAGTAACCGAACAGCCATACCTCCGAGCATCCCCGCGCCTCGAGAACCGCGAGCACGGCAGCGAGGTCGATCTCCCCACATAGCCCGTAGTCGTTCGGGTCGCCGGTGGATCCGGGCCAGCCGCGACTGGCCACGGACACCGCGTGCCAACCGCGAGCATGGAAGTCTCGGGCACGGTCGGCGTGAAAGCGCGCATCTTGACCATGACCGTGCGCAAATACGATCGCCGGAGCGCGGTGCGGCTGCCACCATGCGAACCCGCCGAGCACGGCTTCGTGCGCGACCGCCTCGAACGGTACGGCGTCCTCGAGTTCGGGTAGGTCGGCTGCGGGGTCGAGCGCGACAGTCATGCGGGCCGATCCAGGATGGTGCGGGTCGCGACGACATCCCTTTCGATCTCGGTGATCAGTTCCTCACTGGAGGAGAACTTCACCATCGGGCGAATGCGTTCGATGAAGTCGACCTGCACCTGTTCGCCGTACAGGTCGCCCTCGAAGTCCAGCAGGTAAGACTCGACGCGTCGCTCGGTCCCGGAGTAGGTCGGGTTGGTGCCGACCGAGATCGACGCTGCGCGCGGCTCACCGCGCACCGTCATCCAGCCCGCGTATACACCGTCGGCCGGGATCGCCGAATACATCGGCGGGCGAAGGTTGGCCGTCGGGAACCCGAGACCCCGTCCTCTCATATCACCGCGTACGACCAAGCCTTCGATTCGATGCGGGCGGCCTAACGCGGCGCTCGCTCGGCGCATATCGCCGGCGTCCACACACGAGCGGATAAATGTCGAGGAGATGGTGTGCGGCCCCTCGTTGACCAGTGGCAACACTTCGGTCTCGAAACCGAAGGTGCTACCGAACTCGGCCAGCGTCTCGACAGTGCCGGCAGCCTTGTTTCCGAAGGTGAAGTTCTCCCCCACGATCACCTTCGCCGGATGCAGTCGAGCGATCAGCGCTTCGTGCACGAACTCTTGCGGGCTGAGCCGGGCGAAGTCTCGGGTGAAGGGCACGACGCACAGTGCATCGACACCGCATTGTTCGATCAGTTCGGCCTTGCGGCGCAACGGCGTCAGGATGGGCGGGTGCGATCCGGGTTTGAGAACCTCACGGGGATGCGGGTCAAAGGTGAGCACGAGCGCGGGTAGGCCCCGCTCGACTGATTGGCGAACCGTTTCACCGATCAGCGTCTGGTGTCCCAGGTGCACCCCGTCGTACTGTCCGATCGACATCACGCACCGGCCCCAGTCGGCCGGTGCATTGTCGACTCCGCGCCAGCGCAACATCTTCGACATCACCCAATCGTGTGGATCCAGCCGTGCCTGTCCTCGGTAGAGCCGTGCTGTACGCCGAGCAGGTGGTCGCGCAGTCGCATCGTCACCGCACCGGGCTCGGTGCCGATAACGAAATCCCCGGTGCGCGCCTTGCAGGTATAAACCGGCGTAATGACGGCCGCCGTACCGCACGCGAACGTCTCGGTCATCGAACCACTGGCGACGTCAGCGCGCCACTGCTCGAGTGACAACTTTCGTTCGGTCGCGGTGATGCCGAGATCAGCCGCGGCCTGCAGCAGCGAGCGCCGGGTGATCCCTGGCAGCAACGAGCCGCTCAAGTCCGGCGTGACGATCTCGACGTTGTCGGGGTCGGCGCCGTACACGAAGAAGAGGTTCATCCCACCCATCTCTTCGACGTACTTGCGTTCCACGCCGTCCAACCACACGACCTGATCGCAGCCCTCGTCCGCGGCCTGCGCCTGAGCCAGCAGCGACGCGGCGTAGTTACCACCACATTTGGCTTCGCCGGTACCACCGGGCACCGCCCGGACGTAGTCCTCACTGGCGTACACACTCACGCCGCTGACTCCCCCACCGAAGTAGCCGGCAGCCGGCGAAGCGATCACACAGAAGACGTATTCCTTGCTCGGTCGGACACCGAGGAATGGCTCGCTGGCGAACATGAACGGACGCAGATAGAGGCTCATCTCCGAACCGTTCGGCACCCAGTCCCGATCAACCTTGACCAGTGCGTCGCAGGCCGCGACGAACGCCTCGGGCGGCAACTCCGGCATCGCCAAGCGACGCGCTGAAGTGTTGAATCGCTCGGCGTTGGCATCCGGGCGGAACGACACGATCGATCCATCGGGACGCTGGTATGCCTTCAGCCCCTCGAAGATCTCTTGCGCGTAGTGCAACACGGCCGCGGCCGGATCAAGGCTGAACGGCTGGTAGGCCTGTAGACGGGCATCGTGCCAGCCGGCATCCTCGCTCCAGTGCACGACGACCATGTGGTCGGTGAACTTCTGACCGAATGCAGGATCGGCGAGAATCGCCGCCCGCTGCTCGGGTGTGGCCGGCTGCGCATTAGGCACTACCTGCAGTTCCAGCCCCGCGCAGAGGTGGCTTGGCAAATCGACAGGTAGTTGAGACATGGGCGGCCTTTCTCCCAAGTGTGATGTGACGCGACTCCCCGATCCTAGGGCACCAGAGCATCTAGGCATGATGGGCGTCTGATAACCGCAGTAAGGTCGCACTGTGACCTCCCCTCCGGACCCAGATCTGGTCCACCCCGAGCGCACCGGCGATCCCGTCAGCGCCGTGCTGCGTGCTCATCGCAGCGGCCACCGATTAGCGCTGGCGACCTCGGGGACCACAGGCACAGCACGGGTGGTGGTACGCACCACCGAGTCGTGGTTCTGCTCGTTCGAGGCGTACAGCGAACTTTCCGGCGTCGAGCACAGCGCGCGGGTGTGGGTGCCGGGTCCGTTGCACAGCACGATGAACCTCTTTGCCTCCGTGCATGCACGGGCCGTGGGCGCGCAGCTGGTCGACTCCGTGGCGCAAGCCACGCACGCCTGTCTGACGCCCGCGCAACTGCACCAGTTCACCGATAGGTTGCGCGGCATTCGCATCACGATAGCCGGCGATGCTCTGACGTCGAGGTTGCGGCAGTACGCCGAGGAGCGCGGCATCGCCGTCGCGCACTATTACGGAGCCGCTGAACTGTCGTTCGTGGCTGCCGGGGCGGACGCCACGGACCTACGCCCGTTCCCGGGGGCGCAGGTCGAATGCCGCGACGGCGAAATCTGGGTGCGTTCGCCCTACGTCGCCGAGGGATACCAGCACGGGGCCGGAAGCCTGCGCGCTGATCAGGACGGCTTCTTCACGGTTGGCGATCGTGGGTCATGGGACGGTAACCGACTACGGGTGCAGGGGCGCGCCGATGTGATCGTGACGGCGGGAGCCACCGTGGTCCTCGCGGAGGTCGAAGCTGTATTGAGCGCGGTGGCGAGCGCACCGCTGGCCCTGATCGGCGTGCCACATCCGCGCCTCGGGTCCGTGCTGATGGCAGTGCTCACGTCATCGGCAGACCGTGAACCTCTGGCGCGGCACGCACGTGCAGTGCTGCGCGCAAGCCATCGTCCTCGTCGCTGGCTGGTGCGCGAATCGCTACCGATGACTGAGGCAGGCAAAGTTGATCGTCTGGCCTTGCGCCGCGAATGCGCCCAGCAGGTAGGCGCATGACTGATCAACCGGTAATCGTGGGCGCGTACCGCACGCCGATCGGGACCGCTGGGCGCGCACTGGCCACCGTCGATGCGCCATCGCTCGCCGCCCCACTGCTGCGCCACCTTGCGGCCGGCATCGACCGGGAGGTTGCTGAAGTGGTGCTGGGTAACTGCATGGGTCCCGGCGGCAATGTCGCGCGCGTCGCGACCCTGGCTGCCGGGCTGGACGACGCGGTGCCGGCGCTCAGTGTTGATCGTCAATGCGCCAGCGGATTGGCTGCGATCGAGGTCGGCGCGCGGCTCGTCACCGATGGGCATTGGCCGGTGCTCGCCGGTGGGGTGGAGAGTGCGTCGACCGCACCGTGGCGTTATTGGCCGCCCGTGGGCGAGAACGCACCGGTGCGGTACCAACGAGCCCCTTTCGCTCCGCGAGCGGACCTCGACCCCGACATGGGTGTGGCCGCGGATCTGTTGGCAGAGCAACACGGAGTGAGTCGCCAGCGGCAGGACGAACTGGCCGCGCGCTCACACCAGCGAGCCTGGCGCTCGCAGCGCGACGGTGTCTTCGCCGAGGAGATCATTGCCGTCGGCGACCTGTGCGTCGATCAGCGTCCGCGGCCGTCAATGACCGCCGCTCGGCTGTCGCGGCTACCGGCTGCCTTTCGAGAAAACGGCACCGTTACGGCAGGTAATTCGTGCGGCATCAACGATGGCGCCGCAGTGGTCGCACTTGCTCCGGAAGCGTCAGGCTTGCCTGGAATGCGTGTGCTCGGCGCCGCGTCGGTCGGTGTTGACCCTCGCCGTCCCGGTATCGGTCTGGTGCCCGCCGTCGAGCTCGCGCTGCGACGCGCCCGCCTGGCCATGGCGGATATCGACGTACTCGAGGTGAACGAAGCATTCGCAGGTCAAGTGTTGGCGTGCTACGACGCGCTCGAGGTGCCCGAGGAATTCGCTTGCGCCGAGGGTGGCGCCCTGGCGCTGGGACATCCCTGGGGTGCCAGTGGCGCAGTCCTCATGGTGCGACTGTTCAGCCAGCTGGTGCGCTCCGATTCCGGCCGCTACGGCCTGGCCGCGGTCGCCGCTGGCGGCGGGCAAGGCACGGCCATCGTCCTCGAACGCGTCAACGGGTGATTCAGGCCGGAGCGAACACGACTTTCGCTCGTCCATGGCCGTCAACCAACGCGATAGCCCGCCCCTGCGGATCGATCGCGCCGACGATTTCTTCGGGATCACCGACGGCGTCGATCCGGCGCCCGAAGCTGAGTTCACGAGCCTCGTCACCGCTAAGCTCGCGAATCCGGAAGGTACGGCGTACGGCGTCATCCAGCGGTACGGCGACGGCACCTGCCCCCGACTCCACGCGGTGGGCGAGTTCGTCCACGGTGAGCGCGACCGCCTCGTCGATCGCGCCGATGGCGGTGCGGCGCAGCGCTGTGAGGTGCCCGCCGACGCCGAGTGCGCTACCCACGTCCCGAGCAATGGCGCGAATATATGTTCCGGCGCTGCACCGTACGACGATGTCGATGTCGGCACGCCGGCCGCGGGCAATCCCGGTGATGTCGATAGAAGCTATCCGCACCTCGCGCGCAGCCAGCTCAACCTGCTCACCGGCGCGTACCAGGTCGTAGGCGCGTCGGCCCTGGACTTTGATCGCCGACACTGCCGAGGGCACCTGTGAGATGAGCCCGACCTGGGCTTCGAACGCATCACGGATCTGATTTTCGGTAATCGCAGATGCGTCGATCGCGTCGGTAAGTTCACCGTCTCGGTCATCAGTGGTGGTGCGCTCGCCCAGACGGACCGTGGCGCAGTACGTCTTGTCGTGTCCCATCACGTATCCGAGCAGTTTGGTAGCTCGTCCGATTCCCAGCACGAGCACTCCGGTGGCCATCGGGTCCAGGGTCCCGGCATGTCCGACTTTTCGGGTGCCGGCGATACGTCGTACTCGAGCGACAACGTCGTGCGACGTCATGCCGGCTGACTTGTCGATGACGACCAGCCCACCGGTCGCGATATCGGCAACCATTAATTCTCCGTTTCGGTCGGCGCCGTCAGCGCACGATAGAGCGCCGCCTGGGCGGTCACGTAGCCGAGCGCGGCGTCGCGTTCCAGTTTGGGCACGTCGCGGGTCAAACTGCGCACACCGGTCGAGACCGGGTTTGCCAGCGCGTAGCACCGCGCGTCGCTGCCGGTCATGGCGGTGATTTCTCGCGCGTAGTGCAGGCGCCCTTGCGCCATTCCACCGAGTCCGCTGACGATGCCGTTGAGTGCGCGTCGTTCCATCGCGGCATACCGGCCGTCTTCGTGACGCAACAGCGCTTCCTCGCTCCAGCTCACCAACGCCAGCACGTGCGTAGCGCCGTCACGGATGGCCCGCATTGCGGGCAACGGTTCACTCACCGAGCCATCAACGTATCGATGTCCGTCAATTTCTACTGGTCCGCCGGCGAAGCCGGGAACGGCGGAGGTCGCTTTGAACGCCTGCTCCCAGCGCTCACGAGTAGACAGTTTGCGCAATGCCACGGGCTGCATCGTGTCGGCGTCCGTGACAATGATCTGCATCGGGGTGCGATGTGCCAGAACCTCATCCCAGTCAATGGGCTTGCGGTGCTCGAGGATGTCACCAATGAGATGGTCGAGGGAGACCACTGGAGAGCGTCGCCAGAGCCGTCGAATATTGATGAATTCCGCTGCAGACATGTCTTCGGTGAAGACTCGGCTGGCGGCGTGCCCACGACCATGAATCATCGCCGCCGCGATGAAAGCCCCCGACGACGACCCGTACGCGACGTCGAAACAACCAGTCAGCCCGGCCTCCTCGAGCGCGAGCACCATTCCCCCGGTCGACCCGCCGCGCATTCCGCCGCCGCCGACCACGATCGCCACCTTGTGCCCATCGCCGTGCGCACCGGCGCTGCCGCCTTTGTCGCGGCGCTCGAGTAACACCCGAAGAACATCGAGGTCTCTGGGTAGGTTCAACGGTTCAGCAGCCATACTCCGATTGTTTCGCACCAGCGCTCGTTTCAGCGGGCGCGCGGTCTGGGGCGCAGGTGAGTTGTACCCCACTCGCCGCCAACACGCCTACGCTGAGCAGATGTCGAACGTCCTGTATTTCCCTGAACGTCGTGACGGTGCCGATCCCGAACCGCTGTGGCGCGAGTCGGTCGGCGCCGAACTACGTGCACAGCGCCACGGACGAGGCGAACGGATCACCGATGTCGCGCGCCGAGCAGGTATAGCGCCGCAGTATTTGTCCGAGGTCGAACGGGGCCGCAAGGATCCGTCCTCGGAGGTCCTCGCGGCGGTGGCCGGAGCTCTTGAGGTGCGCCTGGCCGACCTCACTGCGCGCGCCGCGCAGCGTCTCGGTTCGGCACCGACCTGCCTCGCCGCGTAACGAGCGCCCTACGGCTCGGGACGGGCGAACATGATGTCGTCGACAACGCCGTAATTCACCGCGTCGGGCGCCGACAACACCAGTTCGCGTTCGGTGTCGCTGCGCACCTGCTGCGGCGTGCGACCGGTGTGCTGTGCGAGGAGTCCTTCCAGCAGCGAGCGCACCCGCTCGACCTCCTCGGCCTCCAGAATTAGGTCCGGGATGCTTCCGCGCCCCTCGGCCGCCGGAGCGTGAATGACTACCCGGGCGTGCGGCAGGCTCGCCCGCCGACCAGGCGCACCGCCGGCCAGTAGCACGGCAGCCGTCGCAGCAGCTTGCCCGACACAAGTGGTGTGCACCTGTGGTCGAATGAACTGCATCGCGTCGTAGATCGCCAGCATCGCGGGAATCGACCCGCCGGGTGAGTTGATGTAGAGATCCACGTGCTGGTCGGGGCTTTCTGACTCTAGATGGATCAATTGCGCGATGACCGCGTTGGCGACGCCATCGTCGATAGCCGTTCCGAGGTAGATGATTCGGTCGGCCAGCAGCCGACTGTAGATGTCCGTCGTCCGTTCGCCGGCGGCGCTGGCAGTGGTGACGTACGGGATTGTGTAACTGCTCATGTCGGCGCCACCATTCCGCTGCGACGTCGTGACGGCAGCACCTCGCCCAGATGGTCGATGATGTGATCGACGAACCCGTATCGCAACGCCTCCGTGGCGCCGAACCAACGATCACGTCGCGAATCGCGCTCGATTACCTCGACCTCCCGGCCGGTGTCCTCGGCAATTAACGACAGCACTGTGTCCCGGGTGTCACGCAGATCCTCGGCCTGAATCGCGATGTCCATCGCCGTACCGCCGATACCGGCCGACCCCTGATGGAGCAGCACCTTGGCGTGCGGCATCATGTAGCGCTTCCCGCGGGCGCCGGCGCTGAGCAGGAACTGCCCGGCGCTGTAGGCCATACCGAGGTTGATGGTGGCCACGTCGTTGCTGATCGCGTGCATCGTGTCGCGAATCGCCAACATGCCGGGGACCGATCCGCCGGGTGAGTTGATCAGCAGCCTGATATCGGCGGACGGATCGTCCGCCGATAGCAGTATCAGCCCGTGCACGATTCGGTTGCTGTTCCAGTCTTCCAGCGGTTCACCGAGCACGAGGGTGCGCACGTCGAACAGCGCCTGATACATCGCGTCGTCGAGCCCCGACGCGGGGCGTTGTTGTTCACTCATACCGCCCAGCCTCTACGCCCTGAGGTGCTGATCGCTGCTCGTGCTGCTGTGCGCAGCGCTGCTATCAGCAGAGTGACGCAACGCGACTGCGCCACTCCTGAACCGCACACCGTGTGGGCTTAGGCTGTTACCCATGCAGACGCAGATACCCACGCCGTACGAAGACCTGCTCCGGCTCGTCCTCGAGACCGGTACGCCCAAAACAGATCGCACCGGCACCGGCACTCGATCAGTCTTCGGCCACCAACTGCGTTACGACCTGCGTGACGGGTTTCCGCTGCTGACCACCAAACGAGTCCACTTCAAATCCGTCGCGCTCGAGTTGCTGTGGTTCCTGCGCGGTGATTCGAACGTGCGGTGGTTACAGGATCGCGGCGTGAGTATCTGGGACGAATGGGCCGACGAGAACGGCGATCTCGGACCGGTGTACGGCGTGCAGTGGCGCTCCTGGCCTACACCGAACGGCGGGCACATCGATCAGATCGAGAAGGTCGTCAGTCAACTCACCGCCAACCCGGACTCACGACGGCACATCGTCACGGCATGGAATCCTGCCGAAGTCGATCAGATGGCGCTGCCGCCATGCCACGCGCTGTTCCAGTTGTACGTCGCCGAGGGCCGACTCTCCTGCCAGTTGTATCAACGCTCAGCGGACCTCTTCCTGGGCGTGCCGTTCAACATCGCCTCTTACGCGCTGTTGACGCATATGCTCGCAGCCCAAACGGGCCTCGACGTCGGAGAGTTCGTCTGGACCGGCGGCGATTGCCACATCTACGACAACCACGTCGACCAGGTCCGCGAGCAACTCACCCGAGCCCCGCGCCCCTACCCCACGCTCATCCTCGGCAATGCGCCGTCGATCTTTGAATACCAGTACGAGGACATCCAGGTCGTCGGGTACGACCCGCACCCGGCGATCTCGGCGCCGATCGCGGTATGAGCATCGGACTGATCTGGGCGCAAGCACACGATCGCGTCATCGGGCGTGCAGGTTCGATCCCGTGGCACGTTCCCGAAGACCTGCGTCACTTCAAAGACATCACGGCCGCAGCGCGCGTCGTGATGGGCCGGCGCACCTGGGACTCGCTGCCGGAGCGCTTCCGACCGTTGCCTGGGCGCGACAATGTCGTCATCACGCGACAGCCCACCTGGCGGGGCGCTGGCGCGCGCGTCGTGCACTCGCTCGATCACGCGCTCGCCGAGGCAGACGGTGACGTCTGGGTCATCGGCGGTGCCGAGGTGTACCAAGACGCGCTCAGGGTGGCCGACATCCTGGAGGTCACCGAACTTGATCTCGACATCTCCGGAGACACCCGCGCACCGGTGATCACCTCGGACTGGGTGCTGAGCGCGCAGTCGCCGGATGCCGGTTGGCACCGGTCCTCCAGCGGCCTCGAATACCGGTTCTTGACCTATCGCCGCGCGGCGTGAGGGATTGACTTCTCGGCGTAATCCGCACGATTCAGCTCCCGTGCACCTCGACTTACTTGAACTTGTCTGCCCGCATTGAAAGAGTTGCTCATATATTTGGCCACATAACGGGTAGTGGTGACCGCCACAGCAACACGTGCGCGGTCCCGGCCCGACAGACTGCATCGAGATCGGAGCTTCAGATGAGCGTTGAAGGACCCCGTCAGGACGCCGGAAACACCAATCCACTGACCGCAGCGGGCGGTGCACCGGTATGGGACGGTCAGAACAGCCTGACAGCAGGACCGCGGGGGCCGATGCTGCTGCAGGACGCATGGTTCTTGGAAAAGATGGCGCACTTCGATCGCGAGGTCATTCCGGAGCGCCGCATGCATGCGAAGGGCTCCGGCGCGTTCGGTACGTTCACGGTGACCAACGACATCACCAAGTACTCCTCCGCGAAGATCTTCTCCGAAGTCGGCAAGCAGACCGAGATGTTCGCGCGATTTTCCACCGTCGCCGGTGAGCGCGGCGCCGCAGACGCCGAGCGTGATATCCGCGGCTTCGCGGTGAAGTTCTACACCGAAGAGGGCAACTGGGACCTGGTGGGTAACAACACGCCGGTGTTCTTCTTCCGCGATCCGCTGATCTTCCCGGATCTCAACCACGCCGTGAAGCGCGACCCGAAGACCAACCTGCGCAGCGCTGAAAACAACTGGGATTTCTGGACGAACCTGCCAGAGGCGCTACACCAGGTCACGATCGTGATGTCCGACCGCGGCATCCCAGCGAGCTATCGGAACATGCACGGTTTCGGTTCGCACACGTACTCCTTCACCAACGACAGCGGCGAACGGTTCTGGGTCAAGTTCCACCACCGCACCCAGCAGGGCATCAAGAACCTCACTGATGCCGAAGCTGCCGAAATCGTCGGCGCGGATCGCGAGAGCCACCAGCGCGACCTGTTCGATGCGATCGAACGCGGCGACTTCCCGAAGTGGAAATTGTGCGTGCAGATCATGCCGGAAGCGGACGCGCTCAAGGTTCCGTATCACCCGTTCGACCTCACCAAGGTGTGGCCCAAGGGCGACTACCCGCTGATCGAGGTCGGCGAATGGGAACTCAACCGCAACCCGGAGAACTACTTCGCTGACGTCGAGCAGGCCGCGTTCAACCCCGCGCAGGTCGTACCTGGAATCAGTTACTCCCCCGACCGGATGTTGCAGGGGCGCCTGTTCTCCTACGGCGACACGCAGCGTTACCGGCTCGGTGTCAACCACCATCAGATCCCGGTGAACGCCGCACGTGGCGCCACCGCAGTCAACAGCATGCACCGTGATGGCGCGATGCGGGTCGACGGTAACCAGGGCGCGACGCCGAGCATCACGCCGAACTCGTACGGCCGCTGGGTCGACCAGACCCAGTACCGCGAGCCGAAGTGGCAGATCGAGCCGTGGGCCGACCGGTTCGACCACCGCGCCGACGATCAGGACTACTTCAGCCAGCCCGGCGTGCTGTTCCGCGACAAGATGTCTGCCGAGCAGAAGCAGGCGCTCTTTGAGAACACCGCTCGCGCGATCAGCGGCGCATCGCGCGAGACGATCGAGCGCCACATCGCAAACTGCACCAAGGCTGACCCGGCGTACGGCGAGGGTGTCCGTAAGGCAATCGAGGCGTTAGAGGCCGCAAGCTAACACCGTCACGACGTAGGGGGCTTTTCGCGTACTGTCGCGAAAAGCCCCCTCACGTTTCAGTGACCGACTATTCGAGCAGATGCGAGCGCCCAAACAGTTCTGCTGCCTGACGCGCCGTCGGCGATCCCGCATCCAAGTCGGCGCCGGCGGCCACCAAGTGTCGCGCGACGTCATCCTCGCCTTTGAACAACGCTCCAGCGAGCGGGCACTGATCGCGGTTATTGCGCAGATCGACGTCCGCGCCCCGAGCGATCAGCATCGCGACCGTATCGGCTCGACCGTGATACGACGCCAGCATCAACAAGGTGTTCGCATCGGAATCCGTGACGTCGACGGGCAACCCGTGATCGAGGAACTCGGCGAGCTCGTCACCTCGCCCTTCTCGGGCGAGGTCCATTGCGATCTGGATAACCCGCTTCGTCTGTTCCGGCGTCAACCCGGGATGGTCAGGCACGATCGACGACGACCTTGGTGTAGCTCTCGCTGAGATCAACCACATCTGCGGTGATCTGCACCTGAACATCGCGTGGGTAATGTCCGCCGTTCTTCAGCGCATCGCAGACCAACGCCGCCAACGAGGATTTGAACTCGATCGTGCGGCCGGGCAGTACTCGGATCTGCACGTCGACGAAACCACGACCTTGGCGTACCTGGCCGACCTCGAACACGTCCGCGCGATACGCACGCGCTTTGATTGTCTCCTCGGCGAACTCGCCGGTGCCGACCAGCGCATCGATGAGGAGATCGATGGCCAACCCGGCGTCGAACCCCGGCAGGTTCGATGAGTGGGTGATCCGCAGATGTGGCATGTCTACCTCCGGAAGTGTGTGCCTGTCTGCGAAGAATAGGCAACGCGGACCGGAGTTGCCACCTCACGCCGCGCTTGCGCTCATCCATCGATCGCTGCGCACCCGCCAACCGCCTAGTACGAGCCGTACTACCAGTGAGATTGTCAGCCCGAACCAGATACCACCGATCCCCCATCCGGCTTGATAGGCCAACCAGGCTAGGGGCGCATACACGCCAGCGTGCGCGACTATCGTGATCGTGCGCAGGATCGCGACGTCGTTCGCGCCCATCAGTACGCCGTCCAGCGCAAACAGCACTCCGGCGACCAGTTGCATACCCGCTAGCCACCACCACATCACGGCGGCCTCGGCGAGGACGTCCGGTGCGGACGCGAACAGGGATGGCGCGAACGGGCGCACGAGCACCAGTACCGCCGCGAAGACCATGCCAGCGACGAGACCTACCCGGGCGCACAGCGCAGCCGTCGCCCGCGCCCGCACCCTGTCCCGGCGGCCCAGCGCCTCGCCGACCAGCGACTGGGCCGCGATCGCGACAGCGTCAAGGGCAAGCGCGGTCAGCATGAACAGTTGTAGTCCGATCTGATGCGCGCCCAGCACCTCTGGGCCCATCCGCGAACACAGCGCGGCCGCGAGCACGAATGATCCCTGCAGCGCGAGCGTTCGCACGAATAGATCCCGCCCGGTACGCAACTGGCCGATCATCACGCTTCGTTGCGGACGCAGACTGACCCGCTCGCGCAACAAGGCGCGCAGAAACAGGCCGCCGGTGATCCACTGCGCGACCACGTTGGCGACCGCCGAGCCCATCAGACCCCAACCGAGCCCGGTGACCATGATCGGCAGCAGAATCAGGCACAGCCCGAAGCCGACGGTGACGTAGATGGTGGGCTCGCGCGTGCGTTGTAGGCCGCGCATCCAGCCGTTGCCGGCCAATGCCAGCAGGATGCCCGGGGCGCCAAGAATCGCGATCCGCAGCCACCCGACGGCGTCGTCCAAGGCTGGGGAATCCGAGCCTCCGATCACCCGCGCGATCGGGTACGCCAGCAATTCGACCGCGATCACGATCACGGCGCCGATGATCAGAGCGAGGATGCTGGCGTTCACGCCTTCCCGGACGGCGCCGGCATGGTCGCCTTCGCCGTATCGGCGCGCGGCTCGCGCGGTCGTGCCATACGCGAGGAAATTCAACTGGCCGGACACCTGCGACAGAACGGTCCCGCCGATGGCCAAACCAGCCAGCGGCAGCGTGCCGAGGTGGCCGATCATCGCGGTATCGAGCAATACGTACAGCGGCTCGGCGGCCAGCACTACGAGCGCCGGTAACGCCAACCCCAACACTTTGCGGACACTAGGCGGCGCCGGCTCGTCGAGCATGCGCACAGTCTGGCACGGGCCATCACGCACACGCGCGCCACAGTGCGTTTCGGCTGCCCGGCGCTGCGGCACAGTAATCTGGGAGGTATGTCCGCGACCGACCGTACCGATCTGTGGCTGCCTACCGCAGTCACCAGTGACGAGTACGTCGGTCCGTATCGGTTGATCCGTAAAGCCGGGTCCGGGGGCATGGGCGTGGTGTACCTCGCGGTGGACAAAGACGAACGTCCGGTTGCCGTCAAGGTGCTGCGCGATCATGTGGCCGACGATGCGGACGCCCGGGCGCGGCTACGCCGCGAACTGATGACGATGCGCCGGGTGCGAGATCGCTACATCGCCGACGTCGTGGACGCCGATCTTGAGGCCGAACGACCGTACATCGTCAGTGAGTTCGTCGACGGCCCGCAACTTGATGACTACGTCGCCGAGGTCGGACCGCTCGGTCGCGACGGCCTCATCACCCTCGGTCGTGGACTACTGAACGCGCTGGATGCGATCCACGACGTCGGCGTCGTCCACCGCGACCTCAAACCGGGTAATGTGCTGCTGGAAGGTCACCGTCCAGTGGTGATCGACTTCGGCATCGCCCAACTCGCTGACGAGACCCGGTTGACGATGACCGGCTTGTTCGTCGGCACCCCGGGCTACGTGTCGCCGGAGACGATATCCGGAGATCCGGCAACACCGGCGACGGACTGGTGGTCATGGGCGGCAGTGCTCGCATATGCCGCGACCGGCTCTTCACCCGCCGGAAAGGGCCCGGTCGAAGTGGTCCTCGATCGGATCCGCCGAGGCGAATTGCGCCTGGACACTGTCGACGCCGATCTGCGGCCGCTGCTGTCGGATTGTCTGGCGATCAGTCCGTCCGAGCGCCCGGGGAGTGCCGAAATTCGGGCCCGTTTCGAAACGTATGCCAGCGGCGGGTCAACCGGTCCCGCGCGGGTGCGTTCCTCCCCAGTCGCGACGCCCGCACCAATCGACGCCGGCCCCGGGATCAGCGCGCCGCGCTCTTCGGCACCTGACGGCTCCCAACCCTCCACCGCGGTGTTGAACGATCCGGCAGCCCGGCAGAGCCGTGCGTCGGCTCCAGAACCACCGCCGGCGATCCGTCGCTCCGACGAACCGCACGATCCAAATCCAACGACGACGCCGGATGACGCCCAGAAGCGCAGGGATCCGCGACGACGGACTTCGCGCGCCCAGGCGCGTGACGCCGCCGCTGTCCGGACCCGACGTAGTCCGGGTCTGGCCACGTTCTGCTTCGGCGCGCTGTTGACGGCCGCCGCGATGTCCATGCCCGTCGCGACAGGCATTCTGCTGGTGTTGTTGTTAACCGCTGCGCGAACGGTGGACGAGTTTGTCGAGCGGGTGCGCTGGCGCGAGGAGATGGGCAGCAGCCATCGACGAGCCAGCGTGTTACAGGCATTCAGTACGCCATGGGGCGCGATGAAAGCGCTGGTCGTCAGTCTGGGTTCGCTGATCTTGCCGACTGCGATCGGCACCGGTGTCGCGTACGTGAGTGGGCTACTGATTCCGGATGTATTTGCCGTGGGCAGTCACGTCGGCAATATCTCAACCGGCCTCGGCGCGATCGCGGCGCTCATCATGTTGTGGTACGGGCCCGGCAGCCGAGCAACGAAATCGTCGGTACACCGCTGCTTACGGGCTATCGTCACGACGCAGCAATCAGTGTTCGCGCTCACTGCCGTACTGCTCGTCGCGACCGCAGCAATCGCGGTGGTGGTCTACCGCTACCCCGTACTGGATTGGTTCCCGCTGCCGATCGACCCCACGCGTGGGGGCTGGTGAGGCAGGCTCCACCATCGCGACTTAGCGCGGGCGGACCGCGACGACGAGGTCCCTATGGATCGAGGCATCGACTCGGTGTGCGAACGCCTCGCCATAGTCGGCCACCTGCAATCCGGCGCTGCGGTACACATCCTCTACGACGGCCCGTTTCAACGTGTGCGTGTTGAATGACAGCCCGATCGCCGCACCGGGCCGTAACAACGCCGCCCACGTCGGCAGCGCCGAAGCGAGGAGGTCATCAGCGCGTCGGTCGAGATCGTGCCCTCGATGCGACCCGTGCGTCACGCCGTACGGCAGGTCGCCGACGATCGCGTCCACCGATGCCTCCCGTACGTACTGAGAGGCGGCGGTGGTATCGGCCACGATAACCGCCAGGTGCTGCCCTGCCCCTTGCTTCTGGGCCGCCCGGTCGGCGTACAACTCGACGTCCAACCGCTCAGCGACGGTGCGCTTGTTGCGACGCACGGGCGCGAACGTGTGCTTGTGCGGCAGCCGGTGGGTGCGCGCCCAGGTTTTCAGAAACGTCGAGTAGGCCTCGACGTCCTTGCGGTCGACATCCACGCCGATGGCGTCCAGCCCGCGCAATGTCGCGATGCTCAGCGTCGTGCCGCGCCCACAGACCGGGTCGAGCACCCGGCCACGACCAGCCGTCAGCAACTGCTGGCGACTGCCTGCGGCCAACGTGATGTTCAGCAGCAGAGTGGTGAACTGTTCATTCGTCTTACCGGTGTACTTGGGAATGCTGATCAGATCGTCATGAAAGTGCGCCCACGCCGGCAACGCGACGGGGCGCAGCAACTCACCCTCACGGGCGAACAGGGCGTACGGCGCGGAGGACACCGCGACCAAGCTCGCGACGGCGCCCTCCTGATGATCGGCGTCGAAGCCGATGTAATCGACACCGCTGATCTGCTCGACGGCGACGCCGCCGATTGCCACGCCGCGCGCAGCGCAGATGATCTCCAACTCGGCTGCCAGCAGCCGCGGTGCATCTAGTTGATAAACCCGGTTCGCGGACGGCGCAACCAGCAGCGCGTAACGGCTCACGAAACGCCGTCGCCATCCTCATCGTCCTCGGCACGCCGGTACGGATCCGACTCGCCCGCGAACGATTTACCCTCGCGTGAGCGAGCAAGTTCGGAATCTGCCGCGCGTGCCTTCGCCAACAAGTCGTCGATCGTCGCCGCGTGCTCCGGGATCTCATCAGCGACGAACGTGAGCGATGGCGTGTATCGCACTCCCGTTCGTTTACCGACCGTGCTGCGTAGCACGCCCTTGGCAGATTCCAAGGCCGCGGCCGAGGCTGCTTTCTCCTCGGCGGTGCCGTACACGGTGTAGAACACCGTCGCCTCACGCAGGTCGGACGTCAACTTGCTGCTGGTGATCGTCACCATCCCGAGTCGGGGATCCTTCACCTGCCGCTCAAGCGTGTCGGCGACGATCTCTCGAATGCGCACCGCCAGTCGGCGGGCGCGAGCCTCATCAGCCATGTCTCCTCCTCGTGAGGTCGATCTGGGTCAATTCTCTCGCACTGACATTGTTCGAAACGCACAACGGTGGCCGAACCGGAACCCATCCGGCCGGCCACCGTCGGCTAGTCGCTACGCGCTAAGCGCGCGGCTTCTCGCGCATCTCGAACGTCTCGATGAGATCGCCTTCCTTGATGTCGTTGTAGGAACCGAGGCTGATACCGCACTCGAAACCCTCCCGCACCTCGGTGGCGTCGTCCTTCTCCCGGCGCAACGACGCGATCGTCAGGTTGTCCGCCGCGACAGCGCCATCGCGCACGAGCCGCGCCTTGGCGTTGCGACGGATCAGGCCCGACTGCACCATGCAGCCGGCGATGTTGCCCCACTTGCTCGAGCGGAACACCGCACGGATCTCGGCGGTACCGAGCGCGATCTCTTCGTACTCCGGCTTGAGCATGCCCTTGAGCGCGTTCTCGACGTCCTCGATCGCCTGGTAGATGATCGAGTAGAAGCGAACGTCGACGCCCTCGCGGTTCGCTCGCTCGGTGGCCTTGCCCTGGGTGCGCACGTTGAAGCCAAGCACGACCGCGTCGGACGCCGTCGCCAGGTCGATGTCCGACTCGGTGACTGCTCCCACGCCCCGGTGGATAATCCGCAACGAGACCTCATCGCCGACCTCGATCTTCAACAGGGCGTCTTCCAGCGCCTCCACGGTGCCGGAGTTGTCACCCTTGATGATCAGGTTGAGATTCTCGACCTTGCCCTCTTCGAGGGCCTTGTTGAGGTCTTCCAGCGAGATGCGACGACGCGACTTCGCCAACTGCGCGTTGCGTTCGCGCGCCTGACGACGTTCGGCGATCTGGCGAGCAACCCGATCCTCATCGACGACCAGGAACGTGTCACCGGCGCCAGGTACGGAGGTGAAGCCGAACACCTGCACGGGCGTAGAGGGGCCCGCCTCGGTGAGGTTCTCCCCCGAATCGCCGACCATCGCACGTACGCGTCCGTGCGCGTCACCGGCGACGATCGAATCGCCGACCCGCAACGTACCGCGCTGCACAATAACCGTGGCCACCGAACCGCGACCGCGGTCCAGGTGCGCCTCGATCGCCACGCCCTGGGCCGACATCGCCGCGTCGGCTTCGAGTTGCAGAGACGCGTCCGCTGTCAGCAACACTGCCTCCAGCAGGGAATCAAGGCCCTGCCGGCGCAACGCCGAGATCTCTACGAACATCGTGTCGCCGCCGTACTCCTCGGCGACCAGGCCGTACTCAGTGAGCTGCGAGCGGATGCGTTCCGGGTTCGCGCCCTCCTTGTCGACCTTGTTGATCGCGACAACGATCGGGACCGACGCCGCCTGGGCGTGGTTGATCGCCTCAACCGTCTGCGGCATTACACCGTCGTCAGCAGCCACCACCAAGATGACGATGTCCGTCGTCTTGGCGCCACGGGCACGCATCGCGGTGAATGCCTCGTGACCGGGGGTGTCGATGAACGTCAAGGCACGCTCGGCGCCCTCATGTTCGGTCGTGATCTGGTAGGCACCAATGTGCTGCGTGATGCCGCCCGACTCGCCGCCCGCGACATCTGCCTGACGCAAGGCGTCCAGCAGCTTGGTCTTGCCGTGGTCGACGTGACCCATAACGGTGACGACCGGCGGACGCGCCACCAGGTTCTCCGCATCGGCGTCGGCGCCAAAGGTGATGTCGAAATCGTCGAGCAGCTCGCGGTCTTCGTCTTCCGGCGACACGACCTCGATCTTGAAGTTCAGCTCGGCTCCGAGCAGTTCGAGGGTGTCGTCGTTAACTGACTGAGTCGCCGTGACCATTTCACCGAGGTGGAACAACGCGGTCACCAACGATGCTGGGGAGGCGTTGATCTTCTCGGCCAGGTCCGTCAGCGATGCGCCACGCGACAGCCGCACTGTGGAGCCGTCACCGCGAGGAACCTGCACGCCACCGATGGACGGCGCATCCATCTGATCAAACTCTTGCCGCCGCTGCTTCTTGCTCTTACGCCCACGGACCGGGCCGCGCGCACCCGGCTTACCGAACGCGCCCGCGGTACCGCCGCGACCGCGACCGCCGCCGGGGCGACCTCCGCCGCCACCGGGACGGAATCCGCCGCCGCCACCACCGCCACCGGGACGGAATCCACCGCCACCGCCGCCGGGACGACCGCCGCCGCCACCACCGGGCCGAGCGCCGCCACCGCCGCCGGGCCGGCTCAGGCCGGGCGCAGGGCGCGACGGCATCGAACCGGGGCTAGGACGCGGACCACCAGCGCCTGGGCGTGGGCCGCCCGGGCCTGGACGCGGACCACCAGGTCGTGGACCACCAGGACCGGGGCGGGGACCGCCGGCACCCGGGCGTGGGCCGCCCGGGCCTGGACGCGGACCACCGGGTCGCGGAGCGCCAGGCCGCGGCGCGTTCGGCACGCTTCCCGGGCTCGGTCGCGGTGCTGGCGGGCGCGGTGTCGGCGGTCGCGACGCGGCCTGGCCGACCCCGAACGGGTTGTTCCCTCCGGCCGGACGCGGACGCGGTGCGGGTGCCGAAGCCGGCTTCTCCTCTACCGGCGGCGCCTGTTCCGCGGGCGGGGCCTGCGCAGCGGCGGCGGGAGCCGGGCTCGGCGCCGGACCGGGCTTCGGTCCAGGCTTGGGCACGATCGACGTCGGCACCGGACCGGACACCTCAACCTTGGGTGCCGACTTCGGGGCCGGACGCGAACCGCTCGGCTTATCGCCACCGGCCATCTGTTCTTTGAGTTTGCGCGCTACGGGCGCTTCCACGGTGGAGCTCGCACTCTTGACGAACTCCCCCATCTCGCTGAGTTTCGCGAGAACTTGCTTGCTCGTTACACCGAGCTCTTTAGCCAGCTCGTGTACTCGGGCCTTGCCTGCCACGGGTCTCCTAGTCTTTGAAGCCGCAGCAGACGTTCCGCTACGACCTCGTGTTTTTCCAGTGAAGAACAGTCATCGCTGCATCTTCATCGGGCTGCCTGATTCATCGGGATGCCTTGTTCATCGGGATCCATACCAATCGGGTCACGGGTTGTGGACATTGAGTTGGCCCGCATCGGTGACGTACTGCTCAAGTTCTGCGATATCCAGGGGTCCGGAAACCCGCAGGGCTCGAGTGAACGCGCGCCGGCGCTTCGCCGCCTCGAGGCAGGCCTCGCTCGGATGCAGGTGCGCCCCACGTCCAGCGATGCGGCGCCGTCGATCAATCCGGAGTGTTCCGGGATGATCAGCGTCAACCACGCAGCGGATCAACTCAGTGGCGTCGGCTCGCCCGCGGCACCCGACGCACATGCGGAGATTCATGGACAGCCACTCCTCACCCACCGTGCGCGGGTCGTGCGGACACGACGCCGTCGACCAGCATACCGCGACGGGATACGGGACGCATCGTGACATGCCGGATGCGCGCTACCGTGCCCGCATCGGTGGGCGTGGTGGTTACGGGTGTGCACGACCTTGCTGATCGCCTGCGGGTGGCACGGCGTCGAGGTGCGCCGAATCTGTCTCGGCGTCCGATCGGATATCGATGCGCCACCCGGTCAAGCGAGCTGCGAGGCGCGCGTTCTGCCCCTCGCGGCCAATCGCCAGCGACAGCTGGAAGTCGGGTACGACGACGCGCGCGGCGCGAGCGAACCGGTCGGTCACCGTCACACTGATTACCTGCGCAGGCGACAACGCCGAAGCGACGAACTCTTCGGGCACGTCCGAGTAGTCGACGATGTCGATCTTTTCGCCTTGTAGCTCGCTCATCACGTTACGTACTCGAGCACCCATCTCTCCGATGCAGGCACCCTTCGCGCTGACGTCTGGCGAATTCGACCGGACGGCGATCTTGCTACGGTGGCCGGCCTCGCGAGCCACCGAAACGATGTCCACCGTGCCGTCAGAGATCTCAGGAACCTCAAGCGCGAAGAGTTTACGGACCAAATTCGGGTGGCTGCGGCTCACCGTCACCTGCGGCCCACGCTGCCCACGCACGACGGAGACAATCAGCACCTTGATCCGACTGGCGTGCGTGTAGCGCTCACCGGGAACCTGCTCGCTGGCTGGCATCGCAGCCTCGAGTTTCGACGTGAGCCGCACGGCAACGACACCACGTTCGTTGCGCATCGCGTCGGCTTCGATGACACCGCCGACGAGATCGCCCTCGCGGCCTTCAAATTCTCCGTAGGTGTTGTCGTGCTCGGCCTCGCGTAGCCGCTGCAGGATGACCTGCTTTGCGGTCATCGCGGCAATCCGTCCGAAGTCTTCTGGGGTGTCGTCCCACTCACGCGTTACCGTGCCTTCGGCGTCGACCTCCTGCGCCAGGACCTGGACCAGGCCGCTCTTGCGGTCGATCTCGACCCGTGCACGTGGCGCGTGGCCTTCGGTGTGCCGATACGCCGACAGCAGCGCGGTCTGGATTGCGTCGATGACCGTATCCAGCGAGATATCTTTTTCGCGTTCGATCGTGCGCAACGCCGCGATATCTACGTTCATCAGGGATGCTCCTTGCCGCTTTCGGACTTGTTGAACTCGACCTGCACACGCGCCGGCGAGATAGTCTCGCGGCTGAACTGCTCATCCCTGCCATCGAGGCGGATCGTCACCGAATCGCCGTCGACTGCGGCAACTCGTCCGGTCGTCGATCGCCCGTTGTGTTGCCACTGCACCAATCGCCCGATCGCGCGACGCCAGTGCCGAACTTCGGTCAGTGGCCGATCGACCCCCGGGGAGGTGACCTCGAGAGTGTACGGGGATGCACCGAACCCGTCATCGCCGGCATCCAACTGTTCGGAGACCCGCCGGCTGATTGCTGCTATATCGTCGAGATTCACGCCCGCATCGCTGTCCACGATGACCCGCAAAACGCTGCGGCGCCCAGCCTGTGACAGCGTGAGCGCTTCGAGATCAAACCCGGCGTCCTGGACAACGGGGCGCAGCGTGGTCTCCAGTTCGCGCTGGCGCCGCTCGTGTCCGCCAGCGGCGGCACCAGGGGGTCGTCTGGTCATCGGACGTACTCCTTCACCGTGCTGTGGATGCACCTGCAGGTCGGGCAATTGTGGGTATGAGCCTACGGGAGAGCCACCGTCCGGCGCCACGCAGTCGGGTGGCAGACTGGACAGGGTGCCTATCTCCGCGCAGTCCCCGTTGAGCCGACGCCAGGTACTCCTTGCGTCGGGTGGGCTCGCATTGGCTCTGGCTGGCTGCACCACGCGGGCGCCGCAGGAACCGGAGCCGGCGCCTCCCGATCCCCTGGCAGAGTTAATAGATGATCATCTCGAGTTAGCTGCCGGGTACGAAGCCGCCATCGCGTCGGCGCCCTCCGACGCCCTCACCGGCTTAGCCCAGAACGTGCAGGAACAGATCTCAGCGCTAGCCGGCGCACTTGCCCTGCGCGCTGGCGACGTGCCGAGCCCCACCCCGCCCTCCGACACCGCCGATCCGGCTGCGGCGCTCGGCACCGTCATCGACCTCGAGCAAACACTCGTCACAAAATGCGGTGAGCTCGCACTCACGCAGCCCGCACAGCGAGCCCCACTACTTGCCGCGCTATCTGCAAGTCACCAAGAGGCGGTGGAGGTTCTCGATGACTGAGCAACAAGTCCAGGCCCTACAACAAGTGTTGGCGAATCAGCACGCCGCGATCTGGGCGTACGGCGAGATCGGCGCTACCGTTTCCCAGGAGTACCTGAAGCCAATCACCAGCCGCGACAACGCACAACGCGCGATGCGCACCAAGATCGAGGATCTATTGCGCGCTCTGAATGGTGAACCCGTCCCGGCTCAGGCCGGCTACCGTGTGCCGGGACTGCTCAGCGACGACGAATCGGCCTTGGCGTTCGCGGCGGACGTGGAGGAATCACTGACTCAGCAGTGGCGGTTCTGCATCGGCACCGATGGTGAGCCCGACGCGACGTTCCGGCAACTGTGCCTCGACGGCATGCTCGATACCGCGTCTGCGGCCGGGCGCTGGCGTCGAGAACTCGACCCGGAAGCATTGCCGCCTTCGCTCCCAGGTATGGCGTGAGCACGCAGGTCAACGTTCCCCCGCAGCGTCTGCAACGCTGGTTCGACGGGTTCGCGGCGCGCAACGGCGCCATCTGTTCGATCACCGCAGAGCCGGAGGGAACCGTCGTGGCCACGGTGCGCGGCGCTCGGGCTGTATTACCTATTGAGCTCCCGGGCATCACTGACCTACCGGCGCTCATCGCAGCCCTACTACCGGCCGGAACCGGCGTAGTCGCGTTGGTACGACGCGGCGGCTACAGCATCGCGCGCGTCGAGTACGACGGCGCACACCACCGCGTGACAGCATCGAAGACCGGCAGCCGTTATGTACAAGGTCGGACCGCTGCCGGCGGGCAGAGTCAGCAGCGCTTTGCCCGGCGCCGCGCCAATCAAGCCGCCGCGTTAGCCACGGCCGCAGCCGGCGCTGCCCGCACTGTCCTCGGCGACGTCCCCGGTGCCGTGGACCTGCTAGTTACCGGTGGCGACCTGGAGTTGGTGCGCGCGGTGTGCACCGCGCAGCCTCTGAGGAGCCTGTCAGCGGCCCGCACTATCGCCGTGGAGGTGGGCGAACCGCGGCGCCGGACCATCGACGACGCGCTGACCTCAGCGCGGTCCGTACGTATCCTCGTCACGAATGCCCCGGCGCAGGAGGGCCCGTGAGCCAAGTAGAAGCCGCCCAACGCTGTAGCGTGCGCTCGCTGATGAGCGGGGAGCCAATGGCCGGTAGCGCCGGCAGCACCGAGGTGGGGTACCTGCTGGTCGAAGAGCCCGGCGCTTGGCCGCACAAGGCACTCGGACCCAGCACACTCGGCGGAATAGGGCCCGCACTTGAGTCGGCGGCCGCACATGTAGGGCTCAAGACGCTCGTCTTTCGTCAACCTGGACGTCGTGAGCGGGCTCCGTTGCAGCGCCGGGTATTCGTTGCGACGCTCGCGCGGCAGCATCGTGCCGTCGTCACGTTCACCGTGCGCAACCTCGCGGAGGTGCTCGATTCGGACCTCGCCGCGGCGGCGCACCAACCGCTGGCCGTACATCCGGACGCCGAATCGGTCACCGAGCAGCTGCTGTTCGTATGTGCGCACGCCAAGCGGGATCAGTGCTGCGCGATTTACGGAGTGCCGATTGCCGGCGCCTTAGCCGCGCGATACCCGCAGCGCGTGTACGAATGCAGTCACCTCGGCGGGCACCGATTCGCCGCAACCGCGCTCGCGCTGCCCAGTGGCGCCGTGTACGGGCGACTGACCGAGGAGTCTGCGGAACGCGCGTACGACGCCGAGCGGCACGCGAAAGTGATCGCTGAAGATCTACGCGGCCTCAGTTCCCTACCTGCGGCAGCGCAAATGGTGGACGCCGAGTTGCGCCTGCGGCTCGGCCTGACTGGCATCGACGACGTGCGCATGCTCAGTTACCAGCAGATCAACGAAGGGCACGTGATTCGGATGACCGTCGCAGGATCGGTGTGGCAGGGGCTGGTCGAGTCGCGCAAGACCGTCGCGAAGCCGCCGTCCTGCGGTAAACCTGCGGATCGATCAACGGCGTACGCGATCACCAAGTTGGCTCGCGAACGCTAGAGGTTGCGCACTAGAAAAGCACAACCATTTGTGCGCCTAACACCTCGAAGCCACACCGCAGGTATGAGCGCACAGCGGCGATATTGAAATCGTTGACGGCCAGCGAGACCGTGGTCATTCCCGCGCTGCGCGCCAAGCGCAATACGGCGGCCGTCGCGGCGGATCCAATTCCCTCACCACGTCGATCCGGGTGTACCCATACGCCCTGCAATTGCGCGCATCCGCCACTGACCGCACCCAACTCGGCCTTGAAGATCACTCGCCCGTCTTCGACCCGCACGAACGCGAAGCCGTCGCGAATCAACTGCGCGATCCGGTAGCGGTATGACGATCCGCCGTCATGCGCGATCGGCGATGCCCCGATCTCCTCGGTATACATCTCGACCGAGGCCGTGAAAAACTCCTCCAGGTCCTCAGCCTGGGCATGACGCACCATCGGGTCCGGCGCGATCGGCGCATCCTGGCGCGTCACCATCACAAACTGCCGCTGCCGTACGGCGCGGGCCGGACCCCAACGCGGTTCCAGCATACGCCACAGATCAGCGGTGGCCGGCAGTCGACCCACAATCGACGAACACCGCCGCCCCTGGCGTAACGCCAGATCGGCGAACGCGCGGGCGGCGTCAGCGTCCATATTGACCGGCAAAAGGTTCGCACCGGAAAAGCACAGCGAGTCACCGTGCAGCCACACGTTGCCCGAACGCAACCCGCGCTCGACGCCGGAGCGACTCAACCACGACGAAACCGGCACCGATTCGACCGGGTCCATCGCCAGTAACGCGAGTACCTGCTCGCGGTCGGCCACCCCCGCCGCTCGAGCGCGGCTCACCAGGCTCACAGCGCGGGTCCTCGCTAAGAAACGCTGACGGATGGCTCGCCCGCTGCATCGACGCCCATCTCGTCGGCAAGCCGCATCGCTTCGTCGATCAAGGTCTCCACGATCTGCGACTCGGGAACCGTCTTGATTACCTCGCCCTTAACGAAGATCTGCCCCTTGCCATTGCCAGAGGCAACGCCGAGGTCGGCCTCGCGCGCCTCACCCGGGCCGTTCACGACGCATCCCATGACGGCCACACGCAATGGAACTTTGAGCCCCTCCAGGCCGGCGGTGACCTGCTCAGCGAGCGTGTAGACGTCAACCTGAGCGCGGCCGCAGGACGGGCACGAGACGATCTCCAGACCACGCTGGCGGAGGTTCAGCGATTCCAGGATTTGTAGCCCGACTTTGACCTCTTCAACCGGCGGCGCAGACAGCGACACCCGGATCGTGTCCCCGATCCCCTTGCTCAGCAGCGCGCCGAACGCCACAGCGGATTTGATTGTGCCCTGGAATGCCGGTCCGGCCTCGGTGACCCCGAGGTGCAGCGGATAGTCGCACTGCTCGGCCAGCAACTCGTATGCACGCACCATCACGACGGGGTCATGATGCTTCACCGAGATCTTGATGTCGCGGAAGTCGTGCTCCTCGAACAACGAGCATTCCCACAGCGCAGACTCCACCAGCGCCTCGGGAGTCGCCTTGCCGTACTTGGCCAGAAGCCGTTTGTCCAACGAGCCGGCGTTCACTCCGATGCGGATCGGTGTGCCGGCCGCACTGGCGGCGCGAGCGATCTCGGCGACCTTGTCGTCGAAAGCCTTGATGTTGCCCGGATTCACCCGAACGGCGGCGCAGCCGGCATCGATCGCGGCGAACACATACTTCGGCTGGAAATGGATGTCGGCGATGACGGGGATCTGCGACTTCTTCGCGATCGCCGGCAGGGCGTCCGCATCGTCCTGACTCGGCACTGCCACTCGCACGATCTGGCACCCTGACGCGGTCAACTCGGCAATCTGCTGCAGCGTCGCATTTACGTCCGCGGTCAGTGTCGTGGTCATCGACTGCACGGATACCGGTGCGTCGCCACCGACCAGCACGCCGCCGACGTTCAACTGGCGGGTCGCCCGGCGGGGGGCTAGTACCGGCGGTGGAAGCTGCGGCATACCGAGGGAGACGCTCATGCAGACAATGCTATCCGTGAACCCCGGTGCCGTGGCGCGCCTATTGCATCAGCGTGATCGGGTTAATCACGTCCGCCACCACCAGCAACAGCGAAAACAGGACGAATACACCTGCGACCACGTAGGCGACTGGCATCGCCGCCGCAATGTCGATCGGTCCAGGCGGCGTCTTGCCTCGAATCCGGTAGACCGCGTTGCGCAGACCCTCGTACAGCGCTCCGGCGATATGGCCACCGTCCAGCGGATACAGCGGGATCAAGTTGAACAGGAACAACATCATGTTCAGGCTCGCCAGCAGCGACAGGAAGTAGGCGATTCGCTCGGTTGCCGGCGACGGCATCGACAGAATCTCGCCGGAGATGCGGCCGACTCCGACGAGTCCCACCGGTCCTTCCGGATCGCGCTCGCCGCCGGCAAACGTAGCGTCGATCAGCGCCGGCACCCGCTGCGGTAATTCGATGATGCGCTCGACGGCAAGGCCGGCGAAATCCCATACGTGCCCGGGGACCTCCGTGATGGACAGGGTCGTCATTGGTTGGCTTGGCGCTAGCCCGACATACCCGACCTCGACGGTCTCGTTCGGGTCCTCGTCCGAGGGCATCTCGTTGCGCATCGGGACGAGTGACAACTGCAGGTGTTCACCGCCACGGTCGACCGTAAATGTCATCTGCTCACCAGGCGACACGCGGATCTCCTCGCGAACGGTCTCCCAGTCCTCGACTGGCTCACCGTTCATCGCCACGATCGTGTCGCCGACCTCGAATCCCGCTTCCGCGGCCGGGCTGGCGGCAGGCAGTGCGCATGCTGTGTCCCCGCTCTCGCACACGATCCCGTCAGCGTCGACCGGCTTCGTGCAGTCGTCGGCGTTGGTCGTGGACGGGAGCACGCATTCGTTGACCGTCTGCACGGTCAGTGATGGCGTGTGCACGCCGAGCGTGGTGAGGATGATGGTGAACAGCACCAGCGCAAAGATGAGGTTCTGTAGCGGCCCAGCGAACATAGTGATGGCCCGCTGCCACCACGGTTTGGTGTAGAACGCGCGGGTTTCGTCACCAGGCTTCAGGTCGGCGGCTGATTGCTCACGTACCTCGGCGATCAATCCTGAGAACGGCCCCTTACGGGGTTTGCGCGCCGGCTTCGGCGGGATCATGCCGATGATCCGGATGTAGCCGCCGAGCGGAATCCACTTGATCCCGTGTTCCGTCTCGCCAATCTGCCGCGAGAACGCTGTCGGCCCGAAGCCCACCATGAACTGGCTGACGCGCATATCAAAACGTCGCGCCGCAGCGAAATGGCCGAGCTCATGCCACCAGATTGAGAAAAGCAGTCCGATGACGAATAGCAGAATGCCTAACGCGGTCATCATGACTGAGCGGCTCCGCTGTTCGGCCAGTCCGCGATGAGGTCGTCGGCGGTGCTCCTGGCCACGCGCTCAAACTCCAAAATCTGCTCCAGGCTGGTGCCGGGACGCTCCAAGTCGTGATTCGCCCCTAAGCGACGCACGCTCGCCTCGACGATATCCACGACGTCCAGGAACCCGATCCGGCCATCGATGAACGCAGCCTGCGCCTGCTCGTTCGCGGCGTTGTACGCCGCCGGCGCCACCCCGCCGGCGCCCGCGACCTCCCGCGCCAAGCGCACTGCGGGGAAGGCATCGTCGTCCAGCGGCTCGAACACCCAGCTGCGGGCACTCGACCAGTCGAACGACGGCTGGGCGCCGCTCACCCGGTCTGGCCAGCCGAGGGCGAGCGCGATCGGCATCCGCATATCGGGTGGGGACGCCTGCGCGATGGTCGATCCGTCGGCGTACTCGACCATCGAGTGGACCTCCGAACTCGGGTGCACCACGACGACGATGTCGTCGGGCGGGACATCGAACAACAAGTGCGCCTCGATGAGTTCCAGCCCCTTATTGATCAGGTTCGCGCTATTGAGGGTGACCGACGTCCCCATGGACCACGTGGGATGCGCCAGTGCGTCCGCGAGGGTGACGTCGCGCAGGTCCGCACGGTTCCGCCCGCGGAACGGACCACCGCTGGCAGTGAGGATGAATCGTGACACTTCCTCGCGCCGTCCGGCCCGCAGACATTGAGCCATCGCCGAATGCTCCGAATCGACCGGGACGAGCTGACCCGGCGCAGCCATGTGCGCCACCCACGTGCCCCCGGCGATCAGCGACTCCTTGTTCGCCAGGGCCAGCCTCGTGCCGGCCCGCAAGCACGCCACGGTGGCCGCAAGTCCGATAGATCCGTCGACGCCATTCAGCACGACGTCCACCGGCAGCGCGGCCAGTTCGGTGGTGGCGGTCGGCCCAGCGAGCACCTTCGGAATCTCCCGTATTCCGCGACGGGCTGCCTCAGCGCGTAGATGCAAGATGACGTCCTCGGCTGCGGTGGCTCGGGCGACGCCCACGGTGTCGACGCCGAGCTCGAAGGCCTGTTGCGCCAGCAACGCCGCGTGGTTGCCGGCTGCGCTGATCGCCCGCACCGCGAACCTGCTCCGGTTACGGCGTACGACGTCGACTGCTTGGGTACCGATCGAACCGGTTGAACCGAGGATGACGAGGCTACGCTGGGAGTTCACCGCTCAATTGTCCTTGATCGTTGGCTCGACCGCTCCGGCACACACCTGCTGCACGCGAAGCCAGGAGCTAATGAAATGATGACGTTTAAGGTACTGCGCATTCCTGGGAGGCACCGTGGCAAGCATCCGCAAAGCGGACCACGATTCGATTACGCATGGTTCGGCTCATCCTGCATCGGCGTCGACAGAGGTCGAGCTCGCGGACGATGACCCGCGCATCTGGGGATGGCACCACTCCGGTAATGGCCGCGGCCTGCGGATAGGCGGCTTCATCGCCGCCATCGTCGTGGCGTTGATGGCCATCGGCAACCACGAGGGCAAGGTCGAAGACCTCTGGCTGTGGATAATCGCGGCGGTCATGCTAGCGATCGTGCTGATCAGCGCCGCCAACCAGCGAAAGTCGACCTGGCGCAAATAGCCCCAGCTACGCCTGGGTCCTAATACAACGACTGGGTTCTCATTCAACACAGAGTCCGCTTCGCGATGGCGAAGCGGACTCTGTGTTGTGTGGGACGCGGGTATTGGTGCGCCGCGTAGGCTGATGCGGCGCTACCGCGCCCGGCGCGCCAGCGCGATTAGCTCGAGCGCCTCGGCGACAGCGACCTGCCGATAACCGCCGTGCTCCTCGGTGAAGCTCAGCCCCAGAATCTGCTCCGGGCTTGGCGCCTGCGACGTATTCAACGATGCGCGCAGGTTGTCCATCGCGTCGTTGACCTCATCCGCGGCGAATCCCAGCACCGAACGGCTGACTCGCGGGAAGCGGTCATCGAAATGTTGCGGAGCGGCCATTTCCTGCACGGAGCCCTCACGGCCAGGATTGGCGATGTCTTCCTCGCGCACAGTTGATTCCAGCTCCTGGATGCGCTTGCGCATGTCCTTAAGCCACTCGTCCACGCTCGGCTCGTCGTACGCCGCAGCACCTCGTGCCTCATCGAAGAGCGGCATCGCCAGTTCGTGTGAAGACATCCCGTCGGGCGAACGGTCCGTGTTGACCCGCTCCAGTACCCGCTCGACAAAGGCGTCGACCGCGGCGCGCTCATATCCCTTACGCCCGCGCTTTGCCGCGCCGAATTCCGGGGTTGGTACTACCAAATCAGTTCTCCTCCAAGGCTGCCAACTGTCCGCAGGCGCCGTCGATTTCCTGCCCGCGGGTGTCGCGGACGGTCGTCGTGACGCCACCTGCGATCAGGCGGCGTACGAACTCTCGCTCCACCGGCTTCGGACTGGCATCCCATTCCGAACCAGGGGTCGGGTTGAGCGGAATCAGGTTCACGTGCACCCACGGGAAGTCGCCTCGCTGCCGCAACCGCTTGGCCAGCAGGTCAGCACGCCATGGCTGGTCGTTCACATCCCTGATCAACGCGTACTCGATGGATACTCGCCGACGTGTCTGCTTTGCGTAAGCCCACGCGGCGTCCAGTACCTCATCGACCTTGAACCGGTTGTTGATCGGCACCAGGGTGTCGCGCAGTTCATCGTCGGGGGTGTGCAAGGACACGGCCAGGCGCACGTGCATGTTCTCGGCGGTAAGACGCTCGATGCCCGGGACCAAACCGACGGTGGAAACGGTGACGCCTCGCTGGCTGATGCCCAGGCCGCTAGGTGCCGGGTCGGTGATCCGACGTACCGCGGCGATCACCCGATTGTAGTTCGCTAGCGGCTCGCCCATCCCCATGAACACGATGTTCGACAGGCGTCCCGGGCCGCCGGCCATTGCCCCGTCGCGCATTGTGCGCGCGGCGACCACGACCTGATCGACAATCTCGGCGGTCGACAAGTTACGGGTGAGACCCTGCTGCCCGGTCGCGCAGAATGGGCAGGCCATCCCGCATCCGGCCTGACTGGAGATACACAGCGTGGTGCGCTCGGGGTAACGCATCAGCACTGATTCCACCAGCGCCCCATCGAACAGCCGCCACAGCGTCTTGAGCGTCATACCGTCATCGCAGGTCTGCTCGCGCACATGGTTCAGCAGCGTGGGGAACAACTCGTCAGCGAGCGCGGCGCGATCGGCCGCGCTCAGATCACTCATCTGCGCCGGGTCGTTAACGAACCGACCGAAGTAATGATTCGAGAGCTGGTTGGCCCGAAATGCGGGCACGCCGAGGTCAGCCATCGCGGCGCGGCGGCCGGACAGGTCCAGGTCCGCGAGATGCCGAGGTGGCTTCTTCACGCCCCGCGGCGGGCTGAAGACGAGCGGTAGAGCAGTCATAGGCTCTCGATCATCCCACGATTCGGCGCGCCGCCACCGGCCCAAGGAGTGTGAGAGGGCCTACCGTGTGCCGGGCCACCAATCGCCGACCTTGCTCACCAGCCACGATGCGAGGGCCGCATTGACGGCCGCTGGGTTCTCCTGTGCGATCCAGTGGCCGCTGTCGATGATGTGCTCGGTCAGGTCGGTACAAGCTCCACGCATCGGGTCGGCCAGTTGACTGTGCACGGTCTGGCAGGTCTGGTCGTAGTGGCCGTGCAGAAACAGCACCGGCATGTCCAAGCTCGCGGACCCCTCTTGCGAGTACTCCTGGTTGACCTCGTCGTTGACGTACCACGAGTTGGGTCCACGGAAGCCGTTGCGCTCAAGCGCGCCGACATATCGCTGCAGATCGTCTTCGGATAGCACGGCGTCGTCACGCGGGATATCCGGCGCGGTCGGTCCGCGGAAGAATCCGCCGTCGCGGCGGGTACTCGCGGTGCCGGCCGGGCGGCTGATGTGTTCAGGCTTGCCATGGCGGAAGATGCATTTCACGGTGGCTGTGACGTCTCGTTCGAAGTCGCGTTGCGCCTGGTCGAACGACTCTTGGTAGAAGAGGAAGTAGTCCCACTGCCCCACCGGATACTCGTCCTCGGGGTATATGTCTCGATCAATCAAGCCATACAGGTTGACTTTCGCGAAGCCCCCGGGCTGGAAAGGTACGGACAACGAAGCGACCGCACGGGTGCGCTCGGGATGGTGCGTGGCGATGTTCCACACCACCGGCGAGCCCCAGTCGTGACCGATCCAGACGGCGCGCTGCGCACCCAAGTGGTCGAGCAGTTCGATCATGTCAGCGACGATCTCTCGCTGCGTGTAGTCATCGGTGTTCGGGGGCACGCTCGAATTGCCATAACCACGCATATCTGGCGCGACCACATGGAACCCCAAGCCGGCGAATACCGGCAACACATGCCGCCACGAGTAGGACAACTCTGGCCAGCCGTGGCAGAACACCAGCAACGGGCCGTCCTGCGGTCCCGCCTGCAAATACGCGGTGGTGTGTCGCTCGGATGAGTAACTGCGTTCGGTGATCGGGAAGTCCATTCCTGGACTATGACAGAGCGCATGGTTGCCGTCATCCCCCTCTCAGTCAGCGGACGTCGCAGCGATACTGTCTGTGCGTGGACGAGCAACAGTACGACGAGGGCGCGTCACCGTCGTACGCTCCGCCGGTGGGGGTCGGTCCACACCCGCTGCCATGGCCCGAGGACGATCGCCTGGATCAGCAGTTGCTCGCCGATGGCGACCGGCGCAACGTCATCGATAGATATCGGTACTGGTCCATGGCGGCGATCATCGCCGACCTGGATACCCGGCGACATAACTTTCACGTGGCGATCGAGAACCTGCATCACGATATGAACATCGGCACGATCGTCCGGACCGCAAACGCATTCCTCGCCGCCGAGGTGCACATTGTCGGACGCCGACGATGGAATCGCCGCGGCGCGATGGTGACCGATCGATACCAGCACGTGCGGTATCACGCCGATCCAGTAGAACTGGCCGACTATGCCGACAGTCGTCAGCTAGCACTCATCGGAATCGACAACCTTCCTGGCTCATCACCGATCGAGACCGCGGCGCTCCCGCGTGACTGCGTGCTCGTGTTCGGTCAGGAGAGCGTAGGGCTCAGTGACACGATGGCCGAACGCTGCCGCTCAGTTCACTCGATCAGCCAATTCGGTTCGACCCGCTCGATCAACGCCGGAGTCGCGGCCGGAATCGCTATGCACGCATGGATTCGGCAGTACGCATCGCCCGGCGGGAACTAACCGACGAAAAGCGTCAGCAGCATCCACGCCAGCGGGGCGCTGAACAGCAGGCTGTCGAGTCGATCCATCACCCCGCCGTGCCCGGGCAGCAGGTTACTCATGTCCTTGATACCCAGGTCGCGCTTAATCATCGACTCGGCAAGATCGCCCACAGTCGCAATCATCGCGATAGCCAGTCCGAACAAGGCGCCGTGCCACCACTGCCCGTCAAGGGCGAGCGTGAACATCAGGACGCTGGCGATCGCCGCCGCGAGGAGCGATCCACCGAATCCTTCCCAAGATTTCTTAGGTGAGATCGTCGGCGCCATCGGATGCTTACCGATCAGCACGCCTGCGGTATAGCCACCGGTGTCATTGCAGACGACAGCCAGTGCCCAGGTGATCACCCACACTGCCCCGCTCTCGCGATTCGCCATCATCACGGCGAACCCGGCCAGGAACGGTACGTACAAGATGACTAGGGCGGACGCCGCGGTCGAGGACACGAACCCCTCGACATCACCGGTCATCCGCCACCCGGTCGCGACCAGGAACGTCAGCAGCGTCGCGACCGCGAGACCGTCAAGTCCGTAGAACCAGGCAGAAGCGCCCATCGCGGCGCCACCGACTACCAGCGGCCACCAGGCAACCAAGAATCCCCGCGAGCGCAGCGCCGTACTGATCTCGTAGCAGGCAATGCCGACCACGAGAAGTACCAAGGCGCCGAAGGCCGGCCGGTACACGAACAGGGTGAGCAGCACAACGGCGCCGATGCCCACACCGACACCGATCGCCGCTGGCAGGTCGCGGCCGGCCTTACCGGCCGGCGGCGCCGCGCGATCGCTGTCGGGGCTTGGGCTCCCGGTCGCTGGCTGCTTGCTCATCGGATACTCGTGGCCTAGACCTCGAGCAACTCCGCTTCCTTGCGGGCGACGACCTCATCGACCTGCTCAACATACTTACCGGTCAACGAGTCCAGTTCCTTCTCGGCGCGATCGACCTCGTCCTCGCCGGCATCGCCGTCTTTTTTGATCTTCTCCAGGACATCCTTGGCGGCCCGGCGCACGTTGCGGATCGACACCTTGGCGTCTTCGCCCTTGCCGCGCGCGACCTTGCCCATCTCCTTGCGGCGCTCCTCAGTGAGCTGCGGCAGCACGACTCGGATCAATTGGCCGTCGTTGCCCGGGTTGACGCCGAGATCAGAGTCGCGGATCGCCTTCTCGATAGCGCCGAGCTGCGAGACGTCGTATGGCTTAATGGTGGCCATCCGCGCTTCCGGGATGGTGATGCTGGCCATCTGGTTCAGCGGCGTGGGCGCACCGTAATAGTCGATCGTCAGGCCTTCGAACATCGCCGGGGTGGCCCGTCCAGTGCGGATCGTGGTCATGTCCTGCTTGGCGACGTTGACCGCCTTTTCCATTTTTTCCTCGGCCTCGAGGAGCGTCTCGTCAATCATTCTGTTCTCCTAACGGTTCACGGTCGCGTTGCTGATGATGGTGCCGATGTGTTCGCCGGCGGCAGCGCGACCGATGTTGCCGTCCTCGAGCATGTTGAAGACGACGATCGGCATGTCATTGTCCATGCACAGGCTAATCGCAGTGCTGTCTGCCACAGCCAAGTGATTGGTGAGGACCTCGTCGTACGTGAGACGGTCGTACTTGGTCGCGCTCGGGTCGGTGCGCGGGTCAGCGTTATAGACACCGTCCACGCCGTTCTTGGCCATCAGCAATACATCGCACCCGATTTCCAAGGCGCGTTGTGCCGCGACCGTATCGGTAGAGAAGTACGGCATCCCGGCACCGGCGCCGAAGATCACCACGCGACCCTTCTCCAGGTGACGGATCGCGCGCAGCGGGATGTAGGACTCGGCCACCTGCCCCATGGTGATCGCGGTCTGCACTCGGGTCGCTACGCCTTCCTTCTCCAGGAAGTCCTGCAGCGCAAGGCAGTTGAGCACGGTGCCCAACATTCCCATGTAGTCGGCGCGAGCGCGATCCATGCCGGCTTGCGACAACTGCGCACCGCGGAAGAAGTTGCCGCCACCGGTGACCACTGCCACCTGCGTCCCGGATGCGACCACCTCACGGATTTGCCCGGCGATGCTCTTGACTACCTCGGTGTCGACGCCGACAGTTCCGCCGCCGAAGGTCTCACCGGAAAGCTTGAGAAGGATTCGTTTGTTGGCACTCATCAGAATTGACGCTCCTGAGCGATCGCATGTCGGGCTACGGGCAGGACCGTACCGCGGCAGGGCGGTGATCCGATCCAGAAAAAGGGGCCGCCACGCCGGATCACGGCAGTGACGGCCCCCTCTCGGTGTCGAACTGGCTCTTAGAGCTCCTCGCCGACCTCGATACGGGCGAAGCGGGTGACCGCAACGCCGGCCGCGTCGAGCACGGCCTTCACGTTCTTCTTCGGGTCCTGCACCGAGGGCTGCTCGTTCAGGGTGAAGTCCTTGAAGTAAGCGTTGACCTTGCCCTCGGTGATCTTCACGATCGCCTGCTCGGGCTTACCCTCGCCACGCGCGGTTTCCTCGGCCAAACGGCGCTCGTTCTCCACGATGTCGGCCGGGACCTCATCACGGGTGACGTACCGCGGACGCATAGCAGCGATCTGCATACCAGCGCTGCGAGCGGCTTCGGCGTCGTCGCCGGTGTACTCGACGAGGACCGCGACCTGCGGGGGCAGGTCCGCCGAACGACGGTGCAGGTACGCGGTGGTCTGACCGTCGAAGCGTACGACGCGGCGCAACTCAAGGCGCTCGCCGATCTTCGCCGACAGTTCCTGGATCGCGGCTTCGACGGTGATTCCGTCGAGGTCCGTGGCCAGAGCGGCCTCCAGCGAGTCGACCTTTGCCGCGGCAAGGGCGCCGACGACCTTGTCGCCGAGCGCGATGAAGTCGGCGTTCTTGGCGACGAAGTCGGTTTCGCAGAGCAACTCGATCACGACGCCGTCCTTGACGGTGGCCAGACCATTGGCCGAGGTACGCGCGGCACGCTTGCCGACGTCCTTGGCGCCCTTGATACGGAGCAGTTCGACGGCCTTGTCGAAGTCGCCATCAGCCTCAGCGAGCGCCTTCTTGCAGTCGAGCATGCCGGAGCCGGTGGTTTCGCGCAGCTTCTTGACGTCAGCGGCTGAGAAGTTAGCCATGAGTGGTTGTCCCATCTATCCGCTTCTGGCGGATGTAGATCAGATGCTGGTGTAGTCGGTGGACGCGTTACTTGGCTTCGGGGGTCTGCGCCGTCGCAGCTTCCGTAGCCGCAGCATCGCTCGTAGCCGGCGCATCGGCGGCCGGTGCGGGCGCTTCGGCGGCCGGGGCCGCAGCAGCGTCGGTCTTTCCACCTTCGAGAATTTCGCGCTCCCACTCGGCGAGAGGCTCGTCAGCGGCAACGTCGTCGCGGTTCGGCTTGTCGTCACTCTTGCCCGCCGAGGCGCGCTGAATGAGGCCCTCGGCGACGCCGTCGGCAATCACGCGAGTAAGCAGGTTCGCCGAACGGATGGCGTCGTCGTTACCCGGGATCGGGTAGTCGGTCTCATCCGGATCGCAGTTCGTGTCGAGGATGGCGACGATCGGGATGTTCAACTTCTTGGCCTCGCCGACCGCGATCTGCTCCTTCTTCGTATCGACGATCCAGATCGCCGACGGCACGCGAGCCATATCGCGGATTCCACCGAGGGTCTTCGACAGCTTCTCGCGCTCGCGATCGAGGATCAGCTGTTCCTTCTTGGTCATCACGGTCTCGCCGCCGGTCTCGGCGATCTGCTCGAGCTCCTTGAGGCGCTGCAGACGCTTGTGGACGGTGCCGAAGTTGGTGAGCATGCCGCCGAGCCAACGGTGGTTGACGTACGGCATGTTGACGCGGGTCGCCTCCTTGGCGATGGCTTCCTGCGCCTGACGCTTGGTGCCGACGAAAAGGATCGTGCCGCCGTGCGCGACGGTCTCCTTGACGAACTCGAAGGCCTTGTCGATGTACGACAAGGTCTGCTGCAGGTCGATGATGTAGATGCCGTTGCGCTCGGTGAGGATGAAGCGCTTCATCTTCGGGTTCCACCGACGGGTCTGGTGCCCGAAGTGCACGCCGCTGTCGAGCAGCTGACGCATAGTGACGACGGCCATGGCCGTTCTCCTTGTCCTGATCGGCCGGCTAGACGCACCGGCGCGATCCTCTATGGTTGTCGGCGCCGCCGGTCGGCAGCGCCCCTGGCGCCCCGACTCGACCGGCGTGAACACCGGACCGTAGAAGAGTCGACCCGCAAGGCGGGTCTGGACGCGCGAAGTCGGCCCGTCGGCAGGAGCCGAACGAACCGCTCCCTAAATAGTACGGGATGCCGCCATCGGACGGCGCGCCGGATGAGTGTGGCGCCGCGCGCATCTCTCGCACGCCGTGCGCTCGAACGGTGCCGGCGCGGATGGTGCCGGCGCGGAGGGTACCGGTCTCCACACCACCTGACGCTGTGTGAACGAGTGCCTGTCTCCGGGCGGACACGGTATCCACAGTCCGGCGTGTCTTCACAGCACGACCTTCGCCTATGTCTCAGGCGTATCAGCGATGGTTCGCTCAGCCGATGATTTACCCGTTACGCGCCCTCCAGAGAGTGCTCGCCGTGTTGACGATTGGCACCATCGCGCTGTGCGCTACGCCGGCACGCGGCGCACCTGGCTTCGATTGGCCACTGTCGCCGGCCCCCGACGTCACCGAAGCCTTTGACCTTCCACCACAGCCGTGGCTGCCGGGTCATCGCGGCGTAGATCTTGCTGCGTCGGCCGACCAGGCCGTACGTGCCGCCGCCGACGGCGTCGTGGCATTCGCCGGCACGGTAGCGGGCAGAGGGGTGATCTCGATCGACCACGCAACAGTACGAACGACGTACGAACCGGTCGAGGCGACCGTGTCTGCCGGCGACGTGGTGCTACGCGGACAGGTCATCGGGACGGTGATCGCGGGCCATCCGGATTGCGCGGTCGCGGTGTGCCTGCACTGGGGAGTCCGGCTCGGCGAGCAGTACGTCGATCCGCTGACGCTGCTGACTCCACACGCCGTGCGCTTGCTCCCGCTCACCGGCGAGGAGTCATCGTCCGGTTTACCCGCCCCGAGCGCGCAGGTGGGCGCATATCCACACGGCTCTGGCAATACGACCGTCCATCCCGCGCCTGGTGGGGTCTTCACCTCGGGCGTCGGCCCGCGTTGGGGAACTTTCCACTACGGCATCGACCTTGCCGCGGAGATCGGCACACCGGTGTATTCGGCCACCAGCGGCGTCGTCATCGCCGCCGGCACAGCGAGCGGTTTCGGCCAATGGGTAGTCATTGATCCCGGCGCCGACGGTTGGTACCTCATCTACGGTCACGTCGATCAGTACCTCGTCGCCGCTGGCCAGCAGGTGACGGCCGGTCAGCAGATCGCCACAGTCGGAAACCGCGGCCAATCCACCGGACCACATCTGCACTTCGAAATCCGTAAGGGGCTCTACGGCAGCCAACGTCTCGATCCACAGAAATGGCTCAGCGAGCGCGGTATCGATATCGAGTAAGCGCGGTATCGACATCCACTAGCGGACTTGCCATGTGGGCCTGATCCCGGCGTCCCTCGGTGTGATCCCCCCGACGATCGACAGTGCAGCGTGGCGCTGCGCGCGCTGCTCGCGTAGCCTCAACTGCTGAAACCATCACGACCGGCTGAGGGACAGGCCCTTTGAAGCCGGGGCAACCACCATCGATCGCAAACCGATGGCCGGTGCCAAGTCCTGCGGTGGCCAATGATGGCCGGCCGGAAGATGGATTTCGGCTCAGAGCCGATCCTGCACCTGGTCGAACGAACCGCATGGCGTCGTGCCGTTCGATTCGAAAGGTGCCACACCATGAGCAACACCCCCCTCTCAAAGGTGACGCAGTCCGTACGCAGCGGGCTGGAGTCCGACACTCAGCACGGCGCGGTCATTCCGCCGCTGCATCTATCGAGCAACTTCACCTTCGAGTCATTCGCGCAACCGCGTACCTACGACTACACACGCAGCGGTAACCCGACGCGCGACCTGCTGGGCAACGCAATCGCCGAGCTCGAAGGTGCGCACGGCGGCATCATCGCCGCGACCGGGATGGGCGCAATCACCGTCGTCGTACACGCGTTGCTGTCTCCGGGCGAGAAGATCGTTGTCCCACATGACTGCTACGGCGGCACCTGGCGGCTGTTCGATTCGTACCACCAGAAGGGCTCGTTCGAGGTTCTGACCGTCGACTTCAACGACACCGCCGCGCTCGATAGCGCACTGGCGCAGTCACCGAAGGTCGTCTGGATCGAGACGCCCTCCAACCCGCTGCTGCGCATCACCGACGTCGCGGACACCGCACGTCGCGCCCACGCGGTCGGCGCGACGGTGGTCGCCGACAACACGTTCCTGTCGCCGTTGTTGCAGCAGCCGATCGCGCTGGGTTGCGACGTGGTCGTGCACTCCACCACCAAATACCTCAATGGCCACAGCGATGTCGTCGGCGGCGCGATCCTTTCAGCCACAGCCGAACTGCAGGAGCAGATGGCCTACTGGTCCAATACCATCGGCCTGACTGCGAGCCCGTTCGACTGCTATCAGACGCTGCGCGGGCTGCGTACGCTCGCCCCACGGATGCGCGCCCACCAGGAGGGTGCCGATCGTGTTGTTGAGGCACTCAACGCGCATGCGGCGGTGAGCAAGGTGAATTTCCCCGGCCTGGCCGATCACCCCGGTCATGAGCTGGCGGCGCGTCAGCAGAGCGGTTTCGGCGCGATGCTGTCCTTCGAGTTGGCCGGCGGCGAGCCAGCGGTGCGCGCGTTCCTGGACGGACTGGAACTCTTCAGCCTGGCCGAATCGCTCGGTGGCGTGGAATCTCTCGTCGCGCACCCCGCCACGATGACGCACGCATCGATGACCGCCGAGGCGCGCGCGGTCGCCGGAATTTCCGACGGCCTGATCCGGGTATCCGTCGGTATCGAGGATCCCGACGATTTGATCGCTGACCTGTCCGCTGGTCTGGCTCGCGCCCAGCAGGCGGCTCCGGCGGCCGTCCCCGCATAACCGGTCATAGCCGCGCTCGGGTGTCGGCGGCCGATGAAAGGGCGCTTCAGCGAATTCGCTGAAGCGCCCTTTCGTATTGGCTAGACGGTCAGGAGCGCGGGTGAGCCTGATCGAATGCCGAGCGCAGTCGCTCAACCGATACGTGCGTGTAGATCTGCGTCGTCGCCAAAGATGCGTGCCCGAGCAATTCCTGGACCGAACGCAGATCGGCACCACCCTCCAGGAGGTGTGTGGCCGCGCTGTGCCGCAGCCCGTGCGGGCCGATGTCCGGCGCACCGTCGACGCCTTGCGCGGCGCGATGCACGATCCGGCGTACTTCACGTGAGTCGATACGTCCACCACGCGCCCCCAGCAGAAGCGCGCGCCCACTTCGCGCCGACACCAACTCGCCTCGACCTTCAGCGAGGTAGGCCCGTAGCGCACGCTGCGCCGGCGTACCGATGGGAACGCTGCGTTCCTTGTTGCCCTTGCCGATCACCCGCAACAACGAGCGCGACTCGTCGAAGGAGTCCACGTCCAGACCGACGAGTTCGCCCACCCGGACACCGCCGGCGTACAACAACTCCAGAATCGCTCGATCGCGCAACGCGATCGCACCGTCGCCCTCGACACCGTCAACGAGATCGGCTGCCTGTTCCTGGTTCAACACCTCCGGCAACCGTCGGTGCGTGCCCGCCGATGCCAGTCGCGGTCCCGGGTCGACCTCGATCAGCCCGCGGCCGGCGGCGTACGCCGTAAACGCACGCGCGCTAGCAGCGCGACGAGACAACGTGCTGCGTGCGGCGCCCAGCGTGCGGGACTTAGCGAGCCACGAACGTAGGACGCCGAGGTCGAGGCGATTCATGTCCTCGCCGCCCATCAGCGCGAGGTGCTCCAACAGGCTGCGGGCGTCACTGACGTATGCCTTCACGGTGTGCGCCGACAGCGAGCGTTCCAGGCGTAGCATTCGCTCGAACGCCGCCAGCGCTTCAGTCATGGGCTCGGGTAGACCGCTACTCACCCCATCACCGTGCCTGCGGCCGGAGCACTCGGGCAACCTGCCGCGCCGGGCGGGAACCACTTCGTTATATCGGCAGCATCAGGGCGATGTCGCCACGCGGCATTTGCGCCACCTTCCTTCGTATTGCTCAACGAGTTCGGAAAGCTCGAGCATCGTCAATGCGCGCAGGGTATCCGGAACGCTGGCTCCGGCCACGACTGCGATGGAGTCGGTAGCCGCCGGTCTACGCGTCGGCACCGCCTCTAGAACTCGGCGGTGTAGCGGGTCCAGATCATCACCCGGCCGAAGCGGTCCGCGCTCGAGCGGCAGCATATCCACACCGCTGACCCCGGTTGCCTCCATTACGTGCTCTGCACTGCCGACCGCGAGCGCAGCTTCCTCGCGCAGCATATGCAGGCACCCGTCGGACATTGCGGAGGTGACCGGGCCGGGCACAGCCATCACGACCTTGCCCAATTCCCGCGCCCGGGCGGCCGTTGACCGAGCGCCCGAGCGTAGCGCGGCCTCGACGACCACGGTGCCTGAACTCAACGCCGCGATGAGACGGTTGCGCACCAAGAAACGGTGGCGCATTGGCGCGGCTCCCGGCGCCCATTCCGAGAGCAGCAGCCCGTCCACGGTGATGTGCTCGAGCAGGTTCGCGTTGGATTTCGGGTAGAACCGATCGATACCGCACGCGAGCGCGGCGATCGTGACGCCGTTAGCTGCCAGGGCCGCGGCGTGTGCCGCGCGATCGATACCGAACGCTCCCCCGCTGATCACAGTGACGTCGCGACCAGCGAGCCCGTACGCGATCTGCTCACACACGCTGGTTCCGTACGCGGTGGCCGCACGAGCGCCGACCAGGGCAACGGACCGATCAATGAGTGCCGACAGCCGTCCGCCACCGCGGGCCCAGATGGACAGTGGGGGTACGCAGCCGTCAGCGCCGGCTGCCGAGGCGATGCTCATCAACCGGACGCCGTCTGCCGGCCACTCGGCGTCACCGGGAATGATCAAGCGTGCACCCACCCGGTGTGCGGCGTCCAGGTCGCGCTGGCAGTGGTCCTCCCCCGCTCGGGCACCGCACAAACGCTGTAGCCGACGAGGGGCCTGGCCGGCCGCAAGCTGGGCGGCCACCTCGACGGCGCCTTGTGATTCGACGTATGCCCACAACGCGTACTCGCCCGGCTCACATGCGCGACTGAGCCAGGCCCGCGCGGCACGCTCGCTGCCATCGCCGACGTATCCGCTCATGCGGCCATCCCGAATGCGCGCTGACGGAACGCGAGCGCCTCCACAAGATCGTCCAAGGCCGGTGCGGTCCGGGCGCCGAGGTCTGCGAGCGTCCAGGCCACGCGCAGCACTCGCTCGTACCCGCGTCCGGTGAGCCTGCCCGAGTCATACGCCTTCGCCAACACCGCGCGGCTCTGATCCGCCGGCTGCCACCGAGCGCGCAGTTCCTTCGACCCGACGGCGCTGTTGAGCGCGCCATCACTCCACCGTGCCGCAGCGCGTTCCCTCGCCGCCAGTACCCGCTGCGCCACTACAGCACTTGGTTCTTCGTTGGTGCCGTGATCCAACAGCGCTCCGCGTAACGGGGGTTGCACGTCGACCACGAGGTCAACGCGGTCCAGTAGCGGCCCGGACAGTCGCGCCTGATATCGGCGACGGGTGATACTCGAGCACACACAGCCACCCGATCCACCGGCCCTCGAGCATGGGCACGGATTAGCTGCAAGCACGAGCTGAAACTGCGCCGGGAAAGTGCAGACACCGCTGGCGCGGTGAATAGTCACCGCTCCCGACTCGATCGGCTGACGTAACTGGTCGAGTACGGAGCGATCAAATTCTGCCGCCTCGTCCAAGAACAACACGCCGCGGTGTGCCCGACTCACTGCGCCAGGACGCACGACGGGTGATCCTCCGCCAATCAGCGCGACCGCCGTCGCGCCATGATGCGGCGCTTCGAAAGGAGGCCAACTCTGCAACGGACGTTCGGGGTCGATCATGCCGCAGACCGAGCGGATGCTCGTGACGGTGAAGGCATCCTCATCGCTGAGCGCGGGAAGTATCCCCGGTAGTCGTTTGGCCAACATCGTCTTGCCCGCCCCCGGCGGGCCACCGAACATGAGGTGGTGTCCCCCTGCGGCGGCGATCTCCAATGCGCGTCGCCCAACGGGTTGTCCTTTGACATCGGCGAGATCGGGCTGAGCGCGTGGCGCGCTGACCGGGCGCTGACGCACGCGCTGTACGCCGTTCTCCTCGCCGCGTAGCAACCGGAAGAGGTCCTCGAGCGTCGGGGCGCACATCACCTCGATATCGACCGCTGATCCCAGCGAGATCGATGCCTCCGCCAGATTTGCCGCCGGCAGCACAATTCGTCGCGCGCCGGAGGCTGCTGCCGCTATGAGTGCGGGCAGCGCGCCACGCACCGGATGAAGTGCACCGTTGAGGCCGAGTTCGCCGAAGAAGACCGTGCCGGCGACTCGATCAGCGTCGATAACCTGGTCGTATGCCAGCATGGCGATGGCCATCGGTAGGTCGAATCCGGTGCCCTGTTTTCGTACATCCGCCGGCGTGAGGTTGAAGAGGATCTTTCGCGACGACCAGGTGTAGCCATCGAGACTGTCGAGCGCGGCGCGCATCCGCGAGAAGGACTCCCGTACCGAGGCGTCCGGCAGACCGAGGATTTTCGAGTCGGCCGGTGATCCGTCCGCCACGCTGCACTCGACGGTGACCGGCACGCCACTCACACCGGTAATCGTCATGCCGAGCACGCTTGCCACATGCGGGGTATTCATCCGAACGCTCCGCGAATGTGTTTGATGTCCGGTGTGTGGCCGTACGGCGCAATAATCGCGACGACGTCGTACCGCACTCGCGTGGTGCCCACCCGATGCGTGCGGCGGTAGATGGATGCAAGTCGATAGATTCGTTCGATCTTCGCCGGGGTCAACGCCTCGATCGGTTCACCGAACCGTGTCGATGAGCGGGTCTTGACCTCGCAAATGACGAGGGTGCGCCCCTCGGTCGCAACAATGTCTATCTCGCCGGCATCGCAACGCCAGTTGCGTTCGACAATGCGTAACCCAGCCCGTTCCAACTCGTCCGCGGCGAGATCCTCGCCCAGTCTGCCGAGGTCGTCCTTGAGCGCCATGCCATCCCCTCATCCGTGTGAGAGGTGAGCCTGCCTGCCCCACGCGCACGCCGCGAGTGGACCGACGGTGCGGTGGAAACACGCCGAGGGTGTGGACAACTCACCCGAACAAGGCGCCCAGACGGCTACGGCACCTCGAGATCGGGCTTGTCCAACTCCTCGACGTTGACGTCTTTGAAGGTGACGACGCGGACGTTCTTGACGAACCGCGCGGGTCGGTGGATGTCCCACACCCATGCGTCCTGCAACTGCAGTTCGAAGTACACCTCACCGCTGGCGTTACGCACCTGCAGATCCACCGAATTCGCCAGATAGAACCGACGTTCGGTCTCTACCACATAGCTGAACTGACGGGCGATGTCCTTGTATTCGCGGTACAGCTGCAGTTCGAGTTCGGTCTCATATCGCTCGAGATCCTCTGCGCTCATCGGCTCGCCCCCTTCGTTTGTGCCGAGTCAACCACACGGTGACTGCGGACGTTCTGATACGACATGCGGTGCTGCGGGCAGGGCCCGTTCGCCGCGAGTGCGCTTTGGTGCGCCGCGGTGCTGTATCCCTTGTGTACGTCGAATCCGTACTGCGGATACTGCTCAGCGAGGGCACACATCAGTCGGTCACGGGTGACCTTGGCCAAGATGCTGGCCGCAGCAATCGACGAAGAAACCCGATCGCCCTTCCACACCGCCAGCGCCGGCACGCCAAGACCATCGACCGGAAATCCGTCGGTCAGGGTATACGCCGGCGCGACCTGCAGCGATCGCACGGCACGGCGCATCGCCTGCAGATTAGCTACGTGCAGCCCCATGGCATCGATCATCGCCGCGTCGATGCTGACCACCCGCCAGGCGACAGCTTTATCCACGATCTCGTCGTACAACCGCTCGCGCCGCGCCGCGGTCAGCAGCTTCGAGTCGGTGAGCCCATCAATCTTGCCGCGACGTCCGGCCGGCAGGATGCATGCCGCCGCTGTCAACGGTCCAGCGCAGGCGCCGCGGCCGGCCTCATCGGCGCCGGCGACGACGCCGAATCCTGCCCGAGCGAGAGTCGTCTCGAATGGGACGAACTCCGCATCAGTGCCGCGCATGATGAAACGCGGCGCCTGCAGGTCTGCGATCTGATACATCCCGCTACCTGCCGATTCGGCGTACGCCGCGCGCGCCGGCGATCGGCGCCACCAGCAGTAGCGCGAGCACCGGTGGATCCAGCAACGCGGACGCCGGTGGTGCCATCTCGATCGAGGCCGCGGACGCCGCCTGCGCGGTTTGCGGATTCTGTGAACTGAGCCAGGTAAACCGGTCGAAGGGCCACAGGATCAGGAACGCCCGCCCGATGACCGAGTCAACGGCAACGGTGCCCTGGTGCTGATCATCCATATGCGCGCGCGAATCAGCCGACGCGTTGCGGTGATCGCCCATCACGAACATCCGCCCCTCCGGCACCGTGATCGGGCCAAAAGGCTGCGCCATACTCGGGTCGGTCGGATCCTGGCCGTCCAAGTATATGTATGGCTCCTCTAACGGCTGCCCATCCACCAGGACGCGGTTCTGCGCATCACAACACTCGATAGTTTGTCCCTCGGTGGCGACGACTCGTTTGACCAAGTCCCGCGCGGCCGGAGGCGCGGCGCCGACGAGACGTTTGACCCACAACCAGGACTGACCGATCGGATCGTCGGGTTCGTCTACCGTGACCTCGGGCTCCCACGACGTGGGTGCCTCGAAGACGACGATGTCGCCTGGCTCCGGATCGCTGAACCAGTAGCTCATCCGATTGACCAGGATGCGATCACCGGTACAACCAGGGCATCCGTGCAGGGTCTGTTCCATAGATCCGGACGGAATCCAGAAGGCCTGTACGACGAAAGAACGCAGTAACACCGCGATGATGAACGCGACGCCGAGCATGATCGGCAACTCGCGTAGCCACTGGGCCCAGCCGCTACGTTGATTGCGCTTGTGCCGTCGCCGCTCGCGCCGGGTCATCGGCGTCGCGGCGGGTTCATCATCAGTGCCGTCGGTCGATGCCGCGGGGTCATGCGCTCGCTCAGCGCGAACCGAGTCGTCCTCGTCGGTCGAAGCGGTTCCGTCCTGCGCCGGTCTCGACTCGGCCTCATCGTCGGCGCCGGTCGGTTCGTTCATGGTCATCAGGTTCAGCCTATTCCAGCCTTTGCGCGGCACAGGTGAGGCCGTGCCGAGCAGCGGCACCAATGACGAACGCGGGAGCGGCCGAAGCCACTCCCGCGTTCATCTGAGCTCCGCTTACTTGAAGCGACGCTCCTTGATCTTGGCTGCCTTGCCGCGCAGGTTGCGCAAGTAGTACAGCTTCGCACGACGCACATCGCCGCGGGTCATGACCTCAATGGCCTCGATGACCGGGGTGTGCACCGGGAACGTGCGCTCTACGCCGACGCCCGAGGAGACCTTGCGGACGGTGAACGTCTCGCGGGCGCCTTCGCCGTGGCGGCGGATCACGACGCCGGTGAAGTCCTGGATACGCGAGCGAGTTCCCTCGATAACCTTGACGCGCACCTTAAGGGTGTCGCCAGCACGGAACTCGGGGATGTCGTCGCGGAGTAGCTCGCGGTCGATATCGTCGAGGACGTTCATAGTCGTGTCGCTTCCTTCGTCTACCTGTACATGGTGTGACCGCACCACGATGGCACGAGCACGAAGTCTCAAGTGGTCACCTGCCGCGGCGCAGAACGCAACTCCGGCTAAATGGCAACCTGTCTAGTGTGCCTTATCGGCCTGTTGAATCCAACACCGGGGTGCGCGCGGCATGGTGACGTTGACTACGCTTCCGCATTCTCAACGCTCGCCAGGACCGCCCGATCGTGCTGATCGAGCAGGTTCTCGTCGTACGCGGCCAACAGGTCCGGCCGTCGCAGTGCAGTGCGTCGCAACGATTCGTCGCGGCGCCACCGCTCGATCGCGGCGTGGTTACCCGAACGCAACACCTCGGGCACGCTCAACCCGCGCCACTGCTCGGGTCGGGTGTACGACGGGCCCTCGAGCAGCCCATCAGAGTGTGAGTCGAACCGCGCGGAGTCGCGATTGCCCAGGACACCGGGAATCAAGCGGGCGATCGCCTCCACCATGACCAGGACAGCGACTTCCCCACCCGCGAGCACGTAGTCGCCGATGGAAACCTCAAGGACACGTACTCGGCGGGCGGCGTCCTGCGCGACCCGCTGGTCGATGCCTTCGTAGCGACCGCACGCGAAGACGAGATGCTCCGCCCCTGCCAGTTCGGCGGCAAGTTCCTGGTTGAACAGTTGACCCGCCGGCGTCGGCACGATCAGGGTCGAATCGGCCCGCAGCACCTCATCCAAGGCATCCCCCCACACCGTGGGGGTCATGACCATCCCGGGCCCGCCGCCATACGGAGCGTCGTCGACGCTGTGGTGCACATCGGAGGTCCAGTCCCGCAGGTTGTGCACACCGAGCGTGATGTCGCCGCGCTCGATTGCCTTACCGACCAGGGACTGATGCAGCGGGGCTAAATACTCACTAAAGACGGTGAGGACGTCGATGTTCATAGTTCGAGCAGTCCGTCCGGCGGGGTAATCGTCATCGTCCGCGCCGCACGATCTATCCGCGGGACAATGCTGCGCACAAACGGAATGAGAACTTCGCGACGCGAGTCAGAACGACGTACGGCCAAGGTGTCGCCGCCCGCACCGTGAATGACTTGCTCGACGGTGCCGACCTCATCGCCATCCTCGCCCAGGACACGCATTCCCTCGAGTTCGTGGTCGTAGAAATCGTCGTCGCTGTCGAGATCAGGAAGGTCGTCGGAATCGATCACCAGCATGATGCCGCGCAACTGTTCAGCGGCAGTGCGGTCGGTGTAACCGTCGAAAGCGAGCACCAACTTGTTTCCACCGATATAGCGCGCGGAGCCGACCGTCAGTGGACCACGCTCAACTGGGTCGGTGCGCAGGACGGCACCGGGGGCGAAGCGCTCGTCCGGGTCGTCGGTGCGAATTCCGATCGTCACTTCACCACGGAGCCCGTGCGCCTTACCGATTCGCCCGATGACGAGTTCCATCGCGATCTCCTGTCGATTGCTCGGTCACCGATGACCGAGCAAATGCACTGTGGGCAAGCTTCCGAGTGAATCGGAGCCTGCCCACAGCGTAGTGATGCCTCTTCGTATTGGCGTCTCGGCTACTCGTCGACGTCGACGACGTCGACGCGGATACCTTTACCGCCGACCGCCGAGACGACCTGGCGCAATGCCTTGGCCGTGCGACCGCTTCTACCGATCACCTTGCCGAGATCTTCAGGGTTGACCCGGATCTCCAGCACCCGCCCGCGACGGGTGGTGACCATGTCGACCTGAACGTCGTCAGGGTTGGCGACGATGCCGCGCACCAGATGCGAGAGGGCCTCTTCCAGCACTACTTGGCGTCCTCGGCCGGCGCGTCAGCCGAGGGCTCCGCAGCCTTTGGCTCGTCCTTGATGGCCTTCTTCTTCGGCGTGGTCGCCGCGCCCTTACCGGACTCGGCCTCGGCCATGGCGCCAGCGAGCGCCGCCTCGTACTTGGCCTTCTTGTCTTCCTTCGGCGCGCGAACCTTCATCGGCTCGGGAGCAGGCTCGCCCTTGAACTTCTGCCAGTCACCGGTGACCTTGAGGATCGCCGCTACGGCCTCGGTCGGCTGCGCGCCGACGCCCAGCCAGTACTGCGCGCGCTCGGAGTCGACCTCGATGAACGAGGGCTCTTCCTTGGGGTGGTACTTGCCGATCGTCTCGATCGAACGGCCGTTGCGCTTGGTGCGCGCGTCGGCGACGACGATGCGGTAGTACGGTGCGCGGACCTTGCCCAGGCGCATGAGCTTGATCTTGGTTGCCACGTGTTTTAGTGCTCCATCTTGGTATTGGGTCGGGCGTTACGACGCACGCGTGGGGTTGCGTGCGGGCGAAGCCCGGGTGAGTCCACGGCGCAAAGTCAGGTAGAGGGCCCGATGCATCCGTAGAAATCAACCTGTTCATTCTGCCAGACGATCGCGGAATCCGGGAGTCAGGCGGTGCCGGAACGTGCCCAACAGCACAGCGTGCACGGACGGTGATGCGATGGAAGAGTGGCGGGTATGGCTGAGCAGATGAAGCACATCAACGACACGACTTTGATCAAGACCGAAGCCTACATCGGCGGTAAGTGGGTGCACGGCAGCGATAAGGCGACCTTCGAGGTGCGTAATCCGTCGACCGGCAAGGTGCTGGTGAACGTCGCCGACCTCACCGCGGCTCAGACGGAGAAAGCGATCGGTGCCGCCCGACAGGCGCTCGGCGGATGGCAGTCGCTCACGGGCAAAGAACGCGCCGCCGTCCTGCGCCGCTGGTTCGACCTGATCATGGAGCACCAGGTTGATCTCGGCGCGCTGATGACCTACGAACAAGGAAAACCGCTCGCCGAGGCGAAGGGCGAGGTGGCGTACGGCGCCTCGTTCATCGAATGGTTCGCCGAGGAGGCCAAGCGGGTCACCGGGGACCTGCCTGCGCCGGTCGGGCGCGATCAGCGGATCGCCGTACTCAAGCAGCCGATTGGCGTATGCGCGGCGATCACGCCATGGAACTTCCCGATCGCGATGATCACGCGGAAGGCGGCTCCGGCATTGGCCGCCGGAAACACCATGGTCCTGAAACCGGCTTCCGAGACACCGCTGTGTGCCCTGGCGCTGGCCGAACTCGCCGAACGCGCAGGGCTGCCGGCCGGGGTCCTGAATGTCGTCACCAGTTCGCATTCGGGCGAGGTCGGTAAGGTGCTCTGCGCATCGCAGGACGTGCGGCATTTGTCGTTCACCGGCTCCACCAATGTCGGTCGGGTGCTGATGGAACAGTGCGGGCAGACGGTGAAGCGCTTGGCTCTGGAGTTGGGCGGGCACGCCCCGTTCATCGTCTTTGACGACGCCGACCTCGACGCCGCCGTCGACGGCGCAATCGCCTCGAAATACCGCAATGCCGGACAGACCTGCGTGTGCGCAAACCGGATCTACGTGCAGCGCGGGGTACACGACGAGTTCGTCGAGAAGTTGGCGGCGAAGGTGAGCCAACTTCGCGTCGGAGACGGGTTTGCCGATGGGGTGACCATCGGCCCGCTGATCTCCGCCACCGCCGTGCAGAAGGTGCGCGCGCACCTTCAGGACGCGATGGCGAAGGGCGCGAAGATCCGCGCCGGTGCCGCTCCGACCGAGGGAAACAGGCTGGTCGAGCCGATCGTGCTGTCCGGGGCGTCATCGGACATGCTGCTGGCCCACGAGGAGACGTTTGGCCCGCTCGCCCCGGTCTTCGTCTTCGACGACGATGCGCAGGCTGTGGCGATGGCAAATGACAGCGAATTCGGCTTGGCGTCGTACGTGTACACGAACGACTTGAACCGGTACTGGCGTATCAGCGAGCAACTCGAGTACGGCATCGTCGGGATCAATACCGGCTTGATCTCGAACGAGGTTGGTCCGTTCGGGGGCGTGAAGCAGTCCGGATTCGGTCGCGAAGGCTCTCGGCATGGCATGGACGAGTACCTTTCGATGAAGTACTTATGCCTGGGCGGGGTTCGCTGAGGTCCGGATTCGGCCGTTCCGTAGGGTGTCCGCATGACTGAAGCGAAGGACATCAAGGCCGTACTGTGGGATTTCGGCGGGGTCATCCTGTCGAGCCCGTTCGATGCGTTCAACGAATACGAGGCGCAGCACGGGCTTCCGGCCGACTTCATCCGGACCGTGAACGCGACCAATCCCGATGCGAACGCGTGGGCACGGTTGGAGCGGTCGGAGGTCAACCACGGCGAGTTTGACGTCGCTTTCGCCGAAGAGTCAGCCGCGCTCGGGCACGAGGTCCGTGGCGCCGATGTGCTTGCGCTGCTGGCCGGCCAGGTGCGCCCGGAAATGGTCCGCGCCCTCGACAAGGTGATCGAGGCCGGTTACCGCACCGCGTGCCTGACCAACAACGTCAGCAAGAGCGACAAGATCGACCCGACGGCCAACGAGCGCGCCGACGTGACCGAGGTGTACGCGCGGTTCGAGGCCATCATTGAATCCAGCAAGGTCGGTTTCCGCAAACCAGAGCCGAAGTTCTACACGACAGCGTGCGAGACCCTCGGCGTCCAGCCGGACGAGTGCGTGTATCTCGATGATCTGGGGATCAACCTCAAACCCGCCAAGGCGATGGGCATGCAAACGATCAAGGTGCTCGGCGCCGAGCAGGCGATCAGCGACCTCGAGGGCATCCTCGGTATCCCACTGCGATAGGTCACTGCATCGGCGCGGACTTGGCGGTACCTACTTCTCCGCCGGGTCCGCGGCCGCGCGTGTCGTAGCGTGCTACCGCAGCGGCCCCTGTTGGATCCGCGGCAGCGAAGCTTGGTAGACGTCGGCGTCCGTCTGTGACAGGTCGGCCATCCGCTGCGCTGCGGCGTACCGCTGAAACTGATGCTTACTCGCTTCCACCGGGTAATGCGGCAACGACAGGAGCCGCTCGACCCACCGGTCGACCTCGGCATCGACGTCGTTGGCCGGTACGACGCTGTGCAGGAGGCCGAGCCGGTGCGCTTCCTCGGCCGGGAACGGCCTACACATCACGATCATTTCCCGGGCACGCGCGGCACCGATCTCGTTGATCAGTAGCGGCGTACCGCCCCAGGACAACGGCAGGCCGATCTCGACCTCAGGCAACCGAAACACCGTGTCATCGGCGCCGATCCGAAAATCGCTCGCCGCCGCCAGCAGCACAGCGCCGCCGATGACGTGATTGTGCAGCCTCGCCACGGTGATCGCCGGGCAGTCCAGGATCGCCTGAATGGCGCGGTGCCCGGTCTGCGCGATCCAGCGGTGCTTGCGCGGTGGATCGTCCGGCGCCGGCCGGGACGGATGATTCTTCAGGTCAGCGCCCGCGCTGAAGGCGCGCCCTCGCCCGCCGAGGACGATGACCCGGATCTCGTCGAATTGATGCACGGCGGTGTACAGCCGAGTGATCTCTTCGAGGGTCTGCGGATCGAGCGCATTGAGATTATGTGGGCGATCGAGCCACACCCTCAGCACGGCGCCGTCTGGCTCGATCGACAGGCGTTCGTACGTCGAAAAGTCGTCCAACACGATTGCCTCCCGTGGTGGTTGGGCTGGTTAGTACGCGCGTGCGACGATCGCGATCGCGCCGTCCTCGTCATCTGATGTCGGGATCTCGCCGTCTGGGCGCACCAGACAACGCACGGTGATCGCCGACGCCGCGAGCTTCTTCTCCCCTTCGGTACCCAGCGTCGCCCACGGGATGCGCGCAAACCCGTTCTGCGCCGCCTGCTCGGCCTCATCGACGGTCTGCACATCGACCGTAAGTTCGTCGCGACGCTGCAGGGCCTCCTCGTACAGGGCCCGCTGGTCGGCCTGCAGCGCATCGGTGCAGTACGTCGCGATCTGTTCCAGCACAACCGGGTCCTTGCCGCCGATGATCCGGCGCGCGATCGTCACCTTGCCTTCGGCGACATCGCGCGGACCGACCTCGATCCGCAGCGGAATACCCTTCAGCTCGGCGTCCACGGCGCGGCGGCCGAACGCGGTATCGGTGCGATCATCCAACTCGACCCGGACGCCGGCGTCATTGAGGTCTGCCACGATCCGGGCGGCAGCCTCGGTTACCCCGTCGCCGTCCTTCACGATCATCACGAGGGCTTGAATAGGCGCCAGGACCGGCGGGATCCGCAGGCCATTGTCGTCACCATGCGTCATGATCAACCCGCCGATCATCCGGGTCGACGTACCCCAGGACGCCGTCCAGCAGGTCTCCTGCTTTCCGTCGGCGGACAGATACTTGATATTGAACGCGTTTGCGAAGTTCTGACCCAACTCGTGCGAGGTGCCCATCTGCAGCGCCTTGCCGTCGCGCATCATCGCCTCCAGCGCGAGGGTGTTCGTCGCGCCGGCGAACCGCTCCGCATTGGTCTTGCGGCCGCGGATCACCGGCATCGCGAGCACGTTGACCATGAAGTCCTCGTACACCTCGCGGTGGATCTTCGCGGCGTAGTCCGCAGCGTCCTGCTCGGTGGTGTGCGCGGTGTGCCCCTCCTGCCAGAGGAACTCGGACGTCCGTAGGAACGTGCGTGGCCGCAACTCCCAGCGCACCACATTCGCCCACTGGTTCAGCAGCAGCGGGAGGTCGCGATACGAATTGACCCACTTGGCCATGAACTCGCCGATCACGGTCTCGGAGGTCGGGCGCACCACGACGGGTTCCTCTAACTGCTTGCCACCGGCGTGCGTGACTACAGCGAGTTCTGGGCTGAAACCCTCCACGTGCTCAGCTTCACGCGTCAGGTAGGACTCCGGGATGAACAGCGGAAAGTAGGCGTTCTTAGCGCCGGCGGCCTTGATCCGCGCGTCCATCGCGTCCTGCATCCGTTCCCAGATGGAGTAGCCGTACGGCCGGATCACCATCGTGCCGCGGACCGGCCCGTTGTCGGACATCTCCGCTTTCGAGATGACGTCCTGGTACCAACGGGGGAAGTCTTCGGACTGCGGAGTGAGAACGCGTTTCGCCATGCGAACGATCGTAATGGGCAGCCGGCCGTGACCTGCACCCCGGCTGGGCCCGAGGCTGAGGAAGTCGGCGAAACTGTTGAGCGCGGTGTTGTCGGCGAGCAGCCCTGGTAGGCGGTCGGTGCCGGGTATGTACGAGACCGACACGTTCACCGAGCGCGGTGTACCTGGGGTTAGTAGATGACTCCGCCGAGGACCACGCGCTCGGGCGTGCGTAGCACGCTTAAATCATCGAGTGGGTTGCGTTCGAAGCAGACGAAGTCGGCCGGAGCTCCCTCGACGAGGCCTGGCCGTCTGAGCCATTCGCGGGCACGCCAGGAAGCTGCCCCTAGTGCGTCGTACGGCGACATGCCGATCCCATTCAGCGCAAGCACTTCCTCGGCGATGGAGCCGTGCGCGATACCACCACCGGCGTCGGTCCCGGCGAACATTTCGATGCCTGCCTCGTACGCCGCCCGTAACCGCTGCGGGTGCTGCTCGTGCAGGTTGAGCATGTGTTTGGCATACACCGGGTACTTCCCTGCGCCGGAGGCAATCGAGGGAAAGTTCCGAATATTGACCACCGTCGGTACGAGCGCGGTGCCATGCTCGCGCATCGACGCAATGATCTCATCGGTGATTCCGGTGCCGTGTTCGATGCAGTCGATCCCAGCGGCGATCAGATCAGGCAGCGCCTGTTCGCTGAAGGTGTGCGCGGTGACCCTGGCCCCCGCTTCATGCGCTGCGACCATCCCCGCACGCAGTTCAGGCAACTCCCACAGCGGCGCAAGATCACCCACGCCGCGGTCGATCCAGTCGCCGACAATCTTCACCCAGCCATCGCCACGGCGCGCCTCTACCGTCATCTGGGCTGCGAGGTCCACCGGTTCGGTATGCGTGTAGACGCCCGCGATATAGCGCTTGTCCTGGGCGATGTGCTTGCCTGCGCGGATTACCTCCGGCAGGTCGGGTTCGTCGTTCATCCAACCGAGGTCGTACGGACTGCCGCAGTCACGGATCAGAGTCGCGCCGCCGTCTCGGGTGAGCTGAGCGTTCAGGCGCTGCTTCGGGACGTCGTCGGCCTGCACGAACCCATCCGGTGAGTTCCACAAATGGCAGTGAGCGTCGACGAGTCCAGGCACGATGTATCCGCGCCGCGTGACGGTTTCGGCCCCAGGCACCGGGTCAAAAGTGATGCGTCCATCGACGACGTACAGGTCACGTTCAACGTCAGTGGGCAGGAGAACGCCAGTGAAGCGCAGGGCTGTCATGTACTCGTGCTCATTCCTTCGGCAGGTTGAGCTTTGACAGATCCGGTAGCTTCGAATCCTTCGAGCCGCCGAGCGACTCCGGCAATCCGTCGGGAAGCCCACCGAACCCGCCTGGTAGTGCTCCAGGCGGCAAGCCGGGCATCCCACCGAATCCCGGCGGCATCTGTGGCCGATTCTGACGGTTCGACCCCTTCTTACCTTTGCCCTTCTTGCCACCCTTTTTGTTCTTGGCATTGCGCGATTTGCGGCTGATACTGCTACCGCCGCCGAGGCCCATCGCACCGGACATCTGGGTCATCATCTTGCGGGCCTCGAAGAACCGCGTGACGAGGTTGTTGACCTCCGAGACGGTGACGCCCGAACCGTTGGCGATGCGCAAGCGCCGTGAGCCGTTGATCATCTTCGGGTCGGCGCGCTCACCGGGCGTCATACCGCGGATGATCGCCGCGGTGCGGTCGAGATCGTTGTCGTCGAGGTTGTTGAGTTGGTCCTTGATCTGGCCGGCGCCCGGCAGCATACCGAGCAGGTTCTGCAGCGGGCCCATTCGGCGAATCGCCTGCAATTGCTCGAGGAAGTCTTCGAGGGTGAATTTGTTTCCGGAGGCGACCTTCTGCGCCATCCGCTCGGCCTCGTCCTCATCGAACGTCTGTTGCGCCTGCTCGATGAGCGTGAGCATGTCGCCCATCCCGAGGATGCGCGAGGCCATCCGCTCGGGGTGGAACACATCGAAGTCGTCGAGTTTCTCGCCGGTCGAGGCGAACATGATCGGTTGGCCGGTCACGTAGCGCACCGATAGCGCCGCGCCACCGCGCGCATCACCGTCGAGCTTGGACAAGACGACACCGGTGAATCCGACACCGTCGCGGAATGCCTCGGCGGTGTTGATCGCGTCCTGACCGATCATCGCGTCAATGACGAACAGGATCTCGTCGGGCTGTACGGCCTCACGGATGTCGATGGCCTGTTGCATCATCTCGGCGTCGACGCCGAGGCGTCCAGCGGTATCGACGATGACGATGTCATTCATCTGCCGCTTGGCTTCTTCCAGCGACTCCCGGGCGACCTGAACCGGGTTGCCGACACCGTTACCGGGCTCGGGCGCATAGACCGTGACCCCGGCCTGCCCGCCGACCACCTGCAACTGGGTGACCGCATTCGGGCGCTGCAGGTCGGCGGCAACCAGCATCGGCGAGTGCCCCTGCTCGCGCAACCAGCGCGACAGCTTACCGGCGAGGGTGGTCTTACCAGCACCCTGCAGACCCGCCAGCATGATCACGGTGGGCGGCGTCTTGGCGAACTGCAACCGTCGCGTCTCGCCGCCGAGGATCGCGATCAACTCGTCGTTGACGATCTTGATGACCTGCTGCGCCGGATTCAGCGCCTTCGATACCTCCGAGCCGAGCGCCCGGTCCTTGACCGCCCGAATGAACGCCTTGACGACCGGTAGCGCGACGTCGGCCTCCAGCAGCGCGATGCGAATCTCGCGTGCGGTGGCGTTGATGTCCGCCTCGGTGAGGCGTCCCTTGCTGCGTAAACCGGAGAAGACCTTCTCCAGGCGGTCGGACAGGGTGTCGAACACGAAAGTTGCTCCTGAGGTGAAGTGGCCGGGCCCGAAGAACCAGCCTAAGCGCGGCTAGGCCGCCGCGTTGTCTATAGCGTTCTTGAGGTCGGCCGGGTTGTTGGAGGTGATTTGCTCACCATTGACCAGCACCGTGGGCGTTCCCGGGTACCCGTTCTCGCTGAACGCCTGAGTGTTGGCCTCCGCTACGTCCGCGAACTCGTCCGACTCATAGCATTCGTTCCACGCGTTGGACAGGCCTACCTCCTTGGCGATGTCGGCAAGTTCCGCGTCACTGAGTCCCGGGCCGCCCTCCGGCGGCTGCTGTTCGTACAGCTGCTTCATGAACTTGTAGCCCTGCGGCTGGTCTGCCGCGCACAGCAACGCTTCGGTCGCGCGCGCGGAGTATCCAGCCGGGTTGGAGTTGTTGTTCAGAATCGCGGTCGGGTGTACGACGAGCTGCGCGTCACCGGCGTTCACGGCGTCTTCCATCGTCGCGGAGGCATTCTCCTCGAACTGACGGCAGGCCGGGCAGAGCAGGTCGATCCAGTAGTCGACCTTCGCGGGCGCGTCGTCCTCACCCCAGGTAATCGTGCCGTCCTCAACGCTGACCGTTCCGGCACCGAGATCGCGTGCGGCGGCCGCCGCTTCCTTGTCGCTGTTGCTCTTGGTCACCGCGTAGATGCCGGCGGCCGCGAGCGCGACGACCACGACGGCGGCGATGATCCAGACCGCCGTTTGACGGTTACCACCGGACGCCGCCTTCCGCGCGTCTGCGATGGCCTTGTTCTTCGCCGGCGGCTTGCGGTTACCGACTTTCGGGCCGGTCGAGTTGCTCTTACCGCCACCGGACGCACCGGACGAACCGTTCGCCTTGACGTTTCGCTTGTTCTGCGAGTTCGACATCGATCTCTTTCGTGTAATGGGCGTCCATGCCTCGGCAACGCGCCACTATCGGCACTCGGGATATTCTTCCACGCCTTGGGCAACAGCGGCGTTCAGCGCAATCGCCCTCAACGCCGCTGTGACGCGATCTACCGTCCGACTACGCGCCGGTCTGCAGCAGACCGTCGACGAACTCACGGGGAACGAACGGGATCAGATCGTCTTTGCCCTCCCCCATACCGACGAATTTGACCGGTACGCCGAGATCTTTCTGCACCGCGATCACGATGCCGCCCTTGGCGGAGCCATCAAGTTTGGTGAGCACGACGCCGGTAATATCGACAACATCGGTGAACACTTTTGCCTGGATCAGACCGTTCTGTCCGGTCGTTGCGTCCAGCACCAGCAGCGTCTCGTCGACCGGTCCGTGCTTCTCGACGACACGTTTGACCTTTCCGAGTTCGTCCATCAACCCCTGTTTGGTGTGGAGTCGACCGGCGGTGTCGATCAACACGGTGTCGACGTCCTGCTCTTTACCGGCCTTGACCGCGTCGAACGCGACCGAGGCCGGATCGGCCTGTTCCGGCCCGCGGACGACGTCCACACCGACTCGCTCCCCCCAGGTGGCGAGCTGGTCGGCTGCCGCCGCACGGAAGGTGTCGGCGGCGCCCATCAGTACGGTGTTGCCGTCACCGACGAGCACACGGGCGAGCTTTCCGCAGGTGGTGGTCTTGCCGGTGCCGTTCACACCGACGACCATGACAACGCCTGGGGTGCCATCGGAGCGGGAACTGTGCAGGGTGCGGTCCATCGACTCATCGAGGGATTCAACGAGTTCGTCGGCCAGCAGGGTCTTGATCTGTCCGGCGCTCGACGCGCCCACCGACATCGCCTTGGTGCGCAGTTGTTCGACGATATGCGTGGACGCCGCGACACCCACGTCCGCCTGCAGTAACGAGTCCTCGAGGTCCTCCCAGTCGTCCTCGTCCATTTCATCTTTGGAGATAACGGCGAGCAAACCACGTCCGAAGGCGCTGTTGGATCGCGCCAGACGTTCGCGCAGGCGCCCCATTCGTCCCTTGGTGGACGGCGGCGTGTCCAGTACCGGCTCCTCCGGCGCCGGTTCTGGCTCCGGCTCGGGGGTCGCCTTCGTCTCGGGCTCGGCAGGCGTAGTGATCGTGGGATCCGCCGGAGCCGCGGTGTCGAGGTCCGCCGGGCTGTCGGGGGCGGTGATTTCTTCGGTTGGTTCGGCGAGCGCGGCGGTCTGATCCGGCGACTCATCGGCAGTGAGGGCTTCAGCGGCCGGCGCGGGCGGCTCGTCTACCGGCTTCGGCGGCGACTGGACGGTCGGGGATGTCCGTTCGGCGACCGCCGTCGCGGAGCCCTGCTTCGGTGCGGCGCTGGAGCGTTCTGGTTTGTCCTCCAGCTTCATCACCTTGCGGCCCTTGCTCGCGATGTACGCGTATCCGCCGCCGATGATGACGACGAGTAGGGCCAGCGATATATAGAGCCATTCCATGGCGTGCATCCTTCCAGAGGACGTATCCGGCGGGCGTAGCCGCCGTCGGGTCGGGTGGGTGCCTGCGCTGACTCAGGCGACAGTCTCGGGTTCGCGGATACGCTGCGAAATCACCTGCGTGATGCCATCGCCGCGCATGGTGACGCCGTACAACGCGTCCGCGATCTCCATGGTCCGCTTCTGATGGGTGATGATTATCAGTTGGCTGGTGTCGCGCAGTTGCTCGAACAACGTGATGAGCCGGCCCAGGTTGACGTCATCGAGCGCCGCCTCGACCTCATCCATCACATAGAACGGGCTGGGACGGGCTCGGAAGATCGCCACTAACAACGCAACTGCGGTCAGCGAACGCTCGCCACCGGACAGCAACGACAGCCGCTTGATCTTCTTGCCCGGCGGACGAGCCTCGACCTCGATGCCGGTGGTGAGCATGTTGTCCGGATCGGTGAGTACGAGCCGGCCATCGCCGCCCGGGAACAACGTCGCGAACACGATCTCGAACTCACGAGCCACATCTTCGTACGCGGCGGTGAACACTTCGAGGATTCGGGCATCGACATCCGAGACCACGGTCAGCAGGTCCCGCCTGGTGGCTTTGAGGTCTTCGAGCTGATCGGAGAGGAACTGATGACGCTCCTCCAGCGCGGCGAACTCCTCCAACGCGAGCGGATTGACCTTTCCGAGCAACGCCAGATCTTTCTCCGCCTTCCGAGCTCGCTTCTGCATCACATCCCGGTCGTACGGCGTCGGCGCGGGCGCCGGTTCGCCCTTGTTCTCGGCGTCGGCGAGCATCGCGGCAGTCGGCGGTACTGGTTGCTGTGGGCCGTACTCGGCGATCAGTGCCTCGACGGTGACGCCGAATTCCTCACTGGCCTTCTCGCTGAGCGCGTCGATGCGCAGTCGCTGTTCGGCGCGCGCGACCTCGTCGCGGTGCACCTTGTCCGTGAGCCGTTCCAGGTCGGTGCCCAGTTCACGAATCCGGGTACGCACGGCGCGCAACGCCTCCTCGCGCTCAGCTCGCGCTGCGGTGATGGCGTCGCGTTCCTGTTGCGCGCGCTCCAGGGAGACCTGCAGATGAGCCAGCACGGCCTCAGCCGCAGCCACGACGTCCTTGGCGACGGCGGCCCCGCGTTCTCGCTGTTCACGCTGAGTGGCTAGGCGGGCGCGCGCGGCACGTTCGTTCTGCGCATTTCGCCGCAGCGACGACACTCGGCCAGTCAGCGATTGGACGCGCTCTTCCTGAGTGCGTACGCCGAGGCTGACGTCGACCTCTTGCTGGCGGAGGTTTCCGACCAGAACAACGAGCCGGTCACGTTCCTCGGTGGACGGTTCGGACTCGGTGGGCGCCTCCTGCGCTAGTCGTAGCCGTTCTGTCATTTCGGCAAGGCTGTCTCGCGCCTGCGATGCCTTGTGCTCGGACTGCTCGCGCTGACGCTCGAGCCGGTCGGCCTCGGCGGCGGCATTACGCGCGGCGGAGCCGAACTGCGCCAGTTCCTCGGCGACTGCGTTGATCCGCGCATCGGATTCATGCAGTGCCGCGAGAGCGGCCGCAACTTCGGTCGCGGCGTCCTGCTGCGTGGCGACAGCCCGCTCGATCTGGACGCTCAGTTCGTCGACGCGTCGCTGCGCGGCCTTCATTGCGGCCTCTGCTTCATCGACCGCGGCGCGTACCTCGATCGTGGACGGAGCCGAGGCGGACCCGCCACGTGCCTGGCCTCGACCGATCAGGTCGCCGTCTGCGGTGACCGCACGCACCTGCGGGTGGCTCTCGGCGAGCCTGGCCGCCGCCTGCAGGTCCGCAACGATGGCGACGCCGTGCAGCAGCGAGGCGACGGCGTCGGCGAGGTCCCCCGGGGCGGTGACGTCATCGATCGCCCACCGCGCGCCGTCCGGAAGCGCGGGCAATGCGCCGCGCTGTGCGTCGTCGGCCCGGGCGAGCAGGATCGAGACCTGGCCGCCGTCGGACTCCTTCAGCATGCCGATCGCTTCGGCAGCGTCCTGGGCACCGCGTACGACGGCCGACTCGGCAAATACCCCCAGCGCCGCGGCCACGGGCGCTTCACTGCCAGGCGTGACCTGGATCAGATTCGACAGCGCGCCAAGTACACCCGGCAGCCGGTCGCCCGCCTCCAGCAGATCCGCGGTGCCGTCCTTGCGTTTGAGGCCGACAGCCAACGCGTCTCGGCGTACCTGAAAACTCTTGGCTTCCTGCTCGGCTTCGCGGGACGCGTCACGTAATTCGCGCAGTCGAGTCTTGGCGGCGCCGAGTGCTGCCTCGGCGCTTTCGTGCCGCTCGTCCAGTCCGTGCTCCCCCTCATCGAGGTCGCCGACGGAATTCTGCAGCGTCGCCAGCTTCTCCTCGGCATCCCGAGCACGGGTGGTGGCTTCAGCTGCCGCAGCGCTCAACCGCGTGATTTCGTCATCCGCCCCGCTGACTCGCGCCTCCAGCGTGTTGACCTGCCCAACAAGTCGGGCTAAGCCCTCACGTCGATCCGCGATGGCGCGGACCGCCGCAACGTGCCGTTCCTCTTCGGCCTTGAGCGCGGCCTCGGCGGTGTTCTTCTCCTCGCCGATCTCGCTCAAGCGTGCGCGATCGGCGGTGAGTTGCTGCTGCATCACCGCCAGTTCAGCGGCGAAGGTGTCCGCCTGCCGCTCCAACTCATCCGGGTCTCTGCTGCTGGCCGGATCCTCCAATGGCGCACTGAGGTTGCGGTGACGTTCGGCGCCGAGTTGGATCGTGCCGCGTAGACGTTCGGCGATCCCAGCGAGTTGGAAGTGTGCATCCTGCGCTTCGGCCAGGGCGGGGGCGTCGGCAGCGAGCGCGGCGTCGAGGTCGTTCTCGCTGCGGCTGGCTGTGGCGAGCTCTTCCTCGACCTCCGTGCGGCGCCGCCGCAGGGCGGTCTCGTCGGCGACTTCGCGCTCCACGGTCGAGGACAACGTAGCCAATTCGTCGGCCAGCAACCGTAGTCGCGCGTCCCGAACGTCCGCCTGGATAGTCGCGGCCCGCCGCGCGACGTCCGCCTGCCGGCCCAAGGGTTTGAGTTGGCGACGTAGTTCGTCGGTCAGATCACTGACGCGCGTCAGGTTAGCCATCATCGCGTCGAGCTTGCGCAGTGCCTTTTCCTTGCGCTTGCGGTGTTTGAGGACGCCGGCCGCCTCTTCGATGAACCCGCGGCGATCCTCCGGACGCGCTTGCAGCACGGAATCGAGTTGGCCTTGACCGACGATGACGTGCATCTCGCGGCCGATACCTGAATCGCTCATCAATTCCTGGATGTCGATCAGGCGGCAACGATCGCCATTGATCTCATACTCGCTCTCGCCGCTGCGATACATCCGGCGAGTCACCGATACCTCGGTGTAGTCGATCGGCAGGGCGTTGTCCGAGTTGTCGATAGTCAGCGTGACTTCCGCGCGGCCGAGCGGTGCTCGGCCGGCCGTGCCGGCGAAAATGACGTCCTGCATCTTGCCGCCACGCAGCGCCTTCGCACCCTGCTCACCGAGCACCCAGGAGATCGCGTCAACGACGTTCGACTTCCCGGAACCGTTCGGGCCGACTACGCACGTGACGCCGGGTTCGAGCCGCAGCGTCGTCGCCGACGCGAAGGACTTGAAGCCCTTGACCGTGAGGCTCTTCAGATGCACTGACCACTCCGCATTCTCTTGACTCGGCAACGACCAACGATACCGGTCCGCGGCACGAACTTGCCGGATATGCGTCCGCAGGGGGCGTTACCAGGAACTACCGAGCCACAGCCCCACGGCCGCGAGCGCCGTCGTTGCCACCACCACGCCGATCCCGTTGAGGCCACCGGCAACCCACTTGCGCTCCTGGAACAACCGGACTGTTTCGAAGCTCGCGGTGGAGAAGGTGGTGTAGCCGCCGAGGAACCCGACGCCGATGACGAGGCCGACCGATTTAGGCAGCACCTGCATTGACACCACCCCAGTGAGTAGGCCCAGCAGTAACGAGCCACTGAGGTTGATCACGATAGTGCCGATCGGCAGCACGCCACGGGTGCGCGCCCGGATCGCCCCGTCCAGCAGGAACCGGGACGCCGAGCCGAGCCCGCCCGCCAACGACAGCCCGAGAAAAAGCAACGGGGTCATGACGGCGCCTCCCGCCGGCGGTGCGCCCGGGCGGCGAGCGCTACACCCACCCAGGTGGCCACTGCGCCGAGCAGCACCGTGCCCATCGCATAACCGATACCGGCCGTGATGGCTCCGGATCGCAGCAGGCTCGCCGTACCGGCGGCGAGAGTGCTGTACGTGGTGAACCCGCCCATGAATCCCGTTCCGATCAGCAACCGCAGCCCACGACGTCGTCCGTGGTCAGGGCCACGACGGGCGAGGCTGTCAAGCAGGACGCCGAGCAGCAATGCGCCGGTGAGGTTGATCGCGAAGATCACCCAGGGGATCTGGCTGTCGGTGCCGAACGCGAGCGTGAGCGCCTCACGGGTGCCCGCGCCGAAAGTGCCGCCAATGAAGACGAGAGCGAGCGCCCACCCTTGCAGATAGATCGGCCGTACGGCCGTCGCGTCAGGGTTCGCGTCGGTCATCCTCTGCCGTCACCACCGGGAACCTGCTGAGCGGTCACGGCGAGGCGGCAGCGCACGTTCGCGGCCGAGGGGCGGGCAGGAAGTGGCTGCGCAGCGGCTGAGCCGACCGTGGTGGTGGCGTTCATGATCTATTCCTACCTTTCGGGCGTGCTCGCGCCTACAGGTAGGGACTGTTGTCGGAGGTCCGAGGTTGGGTACGGCGAGCCCCACCGCCGTGACATCTAGACGTCTCTTTTTATTCTCGCACATGGCTCAGGAGGTGATGAGCGCCGCTGGATCGCACCTCGATTGCAGATGCCGCACGGCCTAGACTGGATCATTGTGACCACAGCAGTCCAGGTGATTGAGCTCAGCAAGCGCTACGGCGCAACGCGTGCTGTCGATGGAATGAGTTGGTCCGCGCGTACCGCCGAGATCACCGCGGTCCTGGGCCCCAATGGTGCCGGCAAGACCACCACGATGGAGTGCCTGGAAGGTTTGATCCGCCCCACCTCCGGTCAGGCGCGAGTATTGGGCGCCGATCCCTGGGCGGCGAACGCTGAGCACCGCGCGCGTGTGGGCGTGATGCTGCAGGACGGCGGCCTGCCTAACGGCGCCAAACCCGTCCGGTTACTTCGTCACCTCGCCTCCTTGTACGCCGACCCGCGATCGGTCGATGAACTGGTGAGCGAGTTGGGTATTGACCAGTTCGCGTCCACCACGGTGCGGCGACTATCGGGCGGTCAGCGGCAGCGAGTCGCCTTGGCCTGCGCGCTGATCGGTAACCCTGACGTGCTTTTCCTGGACGAGCCGACAGCGGGGCTCGACCCGCACGCTCGGCTGGATGTGTGGTCACTCATCCGCCGTACCCGCGAGCGCGGCGTCGCCGTCGTCGTCACTACGCACTCCTTCGAGGAGGCCGAAAGGCTGGCCGATCACATCGTGATCATCAATGAGGGTCGCGTGGCCGCCGATGGCCCACTCGCCCAGCTATGCGCCGGGCGGAGCCTGGAAGACGTGTACTTCGAGTTGACTCCCCGGGAACGCGTGTGAGCGCCCCCGCCGCCGAGCGGACCAGGATACTCGCGCAGGCCAAGTTCGACACCGCGAGCCTGCTGCGCAACGGCGAACAGCTCCTCGTCTCGCTGATCTTGCCGGCGATGGCACTCATCGCCGGGGTATTGCTGCCGTTCCCCGAACTCGATGGTCGACGGATCGACGTCGTCGCGCCAGGGGTGCTGGCGCTGGCGATCCTGTCGACGGCTTTCACCGGCCAAGCCATCGGCACCGGTTTCGACCGTCGGTATGGCGTCCTTCGACTACTTGGGGTCACTCCCCTGGGCCGCGGCGGCCTACTCGCCGGACGGGTACTGGCCGTGTTGGCGATCGAGGTGCTGCAAATCGTCGTGCTGAGCACGATCGCGCTCGCCCTAGGCTGGCACCCGGACCTCAGCGGCGTGCTGCCCGCGCTGCTGTTCTGGATCGTCGGTACGGCATGTTTCGTGTCGCTGGCGATGCTGTTTGCCGGGACCCTACGTGCCGAGGCAACCCTCGCACTGGCGAATCTGGTGTGGGTGCTGATGCTCGGGTTGGGCACCGTCCTGCCAAGTTCCTCGTACGGTTCGCCGTGGGAGACGATTGTCGCCCTCACGCCATGTGGCGCACTCGGCGATGGTCTGCGCTCCGCGCTTGGGTCTGGACCACTGGATTGGGTCGCGTTGTTGGTACTGGCCGTATGGACGCTGATCTTCGCAGGGCTCGCCCGCCGATTGTTCCGCTGGTCCGACTGAAGTTAGAACCTGGTGGCGCACGTCAACACCGAATGCGGCGGCCTGGTAGGCGGCTACGACTGAGTGCGGTGTGCGGGCGGCTGGTGGCGCCTAGAGTTCTTCGTACTTCGCATTCAGCGAGGACAACTTCGCCAGGAAGTTCTCGTAGCCGCGGTAGATCAGCTCCAGCCCGTGCAAGGTGGAGGTTCCATCAGCGGCGAGCGCTGCGATGAGGTACGAGAATCCGCCACGGAGGTCAGGGATCGCCAGCTCCGCGCCGTGCAATTGCGCGGGGCCGCTGATCACCGCCGAATGCGAGAAGTTGCGCTGCCCGAACCGGCAGGTCGACCCGCCGAGGCACTCGCGGTACACCTGAATGTGCGCGCCCATCGTATTGAGTGCTTGGGTGAAGCCGAGTCGGTTCTCGTACACGGTCTCGTGCACGATCGACAGGCCCTCGGCCTGGGTGAGCGCCACGACGAGCGGTTGCTGCCAGTCCGTCTGGAACCCTGGTGCGACGTTGGTTTCGATCGCCACGGCATTTAGTTGCCCGCCCTCGGGGCACCAGAATCGAATCGACTTGGCCGATCCGTTTCCGCCGTCGTTCACCTCGAACTGGCCACCGACCTGGCGAAATACGTTCAGGAAGGTCAGCATCGGCTCCTGCTCGGCGCCGACGACCGTGATATCGCCCTTGGTCGCGAGCGCGGCGCAGGCCCAGGACGCTGCCTCAAGTCGGTCGGTGAGCGCCCAATGATCGAAACCGGTCAGTTCTGAAACACCCTCGATACGTACGACGCGGTTGCTGTGCACGGTGATCTGGGCACCCATTTTCTGCAGGATGCAGATCAGGTCCATGATCTCCGGTTCGACCGCGGCGTTGCGTAGTTCGGTGGTGCCGGTGGCCAGTACCGCCGACAACAGCACTTGTTCGGTGGCACCGACGCTGGGGAAACTCAGCTCGATCTGCGTACCGCGGAGTCCGCCAGGGGCGTCGATGTACAGGCCATCGTTCTCTTTACGGACCTTCGCACCCATTTGCCGTAGCGCGTCCAGGTGGAAGTCGATCGGGCGGTCGCCGATCTTGCAGCCGCCCAGGTCCGGGATGAACGCTCGTCCGAGCCGATGGATCAGTGGCCCGCACATCAGGATCGGGATCCGACTGGACCCTGCGTGCACGTTGAGTTCGGCAGGTTCGGCGTGATCGACCCGGCCCGGGTCCATCGTCAACACGCCGTCGGTGCGCTCGACTCCCACACCGTGCAGTTTCAGCAACCCCGACACGACATCGACATCCACGACGTTCGGGACGTTACGCAGCGTGCTCGGGGTGTTACCGAGGAGGGCTGCGACCATGGCCTTCGGCACCAGGTTCTTGGCTCCGCGAACAACGACCTCACCAGTGAGCGGGGTGCCACCGATAACTCTCAGAGAGGAGGCGCTGATCGTCACCTAGAACTCCATTCCGTCACCATCGAATTCAACTGCTCTATGGTGCCACGGCTTTCGGTCAGATGCGGCAGGCAACGATGTCGGTGACGAGGATCGCTCGCGCCCCCAACGACCACAACTCGTCCATGATCGAGTTCGTCTGATCACTGGGCACCATCGCCCGCACGGCGAACCAACCCTCGTCGTGCAGCGGCGACACAGTCGGTGACTGCAGCCCTGGAGTTACCGCAGCAGCGGCGTCCAGACTCTCACCGCGGATGTCGTAGTCGAGCATTACGTACCGACGCGCTACCAGCACGCCTTGCAGGCGACGCAGCAATTGCTGCACGGCCGACTCTTCTGCCACACCCTCGCGCCCGATCAACGTGGCCTCGCTGACGAGCAACGGTTCGTCGCCGATGATCTGCAGACCCGCAGTACGCAGCGTGGTACCGGTTTCAACGACGTCCGCGACAGCGTCAGCTACACCGAGTCGGATTGCTGTTTCGACTGCGCCGTCGAGGCGCACGATCTTGGCGTCGATACCGCGCTGCTTAAGGATGTCGGCCATGACCCCGGCGTACGCCGTGGCGATTCGCTTACCGGCGAGGTCCTCCAACGAACTGATGGTGTCCGGCTCGGCAGCTAGACGAAACGTCGATGCCCCGAACCCGAGTGGAAGCACCTCGGTGGCGTCCGTACCCGAGTCGATCAGCAGATCCCGGCCGGTGATGCCTAGGTCCAGCGTGCCCTCACCGACGTACACGGCGATGTCACGCGGGCGCAGATAGAAGAACTCGACGTCGTTCTGCGGGTCGAGGATGGCCAGTTCCTTGCTGGTGGAGCGCTGGCGGTAGCCGGCCTCCTTCAGCATGGTCGCGGCGGCGTCGGCCAATGAGCCCTTGTTCGGGACGGCGATGCGCAGCATGGGAGTGGTCCTACTCCGTTTCAGAGGTACTTGTAGACGTCGGACATGGGGATACCGCGCGCGATCATCAAGACCTGCACACGATAGAGCAACTGGGAGATCTCCTCCGCCGCCCGATCAGTGTCCTCATGCTCGGCGGCCATCCAGGATTCAGCAGCTTCCTCGACGACCTTTTTACCGGCCTCGTGTACGCCGGCCTGCACGGCCGCCACGGTGCCCGAGCCCTCGGCCGACTCGGCAACCTTCTGCTGGAGCTCTGCGTAGAGCTCGTCGAATGACTTCACTTCTCTCCTCGTAGCCCGGCGAGCGTAATCGCCGTGTCGATCGCGGCGTGTGCCGCCTCGTAGCCCTTGTCCTCGGTAGAACCCGGCGCACCGCTACGCGCGAGCGCCTGTTCCATGGTGTTACAGGTGAGTACGCCGTTGCCGATCGGGGTTCCCTCATCCAACGCGATGCGCGTCAGCCCGGCAGTCACCGAGTCACACACGTACTCGAAGTGCGGCGTACCTCCGCGGATTACCGCTCCGAGCGCGACGACGGCGTCGTGGGTGCGAGCGAGTTGCTGCACGACGACCGGCAGTTCGATCGCGCCGGCAACGTGCACCACCGTAGGCGTGGACACCGAGCAGTCACGCGCACAATCGAGCGATCGCGACAGCATGGTCTGCACCAAATCGGCGTTCCAGCGCGTTGCGACTATCGCCAGCCTCAAACCGGAGGCATCGAGGTTGGCTGAGGTGGGTCGGCCTTCGCCGCTCACGGCAGGATTCCCGGTTCGGCACCCTCCGGCAGTCCCTCAAGCTGATGGCCCATGCGGTCGCGTTTGGTGGTCAGATAGGCGATGTTGTGCGGGTTGACACTCAGCGGTAACGGAACACGTCCGGTGATCTTGAGCCCGTACCCTTCCAGCCCCGCCCGTTTGCCGGGATTGTTGGTCAGCAACCGCATCGACTTGATCCCGAGGTCGGCGAGGATCTGCGCGCCGGTGCCGTAGTCACGGCCGTCGACCGGCAGCCCGAGATCGACATTGGCGTCGACCGTGTCGGCGCCCTGGTCCTGAAGTTGATACGCCTGCAACTTGTGCAGCAGACCGATTCCGCGGCCCTCGTGACCGCGAATGTAGAGCACGACGCCCTTGCCTTCGGCCGCGACGGCCTGCATCGCGGCATGCAATTGCGGGCCGCAGTCACAGCGCAGTGAGGCAAATACGTCGCCGGTGAGGCATTCCGAATGCACTCGCACCAGGATGTCCTCGCCGTCACCGAGGTCGCCGTACACCAGGGCGACATGTTCGACCTCGTCGAACTGGGTGTCGTACCCGACGGCGGTGAATTCGCCGTACTCGGTCGGCATTCTCGCCTCGGCGACGCGCTCGACGTGCTTCTCGCTGCGACGGCGGTAGGCGATCAGATCGGCGATGGAGATCAGAGTGAGGTCATGCTCGTTCGCGAAGACGGTCAGTTCGTCCAACCGTGCCATATCGCCGACGTCCTTCTGCGACACGATCTCGCAGATAGCGCCCACGGGCTCGAGTCCCGCGAGCCGGCACAGGTCGACAGAGGCCTCGGTGTGGCCGGCGCGGCGCAATACGCCCCCGTCGCGAGCCCGCAGCGGTACGACGTGACCGGGCCGGCGGAAATCGCTACGAGCAGCGTCCGGTCGAGCCAGTTCACGGATGGTGTGCGCACGGTCGACCGCGCTGATTCCGGTGGTGATGCCATCGCTGGCGTCCACGGTGACGGTGTACGCCGTGGAGTGCTTGTCCTGGTTCGTGTGGAACATCGGCGGGAGGTCGAGGCGCTCGCACGCCTCATCGGTCATCGGGACGCAGATGTAGCCGGAGGTGTACCGGACCATGAAGCCGACGAGTTCGGGAGTCGCCTTCTCGGCGGCGAAGATGAGATCGCCTTCGTTCTCCCGGTCCTCGTCATCGACGACAACGATCGCCTTGCCCGCGCGCAGGTCCTCAATGGCCTGCTCGATGCTGTCAAAGTCTCTCACTGCCCACGTCCTGCCTCGTTGTGTGACGGCGCTCTGCTCGCCAGCGCCCGCTCGACGTACTTTGCCAGTACGTCGACTTCCAGATTCACCCGATCTCCCTGTGCGCGCTCGCCGAGGGTGGTGAGCTTCAATGTCGTCGGGATCAACGAGACCTCGAACCAGGGATCCTCGGCGTCCGCTGGACTCACCGCACTCACGGTCAGCGATACGCCGTCAATGGTGATAGATCCCTTTTCCACGACGTACTTCGCGAGTTCGGACGGTAGCGAAAACCGCAGCACATCCCATTTCCCGTGCGAGTCGCGATGTAGGAGGGTGCCGACGCCGTCAACGTGCCCCTGCACGATATGCCCGGCCAACCGGCCACCGGCAGGCATGGCGCGTTCCAGGTTGACCTGTCCGCCCGCACGCAGCGCGCCAAGGCTGGAGCGGTCCAAGGTCTCGCCCATCACATCAGCGGTGAATCCGGCGGCGTCGTGCGCAACCACGGTCAGACAGACCCCATTCACCGCGATGGAAGCTCCATGAACGGCGTCGGAGGCCACCAGCGGCGCCTCGATCCTGATGTCGACGTTCTCCCCATCGTGGGTGAGCGAGGATACCGTGCCGATTTCTTCGACGATTCCAGTGAACACGTGCCTACTTCCCTTTCAGTGGTGCATGACGGCGGACTGCCCTCACGAGGACGTCATCACCGCTGCGAGTCACGTCGGCGATCTGCAGATTCAGGGCGTCATCGATGCTGCTTACACCGTAGCCCCGTAACGCAGGCCACATTCCGCTCACCAAGAGCTTCGGGGCGATATAAGCCTGGACCTCGTCGATGAGATCCGCCGCTGCGAAGGTCCCGGCTACGCTCGGCCCGCCCTCCACGAGCAAGGTGAGCACGCCGCGCCGACCGAGCTCCGCCAGTAACGCGTCCAGGTCGACTCCCTCCTGGAGGTCCCCGGGCGAAAGCCACACGTCGCATGCGGCGCGTCCGTTGTTGTGATGATCGATCGAACGCTGTCGCAGGACGTCGACGCGGTGATGCGCTGCTCCGGGACCGAGCGCGATCAACGTCGGGATCTGGCCATCGAGAATCTTCGCGTGCTGCGGAAGCTGACCGCTACCGGTCACGACGATTCGCAGTGGTTGGCGTCCTCGGAGTTCACCGTGCTCGTCGCGGGCGCTCAGGGCCGCGTCATCGGTGCGGACGGTTCCTGCTCCCACCAGGATGGCGTCGACGCGTTCGCGGAGGTCGTGGACGGCGACGCGCGATTGCGGACCCGTGATCCACTGGCTGGACCCGTCGGACGCAGCGATCTGCCCGTCCAGACTCTGCGCGACCTTCCAGATCACGTAGGGGCGACCGGTTCGTTGGTGGTGTAACCAGCCGCGCAACGCACCACGCTCAGCGTCGTCGCTGTTGATGTCGGCAGTGACTGCAATGCCTGCTTCGGCGAGGCGTTGATGTCCGCCGCTGGCTTGATCGGTGGGGTCCGCGACCGCATACGCGACCGCTGCGATGCCTGCCGCGATGATCGCGTCTGCGCACGGGCCGGTACGGCCGGTGTGTGCGCACGGTTCGAGGGTGCACACCAGTAAGGCACCACGCGCGGCGTCACCGGCCTCACGCAGCGCCATGATTTCGGCGTGCGCGCCACCAGGGCGCTGGGTATGCCCACGGCCCACCACGACGTTGTCCCGGATGACGACTGCGCCAACCGGCGGATTCGGGCTGGACAGCCCCTGGGCCAGCACCCCCTCGCGCAGGGCCTCGGCCATCCAGGCCTCGTAGGCAGCCAGTTCGTTCACCGTCACGATGCCGCTGCGGCCTGCTCGCGAAGGGCGCGGACCGCCTGCGCCGGATCATCGGCGCCGTAGACAGCGCTGCCGGCGACGAAGCAATCGGCGCCCGCGGCGGCCGCCCGCTCGATCGTGGCGGCGTTAACGCCGCCGTCTACCTCCACCAGCAGGTTCAGATGACCGGAATCAACGGCGCGCCGTGCCGCGGCAATCTTGTCGATCATCGCGTCGATGAAGGCCTGCCCGCCAAAACCAGGCTCGACCGTCATGATCAGCAACGTGTCGAACTCGGTGAGTACCTCTCGGTAGTCCTCCAACGCGGTACCGGGCTTGAGCGCGAGTCCCGCTTTCGCGCCCTCGGCTCGAATCGCGCGTGCGGTCTGCACAGGATCGCCGGCGGCCTCGACGTGGAACGTCACATTGTGCGCGCCCAACGTCGCGTAACCCGGAGCCCATCGATCGGGGTCGGAAATCATCAGGTGACAGTCGAGGGGGATGTCGGTGGCGGCGCGGATGCTCTTCACCACCGGCTCACCGATGGTGAGGTTGGGGACGAAATGCGCGTCCATGACGTCCACGTGCAGCCAGTCGCTGCCTGCTACCCGATCGATCTCGTCGGCCAGCCTGGCGAAGTCTGCCGACAAAATGCTCGGCGCGATCATCGGCTGGCCGGTGCCCGTGTGCTGGGCGGCGTACTGCATACGTATCCCCTGATTGTCGATTCAACAACTATTGGATCACACTGCGCGCGCGATCGGCTCGCGCGCAGTCCCGGCTGGTGCGCCCATAACACCGCACGCGGCGCCGACATTCCCAACCGTCCCGGATCTCGAGCGAGCGGTGTACCTACCGGCTACTTCACGTGCGCTCAGGCGTGCCGATCAGGCAGATGAACATCGCGTCGGTGCCGTGCCGATGCGGCCACAATTGCACCCACGGACCATCACCTAGGTCAGGCACTCCAGCCAGCAGTGGGCGTACGTCGATCAATCGGGACATATCCCCGACGACAGCACGCACGACTGCGCGAGTTTCCGCGACGTGCGGACTGCACGTGATGTATCCGACGACGCCGCCCGGGCGAACAATTCTCAGCGCCGAGGTCAGCAGTTCACGCTGCAATGCCGTGAGTGCAGGAATATCGGACGCCTGTCGTCGCCACCGCGATTCGGGGCGACGACGCAACGCACCCAACCCGGAACACGGCGCATCAACCAGAACTCGGTCAACGCTGGAGTCGGCCAGCGGCGCCTCGCGTCCGTCACCGATCACCACATCGGCGGGAAATCCGCGAACTGTCCGCTCGACCAGCCGCGCGCGATGCGGCGCCACTTCATTGGCTAGCACCCGTGCGCCGCGTTCGCCGGCGATAGCCGCCAACAGGCCGGCCTTCCCGCCCGGCCCCGCACAAAGGTCGACCCATTGCTCATCGCGACCATCGATCGTCGCGTTAGCCAAAGCCAAAGCAGCCAACTGGCTGCCCTCGTCTTGCACGGCCGCTGAACCGCTGCGAATCTGCGGGACTCCCGCCGGGTCGCCAGAATCCATATATACCGCGAAAGGCGAATACCTTCCTTCGGCGCCTCCGGCGACGTCCGCGAGTTCAGCGCGACCGACTCGGCCTGGGCGGGCCGCGAGGTGGACCACGGGTCGCTCGTCGTCAGCTGCCAATGCGGATTCGAGTTCGGCGTAATCGCCACCGAGCGCATCATTGAACGCGGCCGCTATCCATTTCGGGTGCGAATACATTACGGCCAGATGTCCCACAGGGTCGTCATCTCGATCCGGCGCGACGCGCTCGATCCATTCGCTGTGCGAGCGGTAGCCGATCTTGCGCAACAACGCGTTCACGAACCCCGACTGTCCCTGCGAGAGCACACCGTACGTCGCGCCCACTGTGGCGGACACCGCCGCGTGGGCTGCGATCCGGGTCCGTAGTAGCTGGTACGCACCCAACCTGATCGCGTCAAGAACGTCGTCGTCCAGGTCCTCCACGGGTCTGCTGGAGACTACGTCAATGACCCGATCCAGCAGGCCGGTCGCGCGCAACGTCCCGTACGTCAGCTCCGTCGCCAGCGCTGCATCGCGCGGGTCCAGACCGGCGGCACGGATCCGATCCGGCAGCACCAGATTCGCGTACGCGTCACGTTCGCTGACTGCCCGCAATACGTCGTACGCGACCTTGCGAGGCGCCGCGCCCACGGCCAGGCGTCGACCGCGCGAACCACGCGACACGGACCCACCTTGCGCTCGATCTGCTGGCTGACGAGAGCGGCCGCGTCGATCGCCATTATCCCTACGATTGCGACCGTGTGATTCGTCGCGCCGGCCATCGTGGCGGCTGCCGCCAGTACCTGGTCCGCGCTCGCTCATCCCCGGGCCTCCCCCACGGACATTCCGCTGGCCAAGCGGGCACCGCGCGCAAAGTCCGCGGCCGACATCGGACGCTTCCCCTGTGGCTGCACCTCACCGAGGCGCACCGCGCCCTCGGCGCATCCCACCACGACCTCGCGCTTCGTCACGACGAGTTCGCCGGCCGGCACCTGCTCATCGATCGCCTCGAGGACGGACAATCGCAGCCGCTGCCCGGCGATTACGCACCACGCGCCAGGTGCTGGGGTCGCCGATCGCACTAACCGATCGACCTCGAGGGCCCTCCGGGAGAAATCGACGTGTACGTCCTCGACCAAGATCTTCGGCGCAAGTGTCACGCCCTCTGCCGGCTGCGGGCGAGCAATCGAGGTACCAGCGGCAATATCGTCCACGGTTTTCCGCAGCAACGGCGCGCCTTCAACCGCCAGCCGACCCAACAACTCCCCCGCAGTCGCGCGCGGCGGTGTGTCGAAAGCCAATTCGTCGAAGATCGGCCCGGTATCCAGGCCCGCCTCAAGTTGGAAAGTACAGGCGCCAATCCGCTCGTCGCCCGCAGCGATCGCGTGTTGCACCGGTGCAGCGCCGCGCCAACGCGGCAGCAAGGAGAAGTGCAGATTCACCCAGCCGTGTCGCGGAATCGTCAACGCCGATGCCGGCACCAGCCCGCCGTACGCAACGATCGCCGCCACGTCCAAGTCGAGCGCACTCAACTGCTCGGCGACCGCCTGCTCACGCAATGACGCGGGCTGCAGCAGGTCAATTCCCAATTCGTCCGCACGCTGACCGACCTCACTACGGTGCACCCTGCGACCGCGGCCCGCACGGGTATCCGGCCGCGTGAGCACCGCGACAACGTCATGCTCAGAGGCAACCAAAGCATTCAACGACGGTACGGCGACCTCCGGCGTACCGGCGAACAAGACGCGCATCGCTACAGCCCAAACGGAGACGGATGTGGGCTGACCTTAATCACCGGAACGGGTTGGTTCGCCCACTCGGCCTCGCGGATCGCGCGCATCGCAGCCTTACGCGTCGCGGTGTCCAGCTTGTCCACGAACATAACCCCGTCCAGGTGATCGATTTCGTGCAGTACGGCGCGCGCCAGCAACCGTTCTCCGCTGATCACGAGTGGCTCTCCGTGCACGTCAAATCCCGTCGCGCGAACCTGCAATGGCCGAGTGCAAGGAAAGTGCAATCCAGGAATCGACAGGCATCCCTCGTCGTCGGTCTGCGCTTCTTCGGAGGTGTACTCGACGACCGGGTTCACCAGATGCCCCACTTCGCCGTCGACGTTGTAGGTAAACACGCGGGCACCCACACCGATCTGCGGTGCGGCGAGCCCAGCTCCTTGAGCAGCAAGCATCGTGTCTCGCAGGTCATCGACGAGCTTTGCGAGTTCGCGATCGAATGAGGTGACAGGTTCGCATGACGTACGAAGTATGGGGTCGCCAAAAAGCCGGATTGGGGTTACAGACACCCACGCAGTCTAGTCGTTCGGGCTGTCCCTGATCACAGGAGTCGTTGGGGGTCGAGTTTGATGCGCAATCTATCGCCGGCTTTGCGCATGCTGCGACCCGCGCGAAGATCATGCAGGGCGCGCGCGAGATCGTCGCCGTCGGCGCGCGGCACCCGCAGCAGCATTCGTTCGGCACTCTCATCGGTCGGCTCGGTGACCGGCCCGAGCACGTCCACGGACGACGGCAAATCGGCGTGCTGCACGCTCTCCAACGCCGCAGGGTCGCCGACGATCGCCGCCATCCTGCTCACTGGCGGGAACCTCAATTCGGCGCGATCGCGTAGCTCTCGCTCGGCGTACCACGGGGCGTCCCACCGCACCAAAGCCTGCACCACGGGCACGGAGGCGGGGGCCATGACCACCACGCGGCCACCGTCACTGGCACCTCTGGCCAGCGCTGCCGCGTTCAACCATCTGCGCAGGCCCTCTTCGCCCGCGAGGAGGTCCGCACGCGTCAGCATCGCCCAGCCATCGAGTAGAAGCACAGCGCCGTACCCACCGGGCACAACCGGTTCGGCTCCCGGAGTCGCGATGACCAGGGAAGGTTCGGGTTCGATTTCTGCGACGACCTGCTCACCCGCCGACTGAATGACCCGTACCCCGGGCAGCATCCGACCTAGTTCCTCCGCCGTCCGCCCAGCTCCGACGACGGCGGCGCGAAAGCGACCCGCCGAGCACACCGGGCATGCCCAGGATGCCGCGTGACGCCCGCACCATCGGCAGGCCGCGACCGCATCCCGACCGGCGCCCAAGGCGAGCGGGCCGTTGCACGTCGCGCATCGCGCCGGTGTGTGGCACCGCACGCAGGACAACACGGGCAGGTAACCACGACGCGGCACTTGAACGAGTACCGGCGCACCCAGGCCGAGCGCATGTCGCGCCGCGTCCAACGCCACTTTCGGCAATCGGGCACTGTGCGCTGCCTCGTCCGATCGTAGATATATATCGTCTCCGGAGGCCGTAATCCTTGGCATCGCGGCCCGCAACGTCTCCCGTTCGGCGCGCAGCGGCGCGGCCCAGCCACGCTCCAGCAGGGCTGTCGCAGCCACCGATTGGGTGAAGCCGCCCAGCAATACGCTGGCGCCGGCGAGGTGCGCGCGCAACACGGCAACGTCCCGGGTGTGCGCGTACGGCGCTCGGGGTTCGTCGTACAAGTCGTCGCCGTCGTCCCACACCGCGATCAATCCCAGGTTCGGCACCGGCGCATACACCGCCGAACGGGTGCCCACCGCAATTCGGACTTCACCGCGTAAGCACCGCAAGAATCGGCGGTAGCGCGCCGCCGGGCCACGCGAGGCGTTAAGTTCTGCGTAACCGCCTCTACCGATCAATTCGGCCAGCGCCTGCTCTACCCGGGCGGCATCCTTCGTATCGGGAACCACGAGGACAGCCCCGCGGCCCGCGCTCGCGGTACTCACGGCGAGTTCGGCGAACCTCCTCGGCCAGTCCTCACCAGGCATCGCTGTCCAGACGGCGCGCGCTCGGCGTCCCTGCCGCAATGCCTCAATGAAACCCGAGCCGTACGGCGTCCAGCCTTGCACGTCTGGCGCTGGGTAATCCGGTGGCGGTTGCGGCTCGCTCTGCTCAGTCCGTGCGTTGCGTGGCGGTACCGCCAGCCGGACAACATCGCAGAACCCGCCGGCCCATCGATCGGCGACCGCGCGGATCAATTGCATCGTGTGCTCAGTCAGCACCGGCAGCGGGCTGACCACCCGTTCGATCCGCGACAGTTTCCCGGCGTGGTCCGAACCGGCATGCAAACTGATGACATACCCATCGACGAGTTTGCCGGAGAATCGGACCCGGACCCGGCAGCCGACGGCAATCGCGTCGACGAGTTCGGCCGGCACCTCGTAATCGAACAGCCGATCCAGATGCGCCAGCGGCACGTCTGGGTAGACGGAGGCGACCAGCCGTTCGACGACGTCGTCGGCCAGCTGACCGCTAGCCGTTGATGGCCTTCTTAAGTTCGTCGACACGGTTCGTCCGCTCCCACGGGAAGTCGCCGTCCTCGCGACCAAAGTGCCCGTACGCCGTGGTGGCGCGGTAGATCGGACGCTTCAGATCAAGGTCGCGGATGATGGCCAGCGGGCGTAGGTCGAATACCTCACGAACCGCGGCCTCGATCTTCTCGGTCGGAACCGTTTCGGTACCGAACGTGTCAACGTACATTCCGACCGGCTCGGCGCGCCCAATCGCGTACGCGATTTGTACCTCGACCCGGCTCGCCAACCCGGCGGCAACCACGTTCTTGGCGACCCAGCGGGTCGCGTACGCCGCCGAGCGATCGACCTTCGAGGGGTCCTTACCGGAGAACGCGCCGCCGCCGTGGCGCGCGTATCCGCCGTAGGTATCGACGATGATCTTGCGGCCGGTCAACCCGGCATCGCCCATCGGACCGCCGATGACGAACTGCCCGGTCGGGTTCACCAGGACGCGCATATCGCTCGTGTCCAGGCCGTAGTGCGCCAGAACCGGATCGATAACGTGCTGGCGGATGTCCGGAGCAAGCAGGCCATCGAGGCTGATGCCCTCCGCGTGCTGCGTCGACAACACGACCGTGTCGACACGTGCCGGCCTGCCGTCGACATACTCAATGGTGACCTGGGTCTTGCCGTCCGGACGCAGGTACGGCATGGTGCCGTTGTTGCGAACCTCCGTCAGTCGTCGCGAGAGACGATGCGCCATCGAAATCGGTAGCGGCATCAGTTCGGGCGTTTCATCGCAGGCATACCCGAACATCAGCCCTTGATCGCCGGCACCCTGCGCCGAGATCGCGTCGTCATTGCCTTCAACGCGGGACTCGTGCGCGACATCGACGCCGTTGGCGATATCGGAGGATTGCTCGCCGATCGACACCGACACACCACACGACTGCCCGTCGAAGCCCTTGGCCGACGAGTCATAGCCAATTCCGAGGATCGTGCGTCGCACGATGCCGGGGATATCGGCGTACGCGGTCGTGCGGACCTCGCCGGCGACATGCACCTGTCCGGTCATGATCAACGTCTCGACCGCGACGCGGGCCTCCGGATCGCTCGCTAAAAGTTCATCCAGGATCGCATCACTGATGGCGTCAGCGATCTTGTCAGGGTGGCCCTCGGTGACAGACTCGGACGTGAACAGACGTCGTGACATCTCGATAAAACCCCTTCTCAGGAATAGGCTCGGCCAGTCTAGTCCACGACGGCGACGAGACCCGTCGGCGAGTGAATGGACCAGTTAGCGCACGGCGTCCCAGATCTGGCTGGCGACGCGATGCTTACTGCCGTGCGGGACGACCGCTGAGGTCCCATCGGCTCCCAGGATCAACCCGGCGTTGTCGTCATTCTCGAACGCGCCACCGGCACCGACGTCGTTGACGACGATGAAGTCGCACCCCTTACGAGCGAGCTTCTGCCGCCCGTACTCCTCGACAGTGTGCTGCGCATCGCCGGTCTCAGCAGCGAACCCGACGATCGTCGGCCGACCGCTGAGTCGGCCCTCGGCGCGGGCCGCGACCAGTCCGACGAGAATGTCGGGATTTTTGGTCAGTGAGATCTGATCCGGCTCGGCGTCCGTTTTCTTGATCTTGGAGTCGTGCCGCACCGTCGGCCGGAAGTCGGATACCGCGGCAGCCATCACGACAATCTCGGCTTCGGCGGCAGCAGCAAGGGTCGCTTCTTCCAACTCGAGCGCTGTCTGCACTCGTTGGACGAGCACTCCTGCGGGGGCGACCCGCTCGACGTTCGCGCTGATCAGCGTGACGTCTGCCCCGCGAGCCGCGGCGACCTCGGCGAGCGCCCATCCCTGCTTGCCGGACGAACGGTTGGTCAGAAAGCGCACCGGGTCGAGTAACTCACGAGTGCCGCCAGCGGTGACCACCACGCGGACGCCGCTCATGTCGTACGGCACCGCGGTACCGGTCTCCAGCAGCAGACGGGCCATTCGGTAGATCTCAGCCGGTTCGGCGAGCCGGCCCGGCCCGGTGTCCTTGCCGGTGAGACGTCCGTGCGCGGGTCCGAGCACGGTGATGCCGCGCGAGCGCAGCGTCGCGATATTCGCCTGTGTCGCCGGGTGCTGCCACATCTCGGTGTGCATCGCCGGCGCGATCAGCACCGGCGCGCGGGTCACCAGCATCGTCGAGGTCAGCAGGTCGTCGGCGCGCCCGTTCGCTAGCCGAGCGATCAGATCAGCGGTCGCCGGCGCGATCACCACCAGGTCGGCCTGTTGGCCCAGGCGCACGTGCCGTACCGATGCGATGTCGCTAAATACGCCCGTGCTCACCGGGTTGCCCGACAGCGCCTCGAAGGTGGCGGCGCCGACGAACTCAAGCACCGCCGGGGTTGGTACGACATCGACGTGTAGCCCTGATTCGGTCAGGGCACGAAGGATCTCGCAGGACTTGTACGCCGCGATGCCGCCGGCAACACCTAGGACGACGCGGGGAGCTTGGGTCGGCACGAGGATCGCGCGACTAGGCGTCAGTGGGCTCGGCGGTGAGCATGCCTTCGTTGATCTCGCGCAGCGCGATCGACAGCGGCTTCTCCTGCGGGCCGGTCTCGACCAGCGGGCCAACGTGCTCAAGCAGGCCCTCGGCGAGCTGGCCGTAGTAAGCGTTGATCTGACGAGCGCGCTTGGCCGCGTAAATAACCAGGCCGTACTTCGACGCGGTGTGGGTCAGCAACTCATCGATCGGCGGGTTGGTGATGCCTTCGGGAGCGGGAACAGTTCCGGACACGTAGCCGTCCATCCTTGGTTGGTCTGTGATGCCGGATGCGCGCTCCGGCGGGTCTACGGCGTCTGGGTCTCACCGTGGCCAAGGATCAAGTCTACCAACTGATCAGTGGCCTCGGTGAGGTCGTTGTTCACGATCACCACATCGAACTCCTCGGCTGCCGCCATCTCCACCTCGGCGGCTCGCAACCTCGCGTCGATCTGCTCGGCGGTCTCGGTCCCCCGACCGAGCAGCCGACGCTGTAGTTCGGTACGCGATGGTGGCGCCAAGAACACCATGAAAGCCTCTGGCATCGCAGCCTTCACCTGCCGGGCGCCGTCCAACTCGATCTCTAGTAACACTGTTTCGCCGGCGTCCAGGTGCGCCTGGACGGCGTCCCGCGGGGTGCCGTAACGACGCCCGGCGAAGTGTGCGTGCTCGAGCATCTGCCCGGAACGGATGCGATCGAGGAAGTCGGCCTCGTCAATGAAGAAGTAGTGCTCGCCGTCGCGTTCGCCCGGGCGTGGTGCACGTGTCGTGCACGACACGGACGCCCAGAGGGGCAGGTCCCGTTGGCGCACCTGTGTCATCACCGATCCCTTGCCGACGCCGGACGGCCCGCTGAGCACGATCAGTCGTCCGGGCGCAGGTGGTGCGCTCAAGTTCCCTCCGATGGCGGTTGGTTGCCCGCCTAGCGGCCGGCGAGTTCTTCCTCCAACGCTACCCGTTGCTTTGCGCCGAGCCCGCGCACCCTGCGGCTCTCCGAGATGCCTACGCGCTCCATAATGCGGCCCGCCTTGACCTTGCCGATCCCCGGCATGCTTTCCAGAACGGTGACGATCGGGGTGCGGCTGACCACCTCGTCCGTTTTCGCTCGCTCCAACACGTCCGCCAGCGTCAGTTCGCCGCGGCGCAGACTTTCCTTGAACTCGGCGCGACGTCGACGAGCATCGACGGCGGCCTGAAGCGCCGCGGCCCGGTCTTCGGGGGTGAGGTGCGGAAGGGTCATCTGCGGATACCTCCAGAGTGAATACGCAACCTGTCCAGGCGGAACGTCCGATGTCCGCGAGCGTAGACGATAAGTCGTTCAGCGCGCGCGTAGCTCATCGGCAACGTCGCGCGCACGTCGGCGCAGGTCAGCGGGGTTTGGGCCCGCGCGCAGCACGTCGCGGCTGGTTGAACCGAACACGAGCGGGGCGCCGGACAGCGCCTCTCGTAGGTCACTGGCACTCGCACCTTGGGCACCCAGACCAGGTGCCAATACGGCTCCGGCGAGTCCGCTCAACTGGACCGCACCGCGATCGACGGTCGCACCGACCACCACACCGACACTGCCCAGACGCGCACCCGTGGCGATCTCCGCGGTGTTGCATACCGCCGCCTCGTCGATGATCGATTGAGCAACGGACCGCTCACTGTCAACGAGCGCCTGTTGGATCGCGGCGCCCTCCGGATTCGAGGTGCGCGCGAGCACGAACACTCCGCTGCCGGCCGCCAGCGCGTTGTCGATAAACGGCCGAACGGAGCCGAACCCGAGGTATGGCGACACCGTGACGGCGTCGCTGAACAGCGGACTGGTTGGGCGCAGATACGCGTCGGCGTACGCCTGCGCGGTCGAACCGATATCCCCGCGTTTGATATCCAGGATGACCAGCGCGCCCGCGTCCCGACAGAGCGTTATGGTCTCCTCCAGGACCCGGACCCCGGCGGATCCGAACCGCTCGAAGAAAGCGGACTGCGGTTTGACCGCCGCGGCCACTGGCGCGAGGGCTTCGGCCGCACTCAGCGCGAAGGTGCGCAATCCCTCGACAGTGTCCGGCAACCCCCAGTCACGCAACAGTTGCGCGTGCGGGTCGATTCCGGCACAGAGCGGACCGCGCTGCTGAGCCGCCTCGACGGCCCGATCACCGAATCCCGTCGTCATAATCGCTGCTCCGCTCATGATCCGTCTCGTACGGCGGCAGCGACGTTGCGCACCACCGAAGGGCCTTGGTAGATCAGCGCCGAGTAGATCTGTAGCAGGTCAGCGCCCGCGTCGATCATCGCCAGCGCGTCGGCGGCGCTGCCGATTCCACCGACCCCGATGATCGGCAACTCGCCGCCGACCTCGCCGGCGATATAACGGACACAGTCGCGGGCCATGACCGTCAGCGGCGCACCAGACAGCCCACCCACTTCGGCGCCCAGGTGCTGCTCGGATGGCGCCAGCCCGCCACGCTCAATCGTCGTGTTCGTCGCGATCAGACCCGCTACATCGTGTTCGCGGCACACGGCCAGCACGTCATCGATGGCGCCGTGCGTGAGGTCCGGCGCGATCTTCACCAGCAACGGCATGGCCGGCGCCTCGGCGCGCAGTGCTGCGATTAGTTCGGTGAGGAATCCCTTGTCTTGCAGGGATCGCAGTCCTGGCGTGTTCGGGCTTGACACATTTACGGCGACGTACGACGCGAGGTCGCGCAGCACTCGCATGGAGTTGACGTAGTCCGCCACAGCTTCATCCAGTGGCGTGAGTTTCGACTTGCCGAGGCTGACACCGACCGGGTAACCGAGATTCGCCCGCACGGCTTCCGCGTCTTCACCGTACTTGCGCAGCCGCGCGGCTAATGCCCGTGCACCGTGATTGTTGAACCCCATTCGATTGATCAGGCCGCCCGATACGGGCAGCCGGAACAGACGCGGGAGGTCATTACCGGGCTGGGCTTTCCACGTCACAGTGCCGATCTCGGCGTGGCCGAACCCGAGCGCCGGCCACGCACGCAGCGCTTCGCCGTTCTTAGCCATGCCAGCGGCCAGCCCGATCCGGTTGGGGAAATCCAGACCGAACAACCGCACTGGATCCTCGACGACACCGACGACCTTGCGGCTCAGGCTCTGCATCCACCGGTACTTATCCATGCGCTGCAACTGCGCCATCGTCCATCGGTGGGCCCGTTCCGGATCGCCGCCACCAATCCGGAACAGTCCACGCCGCGCGATGCGGTAGCCGTACGACGCGAGGTCAGCCACGACTACGCCTGCTCGCGCAGCGCCGCCTGCAGCTCCTGCAGCGAACGCACCGTCATCGTGCCCGCTAGTGAGGCCTCAATACCTTGGACCGCAGCCGCGGCACCGGGAACCGTGGTCACGCATGGGATCCCGGCATTGATCGATGCTGCCCTGATCTCGTATCCGTCGTACCGAACCGCGGATCCGGCGCTGCCGCTTGCCCCGGCCGGCGAATTGATCACGAGGTCGATCTCGCCGCGCTGGATCATCTCCACACAGTTGTCCGCACCGTCGGCCTCGTTCAACTTCAGCACCGGTGTCGCTGGCACGCCGTTGCGTCGCAGCACCTGCGCAGTTCCAGTTGTCGCCAGCACCTCGAATCCGAGATCGGCGAGCCGCTTCACCGGGAAGATCGCCGAGCGCTTATCGCGGTTCGCGAGGCTGACGAAAACCTTGCCACTGGTCGGCAATGCGCCGTACACCGAGGATTGGGACTTGGCGAAGGCAGTCCCGAAGGACAGATCGAGACCCATTACCTCACCGGTGGACTTCATCTCCGGGCCGAGGACGTTGTCCACGATCTTGCCTTCGGGCGTGTGGAAGCGGTGGAACTGCATGACGGCCTCCTTGACCGCGATCGGCGAGTCCAGCGGTAAAGTACCGCCATCACCGGTCGCGGGCAGGACGCCCGATTCACGCAACGACGCGATGCTTTCGCCGACGGCGATCCGGGCCGCGGCCATCGCCATGGATACGGCGGTTGCCTTCGACACGAACGGCACCGTGCGGGAGGCACGAGGGTTCGCCTCGAGCACGTACAGGATGTCGTCCTTCAGCGCATATTGCACGTTCAGCAAGCCCCGAACTCCCACGCCTGCGGCGATGGCGAGCGTGGACTCGCGAATCCGTTCGATCTCACTGGTGCCGAGCGTGATCGGAGGCAGCGCGCAGGCGGAGTCACCGGAGTGCACGCCGGCCTCCTCGATGTGCTCCATCACGCCGCCGAGGTACAGATCGGTGCCGTCGTACAGCGCATCGACATCGATCTCGACGGCGTCCTCCAGGAACCGATCGACCAGTACCGGGTGCTCGGGGCTCACCGCAGTCGCACGGGCAATGTAGGACTCGAGGGACTCGTCGTCGTACACGATCTCCATACCGCGCCCGCCCAGCACGTAGGACGGGCGCACCAGCACCGGATACCCAATCTCGTCCGCGATCGCCTTCGCTTCGGTGTACGAGGTCGCCATCCCGTGCTTGGGCGCGGGCAGCGACGCGGCATCCAAGACCTTGCCGAATGCGCCGCGTTCCTCGGCGAGATGAATCGCTTCCGGGGCGGTACCCAACACCGGCACACCGGCGTCCTTCAACCGCTGCGCCAGGCCGAGCGGAGTCTGACCACCGAGGGTGCACAGCACACCGGCGACCGGGCCGCAGGCGCGCTCGGCCTCGACGACCTCCAGCACGTCTTCAAAGGTCAGTGGTTCGAAGTACAGGCGATCGGAGGTGTCGTAGTCAGTAGAGACGGTCTCCGGGTTGCAGTTGACCATGACAGTTTCGTAACCGGCGTCGCGCAACGTCAACGCAGCGTGCACGCATGAGTAATCGAACTCGATGCCCTGTCCGATGCGGTTCGGCCCGCTACCGAGAATGATCACCGCGGGCTTCTCGCGCGGTGCAACCTCGGTCTCCTCGTCGTAGGAGGAATAGTGGTACGGCGTGTGCGCCTCAAACTCGGCCGCACAGGTGTCCACGGTCTTGTAGACCGGCCGAATACCCATCCGCCACCGCAGTGAGCGCACGCCATCCTCTCCGGCGAGTTCCGGTCGCAGCGAGGCAATCTGGCGATCGGAGAATCCGACTCGTTTCGCGCGACGCAACACGTTCTCGGTCAGTGCCGGGGCTGACTGAATCCGTTCTCGCATCTCAACTAGAGCGGCGATCTGCTGCACAAACCATGGATCGAAGCCGGACTCGGTGGCCACCCGCTCGACGCTGGCGCCTAGCCGTAGCGCACGTTCAGCAACGTAGATCCGGCCGTCGTGCGGCGTGCGTAATTGCCGCAGGCACTCGTCGACGGTTGTTCCGTCGGGATCGGCGACGGTGCCGAATCCTGCCGCGGACGTCTCCATCGACCGCAGCGCCTTTTGCAACGCCTCGGCGAAGGAACGGCCGATCGACATGCCCTCTCCGACGCTCTTCATCGTGGTCGTCAATGTCGGGTCGGCACCGGGGAACTTCTCGAACGCGAACCGAGGCACCTTCACCACGACGTAGTCGAGCGTCGGCTCGAACGATGCGGGCGTCTTGAGGGTGATGTCGTTCGGGATCTCATCGAGCGTGTAGCCGATCGCCAGTCGGGCGGCGATCTTGGCGATCGGGAAGCCGGTGGCCTTGGATGCCAGCGCCGAAGAACGGGAGACGCGCGGGTTCATCTCAATGACGATCATCCGACCGTCCTTCGGATTGATCGCGAACTGGATATTGCAGCCGCCCGTCTCGACACCGACCTCGCGCAGTACGGCGATGCCGATATCGCGCATGTTCTGCATTTCGACGTCAGTGAGCGTCATCGCGGGTGCGACCGTGATCGAGTCGCCGGTGTGCACGCCCATCGCGTCGAGGTTTTCGATCGAGCAGATGATCACGACGTTGTCGTTGCGGTCGCGCATCAACTCAAGTTCGTATTCCTTCCATCCGATGACGCTCTCCTCGATGAGCACTTCGGTGGTCGGGCTGGCCTGTAATCCGGCGCGCGCGATCCGCTGCAGGTCTGCATCGTCGTACGCCATGCCCGAGCCGGAGCCGCCCATGGTGAAGGAAGGCCGGATGACAACCGGGAACCCCAGCTCGGCAACGGTCGCCTCGACCTCTTCCATCGAATGGCACACCGCCGAACGCGGTACATCGCCGCCGATCTTCCGCACGATGTCTTTGAACTTTTGTCGATCTTCGCCGCGCTGGATCGCATCTATATCAGCGCCGATGAGCTCCACACCGTACTTCTCCAGCACGCCGCTCTCGTGCAGTTGCACGGCGAGGTTGAGTGCGGTTTGTCCACCGAGGGTCGCCAGGACAGCGTCCGGACGCTCCTTGGCGATGACTTTCTCGACGTACTCGGGGGTCAGCGGCTCGACGTAGGTGGCGTCGGCGAACTGCGGGTCGGTCATGATCGTGGCCGGGTTCGAGTTCACCAGGCTGACCCGGATTCCTTCGCTTCGCAATACCCGGCAGGCCTGCGTCCCGGAGTAGTCGAACTCGCACGCCTGGCCGATCACGATCGGTCCTGAACCGATGACCAGAACGTGGTTGATGTCCTCGCGCTTAGGCATTCGTCTGCTCCTTCTGGCTGGTCATCATGTCGGCAAAACGGTCGAACAGGTATCCGGCGTCGTGCGGCCCGGCCGCCGCCTCCGGGTGGTGCTGGACGCTGAACGCGGGCACATCAAGGCAGCGCAGTCCTTCCACCACGTCGTCGTTCACACAGACGTGGCTGACTTCGACGCGCCCGTACGGCGTGTCGGTGTGGCCTTCGGTCGGTGCGTCTACGGCGAATCCGTGGTTCTGCGAGGTGATCTCGATCCGACCGGTGGCCTTGTCACGCACCGGGACGTTGACGCCTCGGTGTCCGAACTTCAACTTGTAGGTGCCTAGGCCGAGCGCCCGGCCGAGTATCTGGTTACCGAAGCAGATACCGAAGACTGGCAGCTTGGCCTCTAGCGCCTGCTGCATCAGCGCGACAGCGTCACCGGCGGCCGCGGGATCGCCGGGTCCGTTGGAGAAGAAGATGCCGTCGGGGTTCACAGCGCGCACCTCCTCCATGCTCGCGGTCGCCGGCAGCACATGTACCCGCATTCCTCGAGCGGCCATCTGTTCGGGGGTGCTTGATTTGATGCCGAGGTCGATCGCCGCTACCGTGAACTTCTGTTCCCCGACAGCCTCAACGACGTACGGCTCGCTGGTGCTCACCTCACCGGCGAGGTAGGCGCCGGCCATTCGAGGCTGTTCATTCACCAGTGCGACCAGTTGCTCGCGCGGCCGCGCGGCATCGTCGCCGGTGAACAGCCCGACCCGCATCGCACCGCGGTCACGTAGGTGCCTGGTCAGCGCCCGGGTGTCGATCCCTTGCACCGCAACGATCCCCTGATCAATGAGTTGCTGTTGCAACGATCCGCTGGAGCGCCAGTTGGAGTCGATACCGGTCAGATCGCGGACGACGAAGCCGCTCACCCAGATTCGCCCCGACTCATTGTCCTCGCCGTTCCACCCGGTATTGCCGATTTGCGGCGCGGTCATCACCACGACCTGCCGGTGGTACGACGGATCGGTGAGGGTTTCCTGGTAGCCGGTCATTCCGGTGGTGAAGACGGCCTCACCGAATGATGTTCCGGCGGCACCGAAGGATTCCCCGCCGAAACACCGCCCGTCCTCCAGGACGACCAGTGCGTCGTTATTGATGCTGTGCTTACTCATCGAACAGCCTGTCCATTCTTCACAGTCAACTCGCCGCGCAGCAGCGTGTATTTCACACGGCCGGGCAGTTCGAGTCCTTCGTACGGGGTGTTGTGGCTCTTGCTGGCGAGTTCAGTGCCGGAGACGACAACCGAGGCGGTCGGATCCAGCAGCGTGATGTTGGCGGGTGCACCGACAACGATGCCCTGGCCGTGCTCGGCTAGCCGCCCGATCTGGGCGGCGACCGTCGAGGTGACCGCCGCGACTCGCTCCCAGTCGACCTCGCCGGCCTCATTGCTCAAAGTCATGATGGTGATCGAGAGAGCCTGCTCGAGTCCGAGCATTCCCGGTCGGGCTGCCGACCACTCACATTGTTTGTCCTCGGCAGCGTGCGGGGCGTGATCGGTCGCGACGATATCGATCGTGCCGTCCTTGAGCGCTGCGCGCAGCGCGTCGACATCTTCAGCGCGGCGCAGCGGCGGATTCACCTTATAGATCGGATCGTAGGTCTCCGCGAGTTGCTCGGTCAGCAACAGGTGGTGTGGAGTGACCTCGGCGGTGACGTTTACTCCACGCGACTTCGCCCAGCGAATGATCTCTACCGACCCGGCGGTCGACAGGTGGCAGATGTGCAGCCGCGACCCGACATGCTCGGCCAGCAGACAATCTCGAGCAATGATGGACTCCTCGGCGACCGCCGGCCAGCCGGTGAGTCCGAGCTTGCCGGAAAGCTCCGATTCGTTCATCTGGGCGCCGACCGTAAGGCGTGGCTCTTCGGCGTGCTGCGCGATCACTCCGTCGAACGCTTTGACATACTCCAGCGCCCGACGCATCAGGCTAGGGTCGCTGACGCAAACTCCGTCGTCGCTGAATACTCGAACGCGCGCCGCAGAGTCGGCCATCGCGCCCAGTTCGGCCAACTGCTGACCACCAAGACCAACCGTGACGGCGCCGACCGGGATCACGTCCACCAGGCCGATCTCACGGCCGGTGTTGTAGACCTGCTCGACCACACCTGCGGTGTCCGCGACCGGGTCGGTATTAGCCATCGCGTGTACGGCCGTGTATCCGCCGAGCGCCGCTGCCCGCGATCCGGTCTCGATGGTCTCTGCATCTTCACGTCCGGGCTCACGCAGGTGCGTGTGCAGATCGACCAGTCCGGGCAGGCCGATGAGGCCGGTGCCATCGATGACTACATCGGCGTCAGCGTCGATCGACGGCGCGATCTGGCTGATGACGGCATCGGTGATCAACACATCAACGGCTTCACCACCGAGCGGGTGGACCTGCTGAATGAGCGTGGTGGTCATGCTGCACCTCCAAGGAGCAGGTAGAGGACGGCCATTCGGACGGAAACGCCATTGGCGACTTGTTCAACGACGGTGGAACGTGCGGAGTCTGCGACCTCGGCCGCGATCTCCATTCCTCGATTCATCGGTCCGGGGTGCATCACGATGGCCTGCGGCGCAAGCGATCCGGCGCGAGCGGCATCCAGACCGTACCGCCGGGCGTACTCCCGCTCGGTCGGAAAGTAGGACGCGTTCATTCGTTCGCGTTGCACACGCAGCATCATCACCACGTCCGCATCCGGCAGCGCCTGATCGAGGTCATAGCCGAACGCACAGGGCCAGGTTTCGATCCCGACCGGAAGCAGGGTTGGCGGGGCGACGAGGGTGACTTCGGCACCGAGCGTACGCAGCAGCAGCACGTTCGAGCGTGCGACGCGGCTGTGCAGCACATCCCCGACAACGGTCACCTTAAGCCCGTCGAGCCCGTCCCCCACGCCTCGACCCGCACGCTTACGCATCGTGAACGCGTCCAGCAGCGCCTGCGTCGGATGTTCGTGGGTGCCGTCACCGGCGTTCACCACGCTGCCATCGATCCAGGATGCTAATTGCCATGGTGATCCGCTGGCGTTGTGCCGGATCACGACCGCGTCGGCACCCATCGCTTGTAGCGTGAGCGCGGTGTCCTTCAGGCTCTCTCCTTTGGAGACGCTGGAGCCCTTTGCCGAGAAGTTCAGTACGTCGGCGGATAAGCGCTTCGCTGCGAGTTCGAAGGAGATCCGGGTTCGGGTGGAGTCCTCGTAGAACAGGTTGACGACGGTGCGGCCCCGCAGCGTCGGCAGTTTCTTCACTTCGCGGCCCTGCAGGGACGTTTCGATCTGCTCGGCCGTGTCGAGTACGGCGATCGCCTCATCGCGGCTCAGATCCGCCGCAGACAACAGATGGCGCTTCATCGGCCTTCCCCGTTCAGCATCGCCAGGACCTCATGCCGGTCGGGCTGACCGCTCGAGATCACCACGCCGTCGACGCCATCGAGTTCGGAGATGCCCACGAAGATCTGCTCATCGCGCGCGGTGGGGATGTTCTTACCGACATAGTCAGCTCGGATCGGTAGTTCGCGGTGTCCGCGGTCGACCAGCACGGCGGCCTGGATTGCTCGCGGACGCCCCCAGTCGCGCAGCGCGTCGAGCGCGGCGCGGATCGTGCGTCCGGAGTAGAGCACATCGTCGATCAGGACGACGGTCTTCTGATCAATGCCGCCCTCAGGTTCATAGGAATGTTCCAGCGGGCGTACGCCACGCGTGCGCAGGTCATCGCGATACAGCGTGATGTCCAGGACGCCGATGGGGAGCCGCTGCGCGGAGAATGCTTCGATCCGGGATCTGATGCGCTCAGCCAACTGCTGACCGCGAGTCGGGATGCCGACGAGTACGACGTCAGTCGCACCGCCGGTCTTCTCAAGGATTTGGTGGGATATGCGGTCGACCACGCGAGAAATGTCGTCGGCAGACAGGATGACGCGACCGGTCTTACCGGCGCCTCCGTCTGCCGACTCCGGGACGGTGCCCATCGTCGTACTCCTTCTCCGCCTCACGGGACGGTCTTTAAAGGAACAGATGCAACTACAGACTAGCTTCCGGGGCCGCCGCGTTGTACGTCGCCCGGCACTCGAATCGTGTGTACTTACTTACGCTCATTTACGCACGAAGCGAAGGCGGAACGTGTCGGGGCCGCGATCGAGGTACTCGATCGCGAAGGCGCCAGGAGCGCGCTGCTCCAACTGCGTCAATAACGGAAGCGGGTCGTGGTTGGCGCGGATGATCATCCCGTAACCCGCCTTGATCGAATCGAGAGCCCCGAAAATCGATGCATGCCGAATCGCATGCGGAATCACTTGGACGTCGAGTTCCGGCATAGCCCCGTCGTCCTCATGCCCGCAGGCGCACCCGACACCGTGCCCGCCGTCGACCTGCGGCAGCTCGCGGATCTTCATCGGCTTCAGGTCTCGATCCGCAGTCATCGTGCTACTCCTATGCCTCGGGTGGGTTTCCATACCAAGAACTGGCGATATTTATTACTATAGAACTCATGGAAATTCCTCGGGCATACGGTCCTGCCCCGACTCCCACCCGAGCGATGCCGGCGATGTCGCCACAGCGCATGGACTTGCTGGACCTACTTGCTGCAGAACATGCCGCCCGCACGGTGGACGAATTGGCCCGCCTGAGCGACCTGCACCCCAACACGGTGCGCAACCATCTGGACGGTCTCGTTCTCGACGGCGTCGTCGAACGATCCAGCGAGCGCAGTGGTCAGCGCGGGCGCCCATCATGGCGGTACCGCGTTATTCCCGAGCGCATGGCAGGCGCACCGGAATACGTCGGGCTGGCGATGGCACTGGCAGAAAAGCTGGCCCACATCAGTCCTGATCCCGCCAGTGTGGCTCGCGCCGCCGGAGAGAGCTGGGCCGCCCGGATCCCCGGCGACAGCAACAGCCAGGCCGACGTCCTGACACTATTGCAGGACCTCGGGTTCGAGCCGACACGCGAGGAGGCAGATATCCGGCTCACGCAGTGTCCGTTGCTGTCAGCCGCCCGCGAGAACCCTGAGGTGGTGTGCGGGGTACATGACGGCTTGATCCGCGCCCGCCTCGGCGACGACGAACAGGGTTGGCTGGAGCCATTCGCTGGCCCCGGATACTGCATGTGGCACGGATCTAGTCGCGACTCAGACCGCGTCGGTCGTGGCGCGCCCCGCTCCACGTCCGTGACCGAGCAGCAATCAGTCTAGAAATAACGCAGGACGCAAGACTGGCTACCCACGGCGAGCAACTCCCCTGTCTCGGCGTACATGTGGATATCGCCGTGACCCATGCCGTTCGCGACGCCGTGTGCGTCAATCTCGCACAGCACCCAACTCGTAGGCGCTCGACGCACGATCCGCAGAGTATTGTCCAGGCTGCTGCCGCCGCCGGACTTCCCCATCGCCATGGCGATTACCGCAGGGACTTGATCGGCGAACAGCGCGAGAGCTGCGACGTCTGCGGGCAACCCGCCGGTAAGCCGCATCCACAGGCTGATTTTTCCCGACACTGAGGGCATGCCGCGGTCGCGGTGCTCGGCCAGTTCACCGGCTGGCATCCGCACTTCCATCCGATCGATTAGCCGCGAGTCGGGGCCCTGCTCGGGATACAGACCGACCCGCTCGCAGTCCTCTGGGCGCGGCAGCGATGGAGCGTGGCTCCACTGAGTCGCTGCATCGCCGTCCCGGCCGCCAAGCGAGCCGACGACCGTAATGACCTCGCGCTCACCGACGTTCCCGGTGACCCTCGCGTGCGATACGGAGCGCCCGCTTACCGGGACCTGCACTCTGAACTCCAACTCCTCGCCGAGCCGGGCGAAGGACAGGTATTGCGCGGATGCCCAAATCAACGGGCGACCAGTGGCCTGTTGCATGGCGTCGATCCCCGCAGCCAGACCCAATCCGCCGTACATGAAGGGTTCCATGCTCGCCGGACCCACGCATACCGCGGACGTCACCGAAAGCCGCCACATCGGCTCATCGCTGGCGGGATCCAGTTTATATAGCTGTTCTGTCACGTTTCCTCATCCTTCAAGTGCAGTGCTCAGTGCTCAGTGGGGCGAACAGATACCACTTCTAACGTTGCATCTTCGGTCGCATCGACGACGCTGCGTACCGCTCGCGCCACCGATTCGGCTGTCAGATACTTGGACGGGTCGTACTCTCCGCCAGCTCGCCGCACGATCAGGCGTTGCATCTCGGTATCGACCTTGCCGGGGTGCACTGAACTGACGCGAACGCCGTTCGGGCGTTCCTCCTCGCGTAGCGCGTCCGCGAACGCCCGTAGCGCAAACTTCGACGCGCAGTACATCGAGTTCCCCGCATTGCTGGCGAGCCCGGAACCGGAGTTGATCAGCACTATCTGTCCGCGTGTGCGCCGCAATCCAGGTAGGGTTCGCGCGGTCAAGTCCGCAACCGCGAACACGTTCGCATCAAAGATTTCGCGCCATTGGCTCCGAGTGGTTTCGGCTACCGCGCCGTTGTCCCAGATACCGGCACTGTGAATCAGCACGTCGAGATCGGGCAACTCCTCACTCGCCCGAATCAGCGCTGCCTCATCAGTCAGGTCCGCGACGAACGGGGCCGCCGACTTCAACTCGGCGCACGCGACCGCGGCAGATTCGGCCGACCTGGCGCCGATGATCAGGTCGTGCGTCGCCTGTAGTGACCGGGCGATGGCCAGGCCGATTCCACGTGCTCCGCCTGTGATGAGCGCGATTGGGCGATCGTTCATTCCACCACGATAACGACGCGAGCGAGAGCCGTGAGCGCAGCGTCCACGATTATGGGCCAGCGGCCGGCAGCGGTGGCACGGTTCGGATCGCTACCGCCACCGGTCGCGCTCACGTAGGTGGTCGACTGTGCGCTTCTGACGGTCGCTATTGGCCGCTGCTGACAACCGGGGCACCTGCGCCCCACGTCGAACGCGCATGAGTGCGGCGTCAGTTCGGGGATGAACTATATGACGTAATGCGGCCACACATCAGATTCGCCATCGCAGTCGAGGATTGCCATCGCCAGCTGACGACGATCGAACTATCTCCCGGCGAGATGCATCCTTCGTTTCTATGCCTCGGCTATATATCTGCGAATCAGTGCGCGAGCGACTGTCCGTACCGCCGAATTCTGTCGGAGCGGGTGGCTAGAGTTGCTGTTATGACGGAGATCGAGACAGGAGGCGCCTTGGCGCTCTTCGGCGGCATCGATTGCTTCGGCGACCTCGACGGCAGCGAGCAGGTCGGCGTAGCTGCCGCGCACCACGGCCGTATTACCGAGGAGCTCTCCGACACCAGCCACAGCGGGGATTTCAGCGATGAGTGCAGCAGCGACTCGGCGACCACGCTGGCCCGGCGGATCCTGGCGGTCGGCGGCGGGAACACGGCGCAACGCCACGTCGCTGACGTGATTGCTCGCGCGCTAGACCTCGCCGACGCGATCGCCTGCGATAACAACGGGGACGACGACTCGGTGAGCGAGTACCACGTCGCAATGGCTGGCATCGACGCCCTCGACACACTGGAGTCGGCGCTTGCTGCAGCGAAATCACAACTAATCGCGCACAGCTACACGCACGCGCACGAGGAACTGCTTAGCGACACCCAGTCCCCTGGCCAAGTCGTCCGGCACGCCGACGGCGCCCTGGACCGTCTTCCGTCTCGCGCCCAGATCGTCGCGACCGATCTTGCCGTTATTGCCCGTACTACGCCCGGTCGTGCACGGATGCTCACCAAGCACGCGGTGCAGCTGTGCGCACACCTACCCCACACGCTCGGGCGGCTCACGAGCGGTGAACTGACGGCGTACCAGGCGTTCCGAATTAGCCAGGAGGCGCACCAGTTGACGCCCGAGCAGGCGTCCGCCCTCGACGAGGCCGTGTGCGCGAAAAGGTTCACCGGTGCGCACTACGGTCTCGGTGCGCACCGCGCCGCCACGACCACGTTTACCCGCCGGCTCAGCACGGCCGTACGCTCGCTCGACGTACATCAGCGGCCGGACACTTCGCACCGCACGCGCGGATCCCGCGATCGATATATCCGATTCGGGCTCACCGCCGACGGTATGACCAGCGTGCACTGCGCGATCCCCGCCCTCGACGCGTTAGCGATCGACACGGTGCTCGACGACTACGCCCGTACGGCACCCGTCAATGACGATCGCACTCACGAACAACGCCGTGCCGACGTGTTCCGCACCCTGTTCGTCGGTCCCGCCGCACTTTCCCCGCCGGCCCAGATCGCAATGAACCTCGAACAGCTAGACGCGCCAGCGTTCGATGATGAGGGCGGCTACACCGTCATCGATGAGCGGCAGAACCTGCGCGCCCGGGGTATCTACGACACCATCAGACTCCTGGCCGCATGCCTGGACTGGACCTTCCCCAATACCGCCCACGCCGTGGTGAACCTCGACGTCACGACCGACACTCTCCTCGACATTCAGCGCTCGGCTCGTTATCGGCAGCGTCGACAGACCGGTCCGCCGACGGACACTAGTTCCAGTTTCGAACCCGATCCGCCCCCACACTCGTGTTCATCGCCAGGCTTAGCAGCACACCGGTGTCCAGGCTCCGATCCGGGACGCTTGCGTGGAGTGCAGGACATCGCATCGCCGTCCTGTAAGGCATCCGGGCGTGAACGCTGCGCACCGCGAAAAGACGGTCCAGTCGATTGTTGCCGCAGGATTCGACCCTCACTTGCTCGACAACCACGTGCAAGTACAGCAGGGACGCCTGAACTCTGCGATGTGTCGCAGGACGCCATCGCGGACAGTCACGGACCGCACGGGCCCGGGCAGCGGTACCGACCCGCGACCGTCCGCGGTCTCGGCTCGATCTCCGACGACCTCGCCCACGCCCTGTTACAGAACGCCGACCTACGCCGCATCCTCACCGAACCGCGCACCGGGCAGCCGCTCGAAGTCAGCAAGCGCCGTCCCAGTCAGGCCCTTCGCGACGCGATCATCAACCGAGATCGCCAATGCCGGTTCCCCGGCTGCACCCGCACCACCGATGCGCTCGACCTCGACCATGTAATCGCGTTCCGCGAGGGTGAGTCCGCTGCCGGACAAACCACTCCGCAGAATCTGCACGCTCTATGCCGTGCCCACCACCGCGCCAAACACCATCTGCATTGGAGCCCCGTCATGAACGACGATGGGACTATCACCTGGCGCAACAACCTCCTTAGCCTCTCGGTCACTACCTGAGCCGGCATCCACACTGAATCCGCGCCGCCAGCAGCAGTCCGCTTGTACGCAAGACACCGACGGGTGACCGATCTGCGCGCCTCGGCGCACGGAAGCCGCTCGATGGCGGAACTACTAGCAACAGTGTTGCGCCCTGACTCAATGCCCAGGGCTCAGATCCGCGCCAGGGAACATTCGGGGCTGTGGATAACCTCGAGCGAGGGGTGGCTGGGGTCGAGGATGTCAGCTATGGGAATTCGCTATTACGGCTGGCCGCTACGGACCGACCTCGACTTCGCGGCAGCACTCAATGACCCGTGTTCGGCATCTCGCGTCATCGATCAACGCGAGGCCGCCCACGCTCCCCACAACTGCGTGGGTTTGGACAAAGCGCACCTGATGCTCTATCAGTACTTCACGACAGCGACCAGCATCGAGCCCCCACTGGCCGACCCGACAATGCGTTTCAGGGAGTCGCGCCCTAACGAGCCCGATGCGAAGCTTCGCGATGTGCTCGATCCAGAAGCTTTCTCCGAGTGCGAATGCGTCGCTGCAGGCATGGTGACGGTGATGCCCCGACCGGGCGCGATACTGCTCACCGGCGACGCTGTGGGTCGATGGAGCCCCAGCGGTGTCGCTCCGTACTTCGGTGTGGTCCGCCGCGAGTACGTCAACCTCGCCGCCGCGGACTTCCTGACCGTTGACCTCAACGAGTTGGAGCACACGTGCGACGTGCTTTTTGGTGACGGCCACGGCTCCTACTGCCGCTCACAGTTTGCCGAGTTTCGTGACGCTATCGTGCGGTTCGCTGCGGAAGACGCCGGTTTCCTTTACTCGATAACCTAAAGACTGGCAGGTAACGCGTTGGCGGTCGGCTATGCGCGCCAACTGCCAGCGGCAGTCAGCTTGATGGTGGCCGGTGGGCGATTGCACTGCGAGCGACTCAGTGCCAGCGTGGCTGCTCGTGGAAGTGATGGACCGGACCTGAACCAGAACCGACATGCAGATCCTCGCCGTGTCGTAATGCCTCGGTCAGCCACGCCTTCGCCTCACGGACCGCTGGCAACCATTCCGGGTGGCGCCCTCGCAATGCGGCGATCGCTGAGCTCAGTGTGCAGCCTGTCCCATGCGTTGCGGTTGACTCGATGCGAACAGCGTCCAGTCGCGCGAGCCCCGAAGAATCCATTCGCGACGAATCTGCCCAGATGTCCGTGCACTCCGGAGCATCCAGGTGTCCACCTTTCAGCAATACTCGCGATGCGCCGCTCTCAAGGAGCATTAGCGCCTGATTCTCCATCTCTGCAACGGAAGTGGCCATCGGTCGATCGAGAAGCACGCCGGCCTCGGGAATGTTCGGCGTAATGACAGCGGCCCGCGGCACCAACGCCCGAACGGCGTCGATCGCATCGTCGGCAAGTAGTTTGGACCCGGTCGTCGACACCATCACCGGATCAAGCACCACCGGCACCCGCGCGAGCGGTCCGTCATAGAGCAGATCCCCTACGACAGAGGCGATCGAGGCCGATGCCAACATGCCGATCTTCACGACGTCCACGCGCACATCAGCAACGAGCGTCTCGAGTTGCGCACGCACCACTCCGACCGGGATCTCATGCACCAGACGCACCCCTTGGGTCGACTGCGCCGTCAACGCCGTGATCACACAGGTGCCGTACGCGCCGAGCGCGCTGAAGGTCTTGAGGTCGGCCTGAATACCCGCCCCGCCAGACGGGTCGGATCCGGCGATCGACAAGGCGATCGGCGGCTTGGGCAGTGGGGCGTTGAGTGCGTGATCAGCGGGGGCCATGTCCGCACTCTAACCACAGTGGTTACCATCGAGGCACCCCACGGGAGCCCGGGCACGGGCTGAGATCGGACTGACGCCGTCCGGACCGTTCGAACCTGTCCGGGTCATACCGGCGAAGGAAGAGGAGGCGCCGAAGTGCGTACCCCACATCAGTCCGAAGTCCATCCCCAGCACCGCGCGGTCACCGTCGGCGACTTGCAAGTGCCGATGACTGCCATCAGCCTCGCCGACAGTCCCGACGGCACGCCCAACGACGACGTGCTGATCTACCGCACCAGCGGGCCCGGCTCCGATCCACGGGTCGGCCTGTCGGACGTGCGCGGGGCGTGGATCGCGGCCCGAGGCGACGTCGAGCCGTATGCCGGCCGAGGGCGAAACCTTGCGGACGACGGGCGGGCAGCTGTGCGCCGCGGCGAAGCCTCCCAGGCCTGGCGCGGTACGCGCCGTACCCCGATGCGTTCGACACCAGGGCGCACGGTGACTCAGATGCACTACGCCCGCCGCGGGGAGATCACCCCCGAGATGCGATTTGTGGCGTTCCGCGAGGGATGCAATCCAGAGCTGGTGCGCAGCGAAATCGCGGCGGGTCGCGCAATCATCCCCGCAAATATCAACCATCCCGAGTCCGAACCCATGATCATTGGTCGTGCATTCCTGACCAAGATCAACGCGAACATCGGCAATTCGGCCGTCACCTCTTCGATCGATGAGGAAGTCGAGAAACTCACCTGGGCGACTCGTTGGGGCGCTGACACCGTCATGGATCTCTCCACCGGCAATGACATCCACACCACCCGCGAATGGATTGTCCGCAATAGCCCGGTTCCGATTGGCACCGTGCCGATCTACCAAGCCCTGGAAAAGGTGGATGGGGACCAGAGCGCGCTGACCTGGGAGATTTTCCGCGATACGGTCCTGGAGCAATGTGAACAAGGCGTGGACTACATGACCATCCACGCGGGCGTTCGGCTGGCCTACGTGCCACTCACCGCCGACCGCGTCACCGGGATCGTCTCTCGTGGCGGCTCTATCATGGCCGGATGGTGCCTAGCTCATCACGAGGAATCATTTCTATATACGCATTTCGACGAACTGTGCGAGATCTTCGCGCGGTATGACGTTGCGTTCTCCCTCGGCGACGGTCTGCGTCCGGGGTCGATTGCCGATGCCAACGACCCCGCTCAATTGGCCGAACTACGCACGCTCGGCGAACTCACCGCCCGAGCATGGGAGTATGACGTTCAGGTGATGGTCGAAGGTCCGGGACACGTCCCGCTGCACTTGGTCAAGGAGAACGTGGACCTGGAACAAGAGTGGTGCCACGGTGCACCGTTTTACACCCTCGGCCCGCTGGTCACCGACATCGCACCGGGCTATGACCACATCACCTCCGCGATCGGCGCCGCGACCATTGCGCAGCACGGCACGGCAATGCTGTGTTACGTCACGCCGAAGGAGCACCTTGGGCTGCCGAACAGGGACGACGTGAAGACTGGCGTCATCACCTACAAGATCGCCGCGCACGCGGCAGACCTCGCGAAAGGGCACCCACGCGCCAGGGAGCGCGACGACGCGCTCAGCAAGGCGCGGTTCGAGTTCCGCTGGCATGATCAGTTCGCGCTCTCCCTCGACCCAGAGACCGCGGCCAACTTCCACGACGAAACATTGCCCGCGGAGCCAGCAAAAACGGCACATTTCTGCTCGATGTGTGGGCCAAAGTTCTGTTCGATGCGCATCAGCCAAGACATCCGCGACGCATACGGCTCAGCCCAGGAGCAGCGCGCCGCAATCGAAGCCGGGTTGGCGGCGAAATCGCGCGAGTTTGTTGAACTGGGCGCAAGCGTCTACGTCGACGAGGCTCGGTAACCCGATGAGCCTTGTCCCCGGTCTCCCCGCGCCCGGACGCGCCGCCGTTCGCGCTGGAGTCGTCGGCAACTTCGTCGATCAAATCAACATCTTCCTCCCCGTGGTGGCCCTCGCACCTGCGTTGGCGACACTGGCTGGTCCGCACGCTGGCGTCACGGCCGGCGCGGTGGTTATCGTCGCCACGCTGTTGGGCAGACCGATCGGCGCGATGATCTTCGGCCGTATTGCCGACCGGATCGGTCGCACCAGAACGACCAAGATCGCGATCGCCGGTACAGCCGCGTGTAGCCTCGCAATCGCCGCTGTGCCGGGACATCAGCACATCGGGGTGTGGGCGATCACCGCGGTCATCGCGTTACGTTTCGTCGGCGGCGCGTTCCTCGCCGGCGAATACACCTCAGCGATCCCGCTGGCGATGGAGTGGTCGGTGCCGCGACGTCGCGGCCTGGTTTCCGGCTTGATCATGTCGATGGCAGCATGGGCGCAATCAGCGATCGCGTTCGCCACGATAGGTCTGATCGCGCTGCTAGGAATCGGGGCGTACGCCGACTACGGGTGGCGCTTCGCGTTCGCGGCCGGCGGTATAGCCAGTCTGCTGCTACTGGCCTACTACTCAAAGCAAGTCGCAGATGCTCCGCAGGTCACCGCCGAACGGGCGATCGCCGACCGCGCGCGCACCGGCGCTCGCGCTGGACTACGCGCAGTGTTGATCGGTCAGTACGCGGGCGCGTTCTGGCAGGTATTCGCCTTGATGAGCGGCTTATGGTTGATGACCAACATGGTGGTCATCGCGGTGACTGGGCGGCTGGAGACCGACCTGAGTCTCGACTCCGACAATGTGGCGCTGATGATGGGGGTCGCATCCATCGCCCAAGCAGTCGTCATGGCCACGACCGGGCACCTGTCGAGCCGGCTGGGTCGCCGCCGGTTCTTCATCGGTTGGGGCCTTCTCGCCGCCGTCGCTGGTCCGCTGGTCTGGACGTTGACGCTCGCGACAGAGGCAATACCCGCGATATATGGAATCGCGCTGCTACAGATCGTTACTGTGTGCGGGTACGGACCGGTCGGCGCGTACCTATCCGAACGGTTTGAAGCCCATGTACGCTCCACCGGCTACGGGACGGCGTACTCGTTGTCGATCGTGCTCCCCGCGCTGTGGCCATGGTGGTTGCCAATTCTGGAAGACATCCTGGGACGAAACGGGTCCGTCATCACGGTGCTAGCGGTCGCCGGTCTGCTGGTCGCGGGATGCGGCGCACTTGGACCTCGATTGTCTCCAGATGACCTCGACCGGGATGTCGAAGCCGTGGCGCGGATGCCCCAGCGAGAGCACAAACCCGTTAGCGTGCAGTCATGACCAACGATCGAGTCGCCCGAGACGACATCGCCGCAATCATCAACGCGGTTCGGGAACGACGTCCCTTGGTACATGCCTTCAGCGCAGCTGTGACCGCGCCCATCGTTGCCGACGGCCTACTAGCCGCCGGCGCGCGACCGATGATGACAGACACCGCGACGGAAGCGCCCACCGTGACCGACGCTGCCGATGCACTGCTGATCAATGTCGGCTGCCTCAGTAGTGACGCCGCAGCCGGGATCCGCCCCACCCTCCGCGCGGCACAACGCGCAGCTATCCCGTGGATCCTCGACCCCGCAGCGATCGGTCGCGCTCCGGTGCGCACACCATTGGCCCGCGAGCTCCTCACCCTCGGACCGGCTGCCGTACGCGGCAACGGCTCCGAGGTGCTCGCCCTGGCCGACGGCGGGCCCGGCGGTAGTGGCGCGGACAGCACCGTCAGCGCACAGTCCGCTGACGGTGCGGCTCGCCAACTCGCCGACCGGTATCACTGCGTTCTTGCTGTCTCCGGGGCCGTTGATGTCATCACCGACGGAGCTCAGACCGTGCACATCGCTAGCGGCCTGCCGATGCTGACCCGGGTGATCGGCACAGGTTGCCTGTTGGGCGCACTGACCGCCGCGTGCGTAGCCGTCGCACCCCACACGTCGGCGTTCGGTGCGGTCCTCGCCGCCACGGCCCTGTTGACCGTGGCGTCCGAGCGCTGCGGCGGACGTGGGCCGGGCAGCTTTCGCATCGCGCTCCTGGATGCGCTGTATGAATCCAATCCCAGTGATATCAGCAAAGAAGTGTCGCTGCGATGGGCATGATCGACTGGCGCCTGTACCTTGTCACGTCCGGGTCCGGTCCGGAAGTGGTCGCCACCGCACAGGCCGCGGCAGGCGCTGGAGCCGGGCTCATCCAAGTGCGCTGCAAGTCGGCCCCAGCCACCGAACTACTCGCCCTGGTGCTCGCGGTGGCTGAGGTCGTCAACGCGACGTCACCGTCGACCCGCGTACTGGTGAACGACCGGGTCGATGTGGCCCATGCGGCCCGGCTACGAGGTGCACCAGTGCATGGCGTGCACTTGGGTCAGGACGACTTACCGGTCGCCGATGCCCGCGCGATCCTCGGCAGCGACGCACTCATCGGGCTTACGGCCGGAACGGTCGAGATGATCAAGGAGGCCCAGTCACGCACCGGCGCCGCACGTCCGGATTACTTAGGTAGCGGTCCTTTTCGCCCCACACCGACCAAGAACGTCGGTCGTACGCCGATCGGACTGTACGGATACCCTGCGCGTGTGGCGGCCACCGATCTCCCGGTGATCGCGATCGGCGATGTACGCCAAGACGATATCGGTTACCTCGCGCGCACCGGCCTCGCCGGCGTGGCTGTGGTCCGCGAGATCATGCACGCTGCCGATCCCGGCGCGGCGGCAACCGAATGCCTCCGCGCCTGGGATCGAGGAGCGCGCTCAGATTGCTAGATCGGGTTTAACCTGCATGAGCCGGCCCAGCAGTCCGTTCACAAACTTCGGTGAATCATCCGTGGACAGCAGTTTGGCCAGTTCCACCGCTTCGTCGATAACGACGACATCCGGGACATCGTCAGCCCACAGCAGTTCGTAGACAGCCGTACGGATGATCGCGCGGTCGACGCCCGGCATCCGGTCGAGACTCCAGCCGTCGGCGTACGTCGAGACGAGCTCGTCGATCCGCTCGCGCCGCGCCGCCACCCCTTCGATCAACGTCAACGCGTACGGCTGGATTGGCCGCTCATCATCGACGAGGCGGTCCGCCGCCGTGGCGACCGGGTCGGCGCCACGCAGGTCGGCCTCGAACAAGATGTCGATCGCGCGCTTGCGCGCCTTAGTGCGTGCGGACACTAGCTGTTGACTCGACCTAGGTAGGAGCCATCACGGGTGTCGACCTTCAGCTTGTCGCCGGTATTGATGAACAGCGGAACCTGGATCTGCGCACCGGTCTCCATCTCGGCCGGCTTGGTGCCACCGGTGGAGCGATCGCCCTGCAGTCCTGGATCGGTGTGCTTCACCAGCAACTCCACGGACGGCGACAACTCGATGTACAACGGGACACCGTCGTGCGTCGCTACGGTCGCCTTGGTGTTCTCCAACATGTAGTTCGCCGCGTCACCGACGATCTCCGAACTGACGTTCAGCTGGTCATAGGTATCGCCGTCCATGAACACGTAATCCGTACCGTCGTTGTAGAGGTACTCCATATCGCGCCGGTCGACGTTGGCTGTCTCGACCTTGGTGCCGGCGTTGAACGTCTTGTCGACAACTTTGCCCGAGAGCACATTCTTGAGCTTGGTGCGCACGAACGCTCCACCCTTGCCGGGCTTGACGTGCTGGAACTCAACGACGGACCACAGGTTTCCGTCGAGATTGAGCACCATTCCGTTCTTCAGGTCGTTCGTCGTGGCCACTGCCAAATCCTCTCGTTGTGTGTCGCTAGAGGATGACGAGTTCTTTGCTCGTCATCGTCAGCAAGTCGGTTCGGGTCCCGCCCTCGGCGGACGCGTCCTCGTGGAGCACCAAAGTGTCCTCGATCCGTACGCCGCCACGTTCCGAGAGATAAACCCCTGGCTCGACGGTGACGCACACCCGATCCTCCAGTTTAGTCTCCGCCAGCTGGCTGAGATTAGGCGCCTCGTGGACCTCAAGCCCGACACCATGGCCGAGGCTGTGCGCAAACGTGTCGCCGTACCCCGCCGCCACGATGATGTCGCGGCTGACGGTATCGACCTCCTTACCGGTGCGCCCGACGCGAAGCGCCTGAGCACCCGCCCGCTGCGACTGCGCAACGACCTCATAGATCTCGCGCTGCCAGTCCGCCAGCGCGCCCAGGCCGAAGGTGCGAGTCATGTCCGAGTGGTACCCGCGGTATGTAGCACCGAAGTCGAACTTGACCAGATCACCGCGCTGCAACACTCGCTCGCTCGGGCTGTGGTGCGGAATGGCGGAGTTAGGGCCGCTGGCCACGATGGTTTCGAAGGACACTTCCTCCGCGCCCAGCCGGAGCATTCGAAAGTCCAGGTCGATAGCGATCTCGCGCTCGGTGCGGCCAGCGGCTATGCCGCCTGCAGCGATGAGGTCCGCGAGCGCCTGATCGGCGATAGCGGAGGCCTGTCGTAGCAGTTCGATCTCGGCATCGTCTTTGATCGCGCGGAGGCGTTCCACCGCACCGGCGATGCTGCTGAGCTGGACTCCGTCCGCAGCGTCGGCAAGCGCCTGGGCCTCGTCCACGGTCACCACATGTGTCTCATAGGCCACCGAACCCACCTTGGGGTGTAGCTCGGCCATGACCGCCTGGGCCGAGGCGCGGCCGATCAGGTGAGGTAGGTCCGGGACCTGGGTCTTGGACTGTTCTACATATCGACCATCAGTGCTGAACAGGTCGTTGGCGGGCTCTGCGCCGATGACGAGCGCCGCATTCGAACCGGTAAACCCGGTGAGGTAACGAACGTTCACGAGGTTGGTGATCAGCGCTGCTTCAACGCCCAGGGAGCGGATTTCTTCCCGCAGCAGGTCACGGCGGCGCGCAGTGTTCATCTCAGGCATTAGTCGATGCTATCCGGGTGACCGGGCACTTCCGGCTCCGCATTCACCAACCGTCCGGGGGTCGGTGACGCACGTCACTGAACTCGCGCTACGGTGATCTCACCCACATGACGGTTGGCCATGCGCTCAGCGCCGGACCGACGGCCAGGATCACGAGGTTCACGGAGGATTCCATGTCTGCGCAGCCGGAATACATCCACCCGTCCGAGATCACGAATGCCGCTGCCGCGAGCGCTGCCCACGCGCGTGCGGCCGCCGAGGAGATCGCTGAGGAGGCGTTGGGCTCAGGGATCACCGTCGCCCTCGATCCGATCCGCAGCCGCGACGTACTGAGGTTGCTCGCATCGAAGCGGGCCTTCGCTGAGGGATATCCGAAACTGCTCGGCGAATGGCTCAAAGTCGCCATCGGCATCTCGGACATCGAACTTCCCAGCAAGGACGTGTTCTACGGTGACAAACTCTGGCACAGCAACGCGCTGTACCGGCGGATTGCACAGGCGCATCTGGCTTTTGTCGATGCGTTCGAGTCGGTTACTGCACCCTCAGGCGATGACTGGAGCGATTCCGAGCGAGCGGCGTTCGTCGGGGCGATCGTCACCGGCGCGCTCTCCCCCGCCAACTTCCTACCAACGAACCCCGTCGCGCTCCGCGAAGCAATCGACACCCGTGGCGCGTCGGTGATCCGCGGTATGCGGAATTTCCTGAAGGACGTCAGCGACAACAAGGGCCTACCGTCGATGGTCGATTCGACGCCGTACACCGTGGGCGAGAACCTCGCCTGCACCCCCGGCAAGGTGATTTATCGCGAGGAGATCTTCGAACTTATCCATTACCAGCCGCAGACCCCCGAGGTACATGCCCGACCGCTGCTGTTCGTCCCGCCACAGGTCAATAAGTTCTACGTGCTCGACCTCGCCCCGGGCCGATCCATGGTCGAGTACGCCGTCTCGCAGGGCCTGAACACCTTCATGCTCATCTGGCGCAACCCCCGCAAGGATCCCGCGTTACGGCACGGCGCCTGGGGTGTAGCCGACTACACCGACGCGCTCCTTCGGGCCACCGAAATAGTCAAGTCAGTCAGTGGCTCGGCCGACCTGAACGCCGTCGGGCTGTGCGCCGGTGGGATGACCACCGCACTCGCCCAGTCATATCTCAACGCGGGCGGGGACACGTCGATCCAGAACGCGACCTACATCGTCACGATGCTGGACCCACGCAAACCCAATATGGTCACTGGCCTGGCCACCGATGAGTCGCGCGATCAGCTCGATCAGCGTTCAGCCAAGGCGAAGGTGATCGATTCCAAGGACATGGCTGCCAACTTCGCGTGGATACGGCCGAAAGACCTCGTCTTCAACTACGTCATCAACAATTGGCTGATGGGTAAGACCAGTCCGGCGTTCGATGTCTTGGCGTGGAACTGCGACGGGACGAACGTGTCCTCCACCTTCTCGCGCGACACCAACACGTTGCTCAGTGGCGGGGCGTTCACCCGGCCCGGCTCGATGGATCTGCTCGATCGTCCGATCGATATGAGCGCTGTCAAGACGGACGCGTTCATCGTTGCCGGTCAGCGCGACCACATCACCACCTGGCGCCCGTGCTATTCCACCTCGGGTCTGATCGGAGGCACCAGCGAAGTCGTGATCGTCAATAGCGGCCACATCCAGACGTTCGTCAATCCGGTGGCGGGATCGCGATACAAGTACTGGACCGCAGCAGGCAGCGGCGGGGACCCCGATCAGTGGCTATCGAACGCCGAACAGGTCGATGGCTCGTGGTGGCCCAAGTGGAGCGAGTGGATCACCGCCCGCTCGGGTCCGATGCGTCGTGCGGCGACGGATCTCGGCAACCGCGACTACCCACCGATCCAGGACGCGCCAGGAACTTACGTCCACGAGAAGTAGCTCGCTGCGGATGGGTAACCGCTGAGGTGCTAGGCGGTGAATCGAACGATCGCCTGGATCGCGTCCGCGTACCCTTCAACGCCGAGCCCAGCGATGACGCCACGGGCGACCGGGCTGATCACCGACGTATGCCGAAACTCCTCGCGGGCGTGGATGTTGCTGATATGCACCTCGACCAACGGCGCGGTGAGCATCTCACAGGCATCGCGCAGCGCGTACGAGTAATGCCCCCACGCGGCCGGGTTCAGCACCACCGGCGTCTCGAGATCGGCGGCTTCGTGCAGCCAGTCGATCATCTCCGCCTCGTCGTTGGTCTGCCGAACTTCGATCGTGCGGCCGACGGCCTCCCCGACGTCCATGCAGTATTCGACGAGATCCTCGTACGTCCCCTTGCCGTAGATGGAAGGCTCGCGCACTCCAAGCCGGTTCAGATTGGGGCCGTTGAGGACCAGGATCTCGCTCACTGCGTTGCCTTTCCGCTGACGGTGGAGAATGCCGCAATCAGGGCATCTTCCGGTGGGCTGTCCATGATCCGCGGCACTGCGAGTTCATCCAGGACGACGAATCGCAGCCGCGAGCCACGCGACTTCTTGTCGACGGCCATCGTCGCACGCAGGTGCTCCCAATCGACTCCGTCGTACGACGTGGGAAGCCCCACACCGGCAATCACGCGGCGGTGTCGATCGGCCGTCACATCGTCCAACGAGCCGGCGAGACGGCCGAGTTCCGCGGCGAACAACATCCCGACCGCCACGGCGTCCCCGTGCCGCCAGGTGTAATTCTCGGACTTCTCGATCGCGTGACCGAGCGTGTGCCCGTAGTTCAAGATCTCACGCAGGCCCTGCTCGGTGAGGTCTGCCCCGACCACGCGAGCCTTGACTGCTACAGCGCGTTGAATGATCTCCTGGGTGAACGGCGCCCTCGGGGTTCCGGCGGCAGCAAGGTCGCTCTCGATCAGGTCCAGAATTACCGGGTCAGCGATGAACCCGGCCTTGACGACCTCCGCCAAACCGGCGATGTAGTCCGCGCGCGGCAGGGTCTCGAGCACCGCCAACTCACACAGCACACCGACCGGCGGATAGAACGCGCCGACCAGATTCTTTCCGGCCGACGTATTGATTGCGGTCTTCCCGCCGACTGCAGCATCGACCATCCCCAGCAGTGTCGTCGGCACATGCACGACCCGTACGCCGCGCAGCCATGCCGCAGCGACCCATCCGCCGAGGTCCGTCACTGCGCCGCCACCGACGGTCACCACGGCATCATTGCGCGTGAACCCGGCGGCGCCCAGCGCCTCCCAGCACTCGCCCGCTACCGACAGTTGCTTACCGGCCTCGGCGTCCGGGACGACGATCGGGAGCACCTGGAAACCACTGCTGCGTAACGTGTCGAACACACCCGAGGCGTACGCCGCCAGCGAGTCGGTGTGCACGACGGCGACGCGGTCGGCGCCGCTGAGCATCTGCGGCAACTCGCGCATCAGGCCGTCGCCGATGACTACGTCGTACGGAGAAGCTCCATCAACCGTCACTCGAACGCTCACGATCGCGCCTCCAGGAAATCGGCCAAGCCTTCGGCGATTTCGTCCGCCGACCGCCCGGCCGTGTCGACCTCGATGGTGCTCACTTCGTCGTACAACGGTGTGCGCTGATCCAGCAGGAATTTCATCGTGGCGCGCGGGTTCATCGCCAGGACGGGACGGTTAGCACCCAAGCCGACCCGGCTCGCTGCGTCGGCGGCCGAGACCACCAGCCACACCACGGTGTGCCCACGCAATGCCTCGCGGGTGCGCTCGTCCAGCACCGCGCCGCCGCCGAGCGACAGTACGCCGGAGTGTTCGGCCAACGCGTCGAGCACGCCCTGGTGCTCCAATTCGCGGAAGTACGGCTCACCGTCGTCCACGAAGATGTCGCTGATCGGTTTGCCCTGCGCTGCCTCGATATCGTGGTCGACATCGCGGAACGCAACGCCAAGTCGCTGGGCCAACTTCAATCCCACGGTGGTCTTGCCCGAGCCGGGCGCCCCGACGAGTACGACGAGCCCGCTCACACGACGTCCATGTTCGCCAGGTACGTGGTGATGTTGCGGCGCGTTTCGCCCACGCTGTCGCCGCCGAACTTCTCCACGATCGCGTTCGCTAACTCGATCGCCACCATCGCCTCGGCCACGACACCGGCGGCGGGCACCGCGCACACGTCAGACCGCTGATTAATCGCGACGGCCTTCTCACCGGTGGAGATGTCGACGGTGTCCAATGCGCGCGGGACCGTCGAGATCGGCTTCATCGCGGCGCGCACCCGCAGTGGCTCGCCATTGGTCATCCCGCCCTCGATACCGCCGGCGCGGTTCGTGCGGCGCGCGATGTGCCCATCGGGCGACTCGATCTCATCGTGTGCGGCCGAACCTCGGCGGCGCGCAGTCTCGAAGCCGTCCCCGACCTCGACGCCCTTGATCGCCTGAATGCCCATCAGCGCTGCTGCCAGGCGCGCATCCAGTCGGCGATCCCAGTGCACATATGACCCGATCCCGATCGGCAGGCCGCTGACGACGACCTCCACGACGCCACCGATGGTGTCGCCGGCCTTACGGGTGTCATCGATTTCGGCGACCATCCGATCGCTGGTGTCGTCGTCCAGGCAGCGAGCCGGGCTCGCATCGACCTTCGCCAGTTCCGACGGCTGCGGAATCAACCCGTCGGGCGCCTTCACCGTGCCCAACTCGACCACGTGGCTGATCACCTCGACGTCGGCAACAGCGCGCAGGAACGACTTAGCGACGGTTCCCAGCGCCACCCGGGCCGCGGTCTCGCGCGCGCTCGCTCGTTCGAGCACCGGACGGGCGTCGTCGAACCCGTACTTTTGGATCCCCGCGAGGTCGGCGTGGCCGGGTCGCGGGCGAGTCAGCGGAGCATTTCGGGCTTGAGCGGCGAGCACGTCGGCGTCAACCGGATCGGCCGCCATCACCGTTTCCCACTTGGGCCATTCGGTGTTCGCCACGTGTACCGCGATCGGGGAGCCAAGAGTACGACCGTGCCGGACACCACCGGCGATCGTGACTTCGTCCTGCTCAAACTTCATCCGGGCGCCGCGGCCGTAGCCCAGTCGGCGCCGCGCGAGTTCGTCCTGAATCGCGGACGTCGTGATTGGCACGTCGGCCGGCATCCCCTCGATAATTGCCGTGAGGATGGGGCCATGGGATTCACCAGCGGTAAGCCAACGCAGCATTAGGGCATTCTCCCATTTACCGACGCGACGCGTCGTGCAGGGTCAGCGCCCACCGGCGGCCGCGGCCACCATCATCGTGATGTACACGGTCCACCACGCGAGAATGATCGGCGGACCGAAAGCGATGTGGCGTTTTAGCCACGGGACCTCCGGATCGGTGGCGCGATCCAGCCTCGGCGCGAGCACTAGCCACAGCAAGCTCGCCAACGCCAGCGCAAGCAGGAATAGCACCACGCTCGTCGGATCCAAGTGGCCGAGTCCGAGCCCGAGTACGCCGAACAGTTTCACGTCCCCCAGGCCCAGTCCCGTCGGTGCCAGCACCGCTAACAGGTAGCCGCCCAGCAACATCACCGCACCGGTCAGCAGCATCGGCCACCACCGCTGCCATGACCCCGAAACGAGCGCCGCGATGAACGCGACCAGCAGGATCAGCGCGGCGGCAGCACCGGTCAGGCGATTGGGCAGCCGGTGCTCACGCACGTCGTACACGATCAGCGGGATGCCGCAGGCGACCGCAACGCCGAACATCGCCACATCGGCGGCGCTCACGGCAGGGCGGCCCGCATCGCCTCAACGGACGGACGGAGTCCGGTCATCAGTCGGACCTGCTCGACGGCCTGATGCAGCAACATATGCACGCCACCGACCGCCGTAGCGCCGTCGGTCCGCGCCTGGCGTAACAGCGCCGTCTCGCCGCCGGCGTATACCGCATCCAGCACCATCTGACCGGCGCGCAGACCATGCCGAGCGATGGCATCGGCGACACCCGGCGGAACGGTGGAGGTAATGACATCGGCCTGGCGTATCGCCGCGGCCGCGGCGGCGAACGAGACCAGATCAACCCGAATGTCCAACTGCTCGCCGGTCGCCGACAACCCGGCCGCTTTCGCGAGGTTGCGAGCCACCACCGCGACAGACTGTGCCCCCATCGCGCGCAGCGCTGCCAGGGCGGCCGCCGCGGTGCCGCCGGCGCCGATGATGACGCATCGCTTCGAGGCGGCCTGCGTGAGCCCGTGCTGAGCGAACGCGCCGATGATGCCGTCGACGTCCGTGTTGTAGGCGCTCCACCCCACGACCGTCTCGTTGTCGAAACGGGGCACGAGCGTGTTTGCCGCGCCGAGCACCACGGCACGCGGATCACGCTCATCTGCGCGCGCTAGCGCTTCGGCTTTGCCGGGCATCGTGACCGACAGACCGCCGCACGCCAGGTCGTCGATTCCGTCGACGCTGAGCGCATCAACGAACCGCCCTAGTTCGCCGGCCGGAACGTCGCGACGCGTGTAACGCCATGGCAGCCCAAGGTCGGCGTACGCCGCCGTGTGCAGGGCCGGCGACAGCGAATGATCGATCGGTGAGCCGATCACCGCACACACCCGAGGCTGCATGCCGAATCAGCACCAACCCTTCTGCTGACAGACCTGCGCTGCCTCTTCGAACTCCTCGGCCGTGGTCACGAAGGCATGGTGCTGGTCATCGGAGTTCACCACGTAGTACAGCCACGACCCGTCGGCCGGATTCAACGCGCCGTCCAGCGACGGCAGCCCGACCGTGGCGATCGGCGTCGGCGGCAGGCCGGACACCACGCGCAGGTTGTACGGGTTGCTCTCGTCGTCCAAATCGGCCTGGGTGAGTTCGTTGCCCGGCTTGTCCAGGCTGTATGCGGTGGCCGCGTCGATCTGCAGCGGCATCGGCTTCTTCAGTCGGTTGTAGATCACTCGAGCGATCTTTGGCCGCTCGTCGTCCCAATACGCCTCCCGCTCGATCAGCGATGCGATCGTGAGCAGTTCGTACGGCGACTGGCCGACGGCCTTCGCGCCCTCGACGAGCCCGACCTGTGACGCGACCGCATTGAACTGAGCGACGAGCGTCTGCAGGATGCTCAGCGGCGTGTCCTCGGGGTCGAAGTTATAGGTCCCCGGCTGCAGGAAACCCTCGACGCGGCCTTTCTCCGGCGCCCACTCGGGAAGACCCAGGTTCGCGCGGTCTTCCTCGATCGCGGCCTCGAACTCCTCTGTGGTGATCCCCGTAGCTTCTTCGAGGGTGGCGAGGGTCTGCTCGACCGTCAATCCCTCCGGCAGCGTGACCTTGAGCGTCTGGATAGAGGTGGGATCGAGCATCGCCTCAAGCGCCAGGCTGGCCTTCATCTCCTTCTTCAGGGCGTACAAGCCAGGCTGCAACGCCTGCGACGCGGTGTTATCTTCCGCCGCGTCAAGGAAGGCCCGTTTGGACTTGACGACACCGGCCTCCTGCAGCGTGCCGGCGATGTCCGAGACCGTGTCGCCTTCCATGACGCGGACCGTCACCGCGTCGGTACCGGCACCGGCGTAGTCCTCAACCTCACCTATTCCGGAAAAGAGATCCTTGGCCAGGTACACAGCACCCGCCGCGATGGCAATCGCGATCAGCGCCGCGAGAATGGGCAAGATGTGCCGACGCTTCTTGCGCGGCGGCCGCCCGGATCGCGGGTGCTTTCCGTCGTCGATCTCGCCACGGATCAGCGCACCAAGGTCGTCGACCTCAGAGCCGGAATCGACGCCGTCCGCGTCGGATGGCTCGTCGTACGCATGTCGTGCCACGTGCTGATCACCGTGCTTTCGGATATCGGACCGTGGTGGGCCGGGCATTCAGAGGCCGGTGCGTAACACTAGCAACTGACCTGACGCCACCACCGGATATGGCCGCGTGCTCGTCGCGCTTACCCACGGCGCTCATCGAGCCAGGCTTGAAGCATCACCGCCGCAGCGGTCTGATCAATTACCGATCGTTGCTGCCGCGTGTTCATTCCCGCACGCTGCAATGCGCCGGCCGCGGACACCGTAGTGAAACGCTCGTCAACGCGACTGACCGGCACCGGCGCGATCGCGGCGGCAACCTGATCGGCGTACTCGTCGGCCACCTGCACGGCGCGTCCCGCGCCACCGGACAGACTCGTCGGGCGGCCGATCACGACCTCGACGGCCTCATACTCACTCACCAGCGCGGCGAGCTCAGTGATGTCGGAGCGTCCACGCTTATCACGCTTGAGCGTGGTGAGCCCGGTTGCCAACAGACCTTCCGGATCGCAGACCGCGATTCCGACCCGTACCGCGCCGGGATCCACACCGAGCCGACGTCCCCGGCTCAGCGGCACAGTGTCTGCGCCCCGATCACTCACGCGGATCCGGTGACTCGCTGGCCAACGTAGTGTTCGGCGGCCGCCAGACCGGCAGCTGCGCCAGACGGGTCAGTTCCGCCGCCCTGAGCCATATCGGGTTTGCCGCCGCCACGACCGCCCATCGGCTCGGCGAGCACCTTGATGATGTCGCCGGCCGCGAGTTGCCAGTCCCGGGCCTTCTCGTTCGTCGCCACCACGAACGAGGCGCCCTTGTCGTTGCTGGACGTCGCGGCGACCACGACCGGCCGATCTGCCGAGATACGGCCGCGGATGTCCTGTACGAGCGCTCGCAAATCGTTACCGCCGAGCCCCGCCGGAGCCTCCACTCCGACGAACGAGACGCCGAAGACGTTCTTGGCCGCATTCGCCAGTTCGGCGGCGTTGCCCAAAACAGCTTCGGACTTGAGTTTGGCGATCTCCTTCTCGGCTGCGCGCAGTCGCTCGAGTACGCCGTTGATGCGCTCAGGCAACTCCTCGCGAGGTGCCTTGAAACTCTCGGCGAGCTGGGACACCATCAGGTGCTCCTTTGCCAGGAACTGATATGCGTCGATGCCGACCAGCGCCTCAACGCGGCGAACTCCAGAGCCGATGGACGATTCCGAGACGACCTTGACCATGCCCAGTTGACCGGCGCGGGCGGCATGCGTTCCGCCGCAGAGCTCTCGGGAGTATGCCCCGCCGATCTCCACGACTCGCACCACGTCGCCGTACTTCTCACCGAACAGCGCCATCGCGCCCATCTTGCGAGCCTCATCCAGCGACGTCAGAAACGCGCCAACTTCCAGATCGTCCATCAGCATCGAGTTCACCTCGTGCTCAATGGTCTCCAGCGACTGCTCGGACACGGCGTTCGGTGTCTTGAAATCGAAACGCAGCCGGCCCGGCGCGTTCAGCGAACCGGCCTGGGTTGCCGATTCCCCCAGTTCGCCGCGCAGCGCACGGTGGATCAGGTGCGTAGCGGTGTGCGCGCGTGAAATCGCGCGGCGACGGGTCACGTCGACGATCGCGTGCGCGCTCGCCCCTCGCGCGATCTCGCCGTCGGTGACCCGGCCGCGGTGCACGATCAGCCCGCCGAGCGGCTTCTGCACGTCGGTGATCTGGATGTGCCCGCCGTCCACCTCGATCACGCCGTAATCGGGCTGCTGACCGCCGCCTTCGGCGTAGAACGGCGTGCCTTCCAGGACGATTTCAACCTCGTCGCCCTGTTTCGCGCGCTCGCTCTCGGCGCCATCGCGGATCAGTGCCGCAATCCGCGATTCTCGGGCGATCTGCTCGTATCCGCTGAACTCACTCGCGCCGAGGGTGTCGAGCAGTTTTCGGTACGCGGTCTGATCGACCGTGCCGAGTTTGCGTCCGGCCGCATCGGCCTTCGCCCGGCCACGCTGTTGCGACATTAATTCACGGAAGCCTGCTTCATCGACCTGAAGGCCCTGCTCAGCGGCCATTTCCAGGGTCAGATCGATCGGGAATCCGTACGTATCGTGCAGGGTGAAGGCCTGGTCGCCGGAAATCTGGCTGCTACCACTCTTCTTCGCGGCGCTGACCGCGGTGTCGAGGATCGTGGTGCCCTGACGCAGGGTGGAGGCGAACTGCTGCTCCTCGGCGAACGCGTAATTGGTGATCCGCTCGTAGTCGGTGGCTACCTCCGAGTACGACAACTTCATGCAGTCGCGCGCGGTGGCGAACAACTCGGGGAAGGCGTCGTCCTGGTATCCCAGCAGACGCATCGCGCGGACAGCCCTCCGCAGCATCCGGCGTAGAACGTACCCGCGGCCATCGTTCGTCGGCGTCACGCCATCCGACATCAGCATCAGGCCAGTGCGGATGTGATCGGCGACGACCCGCAACCGTACGTCGTCCTGGTGCCCGACGCCGTACCGCTTTCCGGTGAGTTCGGCGGCCTTATCGAGGATCGGGTACACCTCGTCGATCTCGTAGAGGTTGTCCACGCCCTGCAACTGGGTGGCGATCCGTTCCAGGCCGGCGCCGGTATCGATATTCTTCTGCGGCAACGCACCGACGATCTCGAACTCGTTGCCTTTGCCCAGGCCCTGTGCCGACGGCCCGCGCAGCGACTCCATGAACACCAGGTTCCACAGCTCAATGAACCGCTCATCGCCGCCGTGTGCCGGACCGCCGTCCGCACCGTGCTCGGGACCACGATCGACGAAGATCTCCGAGCTGGGACCGCACGGACCGGGCACGCCCATGTCCCAGAAATTGTCCTTGCCCAGGCGTTGCACTCGCGACGGGTCCACGCCGACTTCGCGAGTCCAAATATCGGCGGCCTCATCGTCCGAGGTGTGCACGGTGACCCACAGATCCCGCTCGGCGAACCCCAGCCCGCCCTCGGATTGCGGCTTGGTCATCAGCTCCCAGGCGAATGAGATCGCCCCAGCCTTGAAGTAGTCCCCAAAGGAGAAGTTGCCGCACATCTGGAAGAACGAGCCGTGTCGACTCGTCTTGCCGACCTCCTCGATATCGAGCGTGCGCACGCACTTCTGGACGCTCGTGGCGCGAGCGTACGGCGCGGTCTGCTCACCGAGGAAATAAGGCTTGAACGGCACCATGCCGGCATTTACCAGCAGCAGCGTCGGATCATCGCTGATCAGACTCGCGCTGGGCACGATGGTGTGGCCGTTGTTCTCGAAGTAGTTGAGGAACCGAGAACGTATCTGGGAGGTTTGCATGCTGGTTACTTAGATTTCCTTGATTGGATCGTTGCCGGTGACGTCGAGTCCGGCGCCCTCGCGGAGTTCTACCTCGCGCTGTTGCATTCCGGACTTCACATCGCGGGCGAACAGGCGCGCCTGCTCCATCAGGTCGGCCGCGCCGCGACCGGTGCGTTGCGCCAGGGCATTCGGCTTCATCGCTTCCGCGGCCGCATTCAGCCGGCGCACCACGAGCACTCCGATGGTGATCCCCATCGACAGCCAAAAGAGTCGACGCATCTAGTTCCTCCCGGACCGCTTCGCGGTGGCCCTGCGGACCCCGTAGGTAAACGACGCGACCTTGACCAGTGGGCTGCCAATGGTGCTGGAGACCAGCGATGTCACCGCCGCCGCGTTCTGCGAGATGTTCTCGGCGTTCGCGGTGATCCCGTCCACCCGGCCGAGGTTCGTGTTGACGTGTTTCACCGTGTCGACGGCGTTCTGCAGCAACGGCGTCGCTCCCTCATGGGCGATCCGCACCGCCAGGGTCGTCTCGTCGAGAGTACGGCCGAGCTTCAGGATCGGCACGGCTAACAGGAGCACCAGCAGCAGGAACGCACCTGCGGCGATTAGCGCTGCGATCTCTCCACCGGACACGGTGAACTCCTTCGTCGTACGACGGCATTGTCGGCGTCCCACACTACCGCGTGAGCGCGAGCGCCCCACCGGTGGCAAGATCGCGGGGTGTCACTCTTCATCGTGATCGCCTTGACCATCATCGCCGCCCTTCATTTCTGGTTCTACCGCCGACTCGCGCTCGCGCCACACTGGCCCCGCCGGGTACGCATTGGTATCGCGATCACGTTGGGGGTCCTCGGCTTATTGCTGATCGGCGCCGAATCGTCGGCGTGGGCTCCCGTGCTGTCGCCGGACGGAGCCCGCCCGTTCGCTTGGGTAGGCGTGATCTGGCTCGCTTTCGGTTTATACCTGGCTCTTGGGCTCTTGGTCGTTGCGATCGTCGCCGCGCTCGTGGCATGGCGAGGCGGGCCGCAATCACGTCCGCTTCGGCTGCGGATCAATCGCATCGGCGTCGTGCTCAGCGTCGCGGTTGCCGCGGCGACCACAAGCTGGGGCATCGTGGAGGCCGAAACCGTGGACGAGACATCGTTCGATGTCACCGCCGCCGATCTGCCCGCCGAGTTCGATGGAACCCGCGTCGTACTGATCAGCGATCTGCATATCGGAGCGGTGAACTCCGATCGCCTCGCTCAGCGCGCGGTGGACATGGCGAACGCCGCGGACCCCGACATCGTCATCCTCGCCGGTGATCTCATCGAAGGCTCGTCGGAGCGGTACGGCTACCAACTCGCACCGTTGAAAGACCTGCAGGCCGCTGACGGCGTGTATGCAGTCACCGGTAACCACGAGTTCATCAGCGGTGAACCGGAGGCGTGGATGCAACTGTGGGATGACCTCGGCGTGACGGTACTGCAGAACGAATCGCTGTCGATCGAGCGCGGCGACGCGAGCATCACCATCGCCGGCGTACACGACGCCAGCGGCGATGGTGACTTAGCCGCCGATCCGCAAGCCGCGCTCGCAGGCGTGGATCCCGATACGTTCATCCTTTACGTGGCTCATCAACCGTCGCAGGCCTATGACGCGCAAGGATTCGGGATCGATCTGCAAGTGTCCGGGCACACCCACGGCGGCCAGTTGTGGCCGATGCACTACGTCGTCGCCGCGAGCCAGCCGATGCTCGATGGCCAGGCCGACGTTGGCGACGTCCCGGTGATCACCTCACGAGGCGCTGCGCAATGGGGGCCGCCGGTGCGCGTCGGCGCGCCCGCCGAGATCCCGGTCATCACGCTGCACGCCGCGTAGCACCCGTTCAGTAGCAAAGTCGCTACCTGGTAGGAGACGCCAAGCAGAACTCGCGCACTTCGGCGTCCCCGCGGAAACTCGCAGCGTCAGCAGAAGTCAGCGGTCACGGAGGATGGCGCGGATCTTCTTCAGGCGCTGCCCGATGGCATTCTCCACACCCCGCGACGTCGGTTCGTAATAGTCCTTACCGTCGATCACATCAGGCGCGTACTGCTGAGCAGCGATGCCCTCATCAAGGGCATGCGGATAGATGTACTCCTGGGCATGACCGAGTTTCTTCGCGCCCGCGTAGTGACCATCGCGTAGATGCACTGGGACGGTACCTATCTTCCCAGCGCTGACATCGGCCATCGCGGCGTTGATCGCGGCGTACGCGGCATTCGATTTCGGTGCGCTGGCGAGGTGTACGACGGCCTGCGCCAGCGGGATGCGGCCCTCGGGCATACCGATGAACTGCACGGCCTGCATCGCCGCGATGGCGGTCTGTAGGGCCGACGGATCGGCCATCCCGATGTCTTCGCTCGCGGAGATCACCAACCGACGTGCGATGAATCGCGGGTCCTCCCCCGCCGTGATCATCCGGGCGAGGTAGTGCAGGGCCGCGTCGACGTCCGATCCTCGAATCGACTTGATCAGCGCGCTGGCGACGTCGTAGTGCTGGTCGCCGTCACGGTCGTAGCGCACCGCCGCGACGTCCACGGCACGGGCAACGGTGTCCGCATCGATGCTGTCCACCCCGGCGCCGTCGGCGATCTCCGCTGCTGCCTCCAGCCCCGTTAATGCGCGCCGCGCATCGCCGTTGGCGGTACGCACCACGTGATTGAGGGCGTCGGCAGCGATAGAAAATCGGCCGCCGAGGCCACGATCGTCACTCAGCGCTCGTTCGACGACCGAACGGATATCGGCGTCCTCAAGGGATTCGAGAGTGAGCAACAGCGAACGCGACAGCAGCGGTGACACGAGCGCGAAGAATGGATTCTCGGTAGTCGCGGCAATCAGCGCAACGGTGCGCTGCTCGACCGCCGCCAGCAGCGAGTCCTGTTGCGTCTTACTGAAGCGATGTACCTCATCGATGAAGAGCACCGTCTGCTCGTCGCCGCGACGGCGCCGCTTCTTCGCATCCTCGATAACCGCTCGGACATCCTTCACACCCGCGTTCAACGCGGACAGTTCGACGAATCGGCGGTTGGTGGCCCGGCCGATCACGTGCGCGAGGGTCGTCTTACCGGTGCCCGGAGGGCCGTAGAGAATCACCGACATAGCGGTGTCCCCCTCCACGACCCGGCGCAGCGCCGTACCCGGGCCAATCAGCTTGCTCTGCCCCACCACCTCGTCCAGCGACTGCGGCCGCATCCTGACCGCCAACGGCGCACCCGGATCGACCTGCATCGGGTCGTCGGGTTGATCGAGCTCGTCATGGATGTCGAACAGTGAGGCCACGGCGTCGATCCTAGGTCCGCTCGACGACAAAGGTCCGGTCAGGCGGTAACCCGCCCAACCGGACCTCTGAATTCCGTCATCGTTAGCACTCGCTGCCAGCTCGACAGCCGGCGGCTAACTCAACGGATCAATGACAAAAGCGACTACGCCGCCGAGTCCACACGCTCGATGATGATGGCCGGAGCCATGCCACCGGCAGCGCACATGGTGATCAAGCCGTAGCGGCCACCGGTGCGCTCGAGTTCGTCGAGGGCAGTGCCGATCAGCATCGAACCGGTCGCACCGATCGGGTGGCCCAGAGCGATCGAGCCACCGTTCGGGTTGACCTTCTCGCGCGGGACATCCATATCGCGGATGAACTTCTCGGTCACCACGGCGAAGGCCTCGTTGACCTCATACACGTCGATGTCGTCCTTCGACAGGCCGGCCTTCGCCAGAACCTTCTTCGCGGCCGGGACCGGCGCGTTCAGCATCAGCGTCGGGTCGTCGCCCATGTTGACGGTGGCGACGATGCGCGCACGCGGCTTCAGACCGTGCTTCTCGGCGTACTCCTTCGAGGACAGCAGCAGGGCGGCCGCGCCGTCGACGACACCCGAGGAGTTACCGGCATGGTGTACCGGAACGATGTCGACGTCGGGGAACTTGCGATTGATCTGCTTGCGGAAGGTGGTTCCTTCATCGTCAATCGGTGCATCCATCAACGCGGTGAATGCCGGCTTCAGCCCAGCGAGCGATTCCGCGGTCGTGTTGGGACGCGGGTACTCGTCGTGATCGAGCGCCACCGAACCGTCGTCGTTGATGACCGGAATGATCGAACCGTCGAAACGACCCTCCTCGATCGCGATCGCAGCGCGGCGCTGGCTTTCCAGACCCAAGGCATCGAGCGCCTCGCGGGAGATGCCCTCCATCGAAGCGATCGCGTCGCCACACACACCCTGGTGCGACTGCGGGTGCACCGCATCCAGGTGCGGGTTGTTCGAACCCATCAGGTTGGCCGGCAGGCCAGCCTCGCGCTTTTCGGCAGCCATGGTGCCGGTGAGGCTCATCATCTCAGTGCCACCAGCGATGACGAGGTCTTCCATCCCGGACATGACCTGCGCCGAGGCAAGCGCGACGCTGGTGATGCCACCGCCACAGAAGCGGTCAAGGGTGGTGCCGCTGACCGTGATATCGAAGCCGGCGTCGAGGGCAGCCATGCGGCCCATGTCGCCGCCCTGCTTGCCTTCCTGGGTCGAGGTCGACCAGATGACGTCCTGGACATCCTTGGTGTCGATGTTGTTGCGGTCGCGGATCGCGCCGAGCACCGTGCGCGCGAGGTGCTGCGGGTGCAGGTGCGCGAGCGAACCCTTGCCGACCTTGCCGATACCGCGCGGAGTGCGAACCGCGTCGATGATGTAGGCGTCTCCCATGTGTCTCTCCCAGCTAGAAGTTGATAGATGAGTCAACTTAAGAATACTTCGCACCGCCAACGAGTGCGACGTGACGGCGGTTAACCGTCGCTCCTAGGCTAACCCTGCGTGGTTGGCGCGTGTGGGCCGCCGCTTACTTCGTCGCGTCGATCGCATCGCGCAACGCGGCGAGGATGAGATCCACGCTGGCTTGGTTCGCGTTCGGCCCCATCAAACCGATCCGCCACACCGTGGACGCGAACTCCCCGACCCCGGCACCGATCTCGATGTCATAGGTCTCCAGCAGGTAGCCACGCACCTTCGCCGAGTCCACGCCCTCGGGCACCTTCACGGTCGTCAGTTCTGGCAGTCGGTAGCCCTCCTGGGCGAACAGTTCCAGACCCATTTCCTGCAATCCGGTCTGCAACGCGTCACCAGCTGCCTGATGCCGCGCCCACACGGTGGGCAGGCCCTCTGCGAGCACCCGCCGCAATCCGGCGTGCAGACTGGCGACCATGGCGACCGGCGCGGTGTGATGGTAGGTGCGCTTGCCCGTTGCCCCGCCGGTGTATCCACCGAGCATGCCAAGGTCGAGGTACCAGGACTGCGGCTTGGTGATGCGTCGCTCGAACGCGCGATCGTTGATCGTGAACGGCGCAAGACCAGGCGCGACGCCGAGGCACTTTTGGGTGCCGGCGTATCCGACGTCGATGCCCCAGTCATCGGCCTCGAGTTCGATTCCGCCGATCGACGTCACGGCGTCCACGAGTAACAGCGCATCCCCTTTACCGGCACCGAGCGCGGCGATATCCGAACGGACGCCGGTAGAAGTTTCGGCGTGTACGGCGGCGATCACTTTCGGTGACGGGTGCGCAGCCAGTACCCGCTCGGCATCGATCGGGGTACCCCACTGATGATCGACCCGAATGACCTCGGCTCCGGTGCGCGCCGCGACGTCACACATCCGCTCACCGAATAGTCCGTTAACGGCAATAACCGCCACGTCGCCTTCGCCGACGGTGTTGACGAACGCGGCTTCCATACCGGCCGAGCCGGTCGCCGATAGCGGCAAGGTACGAGCGTTGTCGGTCCCCCACACCGTGCGCAGGTGTTCGCACGCCTCGTCCATGATTTCGATGAACCGCGGGTCCAGGTGCCCCAGCAGCGGCAACCCGAGCGCAGCAGTGGCCTCGGGATAAGCGTTCGTGGGCCCAGGACCGAACAACCTGCGGTCGAGCACGATGTCAGAGGCAGAAGGAAGGCTCGTCATGCTTCCAATGTATCGGTGGTATTCCGCGTAGCGCCGACGGGTCGATAGTCGATCGTTGCGCGAGGAATATCGTCGTTCGAGGAACGCGCACGCACTACTTCGCTAGGGGGCGGCATGGTCGAGACCATCGCGATCGTCGTAGTCGGCGTACTCGTCGTAGCGGGCTCGGCCGTGATCTCGCCACGGCTCGGCGTCGCAGCGCCACTGCTACTCGTGCTGCTGGGCGTGGCCGCGAGTTTCACGCCCTGGGTCCCGGACATCAACATCGACCCCGAACTCATCCTGGCCGGGCTACTTCCGCCGTTGCTATACGCCTCAGCGGTATCGATTCCGACGATGAATTTCCGCCGGGAGATACGCGGCATCAGCGGGCTGTCGGTCTTGCTCGTGGTGAGTAGCTCGCTGGCCCTCGGGCTGCTGTTTCTCTGGCTGATACCCGACCTCGGGTTCGGCTGGGGTGTGGCTCTCGGCGCAATCCTGAGTCCGACGGACGCGGTTGCCACCTCGATCGTGAAGCAGACGCCCGTCTCACGCCGCGTCCTGGTGATGTTGGACGGTGAGAGCATGCTCAACGATGCGAGTGCGCTCGTCGTGCTGCGCACCGCGATCATCGCCGCGGGCGCTTCGTTCAACCTGTGGAGTGCGGTCGGGACGTTCGCGTACGCCGTCATCGTCGCCGTCGTCATCGGCGCCGTCGTGGGCTGGGGGAACCTCGTAGTACGTCGCCGCGTACTCGAACCGACCGTCAACACCATCCTGTCGTTCACGGTCCCATTCCTCGCCTCCGTACCCACGGAGTTACTCGGTGCTTCCGGGCTGGTCGCGGCCGTCGTAGCGGGCTTGATCACCGGCTACCGCGCCCCACGGGTATTGCCGCCTCAGCACCGCATGTCCGACTCGCAGAACTGGGCCAGCATCGAGTTAGTCGCCGAAGGCGCGATCTTCCTGACGATGGGACTCCAGATCTCCTCGGTCCTCGACACCGTGCACCGCGAGCACGCCGGGATCCCTTACGCACTCGGGCTCGCGTGCGTGGGTTTGTTCGTCGTCCTGCTCGTGCGGACGGCGTACGTCGCCTTGATGCTGTGGCGCACCGGTCGGCGCAACCGACGACACCGCGCGATTCAACCGCGGGTGGACGCCATCCACGCGGCGCTGACCGACGGCCAACCATGGCCGAATGCGCCCGCGACCGCCGGCCACCGACGAGCGCTGCGACGCCTCGACCACGAGGCGGTCACGCACCGCGTCACTCGGGTGAAGTCCGATATCGACTACTTCGTACGCAATCCGCTGACCGCAAAGGACGGTGTCGTCGTCGTATGGGCCGGCATGCGCGGCGCGATCACCGTCGCGGCCGCGCAGACGCTCCCGCCCGATACGCCGCACCGCGCGTTACTGGTCTTCATCGCCTTCGCTGTGGCGACGATGTCCTTGTTGCTGCAGGGCGGGACGATCAAGCCACTCGTCTCCAGGCTGACCACTGGGCAAGGAGCTAGTTCGCAGTTGACCGAGCGCGCCGCCATCCTGGCAATTCTGCAGTCCGCCGCCGATGAGGTCGACTCCGATGACGCGGACACGCCGCGACAGCACAAGATCGCCGTCCTCAACGCTCAACGATCTGCGCTGCTGGACGAGCGTGACAAGGGCGCCGTGGATGCCGACATGCTGACCCACGCCTTGTACAACCTCGATGCAGCCCAGATCGCCCTGGAGATGCGCGGTGATCCCGCCTGAGCATCTCCAGGCGGGATCGGACCTACTGATCACTGGTCGGCGGTGGCCTTCTCCGGCTTTTCCGACGTGTCCGCCTTGTCCGCCTTTTTCGGCTTGGCGTCCACGCCGGCCTCGCGGCGCTGTTGAATGGTGATGGGCGCCGGCGCCGCCGTCAGCGGGTCGTAGCCGTTACCGGTCTTCGGGAACGCGATCACGTCGCGGATCGAGTCCGAACCATGCAGCAGAGCGACGATCCGATCCCAGCCGAACGCGATTCCGCCGTGCGGCGGCGCGCCGTAGGCGAATGCCTCCAGCAGGAACCCGAACTTCTCCTCCGCGTCTTCCGGCGAGAGTCCCATCAGTTCGAATACGCGCTGCTGCACATCCTGGCGGTGGATACGAATCGACCCGCCACCGATCTCGTTGCCGTTGCACACGATGTCGTAGGCATTCGACAAGGCCGGGGCGGGATCGGTGTCGAAGGTGTCCAGAAACGCCGGCTTCGGCGCAGTGAACGCGTGATGGACGGCAGTCCACTTGCCGGAGCCCACGGCGACGTCGTCGGTCTCGGCGGCGAGCTCGAACATCGGTGCATCGACGACCCACAGGAACGACCACGCGTCCTCGTCGATGAGTCCGCATCGGCGCGCAACCTCGACGCGTGCGGCGCCGAGCAACTCGCGAGTCGACTTGATTGCACCCGCGCCGAAGAAGACGCAGTCCCCCGGCTGTGCGCCGACGTGTGCCGCCAGTCCCTGCCGCTCTGCTTCGGAGAGATTCTTCGCGACTGGACCGGATAGTTCGCCGTCATCACCGACGAGCACGTAGGCCAGGCCTTTCGCGCCGCGCTGCTTTGCCCACTCCTGCCACGCATCCAGGGTGCGTCGCGGCTGAGACGCGCCGCCGGGCATCACGACCGCGCCGACGTACGGCGCCTGGAAGACCCGGAACGGGGTATCGGCGAAGTACTCGGTGCATTCGACAAGTTCGAGGTCGGTGCGCAGGTCCGGCTTGTCGGAGCCGTAGCGACGCATCGCATCTTCGTAACTCAGCCGCGGGATCGGCTTGGGGATGTCGTAACCGATCAGTTTCCACAGCGCGGTGATGATCGATTCGCCGAGCTCGATCACGTCTTCCTGATCCACGAACGACATTTCGATGTCGAGCTGGGTGAACTCGGGCTGCCGGTCGGCGCGGAAGTCTTCATCGCGGTAGCAGCGAGCGAGTTGGTAGTACCGCTCCATCCCGGAGACCATAAGCAGTTGCTTGAACAGCTGCGGCGACTGTGGAAGCGCGTACCAGGACCCGGGAGCCAAGCGCGCCGGGACCAGGAAGTCGCGAGCGCCTTCCGGCGTGGATCGGGTGAGCGTCGGCGTCTCGATCTCGACGAAGTCGCGGTCGGCGAGAACGGCGCGGGCAGCAGCGTTTGCCTTGCTACGCAAGCGAAGCGCGTCACCGGACCGCTCGCGACGCAGGTCCAGGTAGCGGTGTCGGAGGCGGGTTTCCTCGCCGATCTCACCGGTGCCTTGCGCGTCGATCTGGAACGGCAGCGCCGCCGATTCGCTCAGCACGTCCAGGCTGTCGACGTACACCTCGATCTCGCCGGAGGGCAGGTTCGGGTTTTCGTTGCCCTCGGGGCGGATCTCAACCTTGCCGGTGATCGCGATACAGAACTCCGAACGCAGTCGGTGTGCGGCCTGCGCCATCTCCCCCTCGCGAAATACCACCTGGGCAACGCCACTGGAATCGCGCAGATCCACGAAAATCACGCCGCCGTGGTCTCGGCGCCGCGCTACCCATCCGGCGAGCGTGACGGTCTGCCCCGCATTCGCTGCGCTGAGGCTCGACGCGAGATGTGTTCGGATCACTTACTGCTCCTTGCGAATGAGGCGAGGCGTCTTGTCGTCCTCGCTCGGCGTCCAGGTCTGCGGGTCGACGTCGACCTGCTCGCCACTGCGAATGTCTTTGATCTGGTGACTGCCGTCGGCGTCGGTGAACCATACGAACGGAATGCCACGCCGATCGGCGTACTTGATTTGCTTGCCGAACTTGGCTGCCGATGGCGATACCTCGGCCGCGATCCCCCTGTGACGCAAGGAATCGGCGACCTGGCTGGCCTCGGCGCGGCGCTGCTCGTCGGCCACAGCCACCAGCACGCAGGTGGGCACGGCGCGGGATGCCGTAGCGATGCCGTCACGCACCAGCACCGCCATGATGCGCGATACCCCTACCGACATGCCGACGCCCGGGTAGGTCGTCTTACCGTCGTCGGCGAGTTTCTCGTAGCGTCCCCCCGAGCAGACGGAGCCCAACTCAGCGAAACCTTCGAGATTGGTCTCGAATACGGTCCCGGTGTAGTAGTCGAGCCCGCGAGCGATACTCAGGTCGGCGACCACGCCTGCGTCTGGGCGGGCCGTCACCGCGGCGATCAGCTCGGAGAGTTCGGCGAGGCCTTCATCGAGGAGTTCGTGCTGTACATCGAGCGCGCGGACGAGATCGACGAACGAGGTATCGCCGGTGCGAATCGCCGCGAGTGCCAGCACCTTCCGCGCGGCCTCGTCGTCCACCTCATCGGGTAACAGCGCGCGCACCTTATCGGGTCCGATCTTGTCGAGCTTGTCGACCGCGCGAAGCACCGCGGCCGTGTCCGCGATCCCCAACCCTCGGTAGAAGCCTTCCGGAATCTTTCGGGTATTCACCCGCACCGTGGCGACACCGAAATCCAGCCGGCGAAAAATATCGACGATCAGCGATACGATTTCGGCATCGAAGTGCGGTGCGAGGCTGTCGCGGTCGACGATGTCGGCGTCCGCCTGAATGAACTCACGAAAGCGACCGAATTGCGGGCGCTCGCCACGCCACGCCTTCTGCATCTGATAGCGCCTGAATGGGAACTCGAGTTTGCCGGCGTTCTCCAGCACGTACCGCGAGAACGGCACCGTCATGTCGTAATGCAGCGCCATCGGGTGCTTCTCGGCCTCATCGGCGTGAATGCGACTGACGCCGTAGACCTCTTTGTCGATCTCGCCCTTGCGCAGCAGGAAATCGACCGGTTCGACGGCGCGGGTTTCGATGCCGGCGAAGCCGTGCAATTCGAACGAATCACGGAGGACATCGAGGAAACGCTGCTCGACGATTCGCTCGCGCGGTAGCCACTCGGGGAAACCGGTGAGCGGGGTGATGCGGGACATGTAGACCTTTCGAAACGCGACTATTTGCCGCGCAAGTACTCCAGGATAAAGGGGTTCATCGCGCGTTCGGCGCCGATCGTGGTCTGCGCGCCGTGACCTGGCAGCACGACCGTCTCGTCGGGGTAGGTCAGGCACACGTTCTCGATCGAATGCATGATCGCCTCGTACGAGCCACCGGCGAGGTCGGTGCGTCCGATTCCTTGATTGAACAGCGTGTCTCCCGCGAGCATGACCGGCGCCTGCGGATGATCGAACGAGAAGATCACCGAGCCCTGGGTATGCCCAGGAGTGTGCCGCGCGGTGAGTTCCACGCCGACGATGCTGATCTTCTCGCCATCGCTGAGTTTGCGTACATCATCGATGGTCGGAATTTTCTTGATGTCGCCACCGACCAACTGCGCGATACCCGAACTGTGCCACCCGAGCGGATCGCGGACCATGTCCTCATCGTCGCCGTGCAGATACGCCGGGATGTCGTATCCGTCGACCAACGGCGTCACGGACCAGGTGTGATCGAGGTGTCCATGAGTCAGCGCGATCGCGACCGGCTTGAGTCGATGTTCCTCGAGTACCTGGGTGAGCGTCGGTACCGCTTCCATCCCAGGATCGACGACGATGCACTCCGCGCCCGGCTCACTGGCGAGCACGTAGCAGTTGGTTTGGAATACGCCTGCGGGAAATCCGGTCACTAACACCAGTCCAGGCTACCGGCGTGACACCAGGAACGACGCCGTGCCCCGCGCGTCCACCGGCGGCCGCTGCAGATGCAGGTCGTAGACTGACGTTGTTTTGTGCCCGGACCAGGAGATCGCCGAGTGTCGACAGCCAAGCAACGACGTGCCGCAGCCCATCGCAAGCTGGAAAAGCAGCTTGAGCGTCGCCAGGAACTCGAGCGGCAGCGCAAACAGCAAGGCATCGTGCTGAGCCTTGTCGCTGTCGTGCTCGTGATCGGGCTGGTGCTCTGGTTCGCTATCGCCAGTTCGGACGGCGACGAGGTTGCGGCGGCGGACTGCAACTACACCTCTGATGGCGGATCGTCGACCGTCGGCATGCCCGCCGAGGACGACGGTGAGATCGCCTCTACGGGCACCGTCAACCTGTCGATGGAGACCAACCGCGGCACCGTCGAGATGCAACTCGATCGCTCCGGCGCACCGTGTGCAGTCGAGAGTTTCGCGCACCTGGCCGCCGCCGGGTTCTTCGACAGCACCGTCTGCCACCGGCTCACGACCGGGAGCTTCGGGGTCCTGCAGTGTGGCGACCCGACCGGTACCGGCACTGGCGGCCCGGGGTACCACTTCAAGCAGGAACCGCCGACCGGTGATGACCCCTACCCCGCCGGCACGGTGGCCATGGCGAACAGCGGCCAGGAGAACAGCACCGGCTCGCAGTTCTTCATCTGCTACACGTCATGCTCCACGCTGCCACCGGACTACTCGAAGGTGGGCAAGGTGACTGGCGGACTCGATGTCGTCGAGGCGATCGGCGCCGACGGGACCGACAACGGCACCGATGACGGCGCGCCGGCCGAAGAGGTCAGCATCACCTCCCTCGCCCTCGCCTAAAGGTTCTCGATCGCTTTGTAGCCGGCGGTCGGCGGGCATCGCTCAGGTTCGCCAACGTGCTGCCGTGCGGCGGCGAAGTTTGCTCGCACCTCACGTGATCTCGGCGAGCATGGGTTTGGCCAGCGCGCGCGCCGTACTGATCCGCCCGGCCGCCAACGTGAGTACCGCGATGATGACGAGGATGAGCACGTAGGTGAGCGGGCCGGGCTCTATCGCCAGCGATCCGGTTCGACTGTAGGCGAACCCAGCAATCCCGACCGCGGCCGCAACGGTGCCCAGCACGATTCCGACGACTACCGCGCACACCGATTCCAGCATGGTCGAGCCTCGCAACTGGGCCGGCGTTGCGCCGATCTTGCGCGCTAGGGCGAATTCAGCGCGCCGCCCGAGCATGGTGGCGACACAGTTGTTGATGACCACGATCGCGGCAAAGACGGCGATCATGCCGACGATGATAAAGGTGAGGGTCTGCACGCCCTCGTCGTCGGCGCTCAGGACGAGACCATCAGCAACGTTGGCGCTGTTCTGGACTTTGAGGGTGTACAGCGAGACGGTGGCCAGAGCGGTGAAGATGATGACCGGCATCGTGATCGCCGCGGTCTGGTCCGTACGGCGTCGAATATTGGATGCGGCTAGGTATCCGGACGCTCCACTTACTCGACGGGTGAGGAAGTCGAGCGGGCCGATGACCGCGCGCAAGAAGACAGGTGACAGCAGCGCCAATCCGATCGCGCAGGCGATCCCGGCCTGCCCGGCGACACTCAGCGCCAGGAAGCCCTCCCCCTCGAGCACGGTCGCGGTCACCGCGGCGCAACTGATACCGACGAGAAGGATCGCGACCCCCACGACCACCCGGGTCTTGGTGATCTTCGAGCCGTCGGCGACAGGTTGGCTCAACGCGTCCTTGGCGCTGAGGTGTCGGGTTCGCCGCACAGTGATGACGGCGGCCGCGATCATGGCGAGCATGGTGATCGAGGGCCCAGCAGCTGTGGCGATCAGACCGAACGTGTAGTCAACCGACCCGGCGATCTGGCCGGTGGACTGGAGCGCGCTGAGGATGCCGCGACCGATCAGCACTGCGGGGCCGACCGCCAGAAGGGCAGCGATCAGCGCGACGACGATGGCTTCTCCGACGATCAGCCGCCCAATCTGCGCTGGCGTGGCGCCCGCAGCCTTGAGCAGCGCCAAATCACCCTGGCGCTGGCTGTTCGACAGACGCATCGTCGAGGCCAACCCGAAGACGACAATCAGCAGACCCCACCCGCCCACTGCAGCGGCGATCGTGTTCAGCGACGATGCGTCTGACGCCGAGACGCCAGATCCGGCTGCGGTGTCGAACAGCGAGGCGAACGCGGTGAGAATGACCGCGCCGAGGAATACATTGATGAAGGTCGCGGTGAATCTGCTCCATTGAAAACGCAATGAGTTCATTGCAAGGCCCAGCATGATCACGACTGACCCCCTTTCGCCCCGGACTTCTCGCGCGCTGCTTCCAACTGCAGCATCTGCTCGGAGACCTTTGCCGCGGTGGGTTTCTTCAGCGTGCCTACGATGTGACCGTCGGCCAGAAAAATCACCGAATCGGCATACGCGGCGGCGATGGGATCGTGGGTCACCATGACGACGGTCTGCTGATGCTCATCCACCGCTGTCCGTAGCAGCCTCAGCACTCCGGCGGCACTGGTGCTGTCCAATGCGCCGGTCGGCTCGTCCGCGACCACGATGGACGGCCTGGATGCAAGCGCACGTGCAATCGCGACGCGCTGCTGCTGGCCTCCCGACAACTCATGCGGCCGCTTATCAAGTTGACCTCCTAGCCCCACTTCCTTAAGCAAAGCGATGCACCGCGCGCGGTCAACTTTGGCGCCGGCGAGGCGCATCGGTAAGACCACGTTCTGCAGCACAGAGAGCGTCGGCAATAAGTTGTACTGCTGGAAGATGAACCCGATCCGGGTACGTCGAAAGCGGGTGACATCGGCTTCGCTGCCCTGTTTCAGTTCACGACCATCGACGTACACGACTCCGGTGCTCGGGCGATCCAGCCCGGACGCGCATTGCAGCAGGGTGCTCTTTCCCGATCCGGACGGCCCCATCACGGCGGTGAACCTGCCCCCGGGGAAGGACACCGTCACGTTATCGAGTGCCGTCACCGCGTTCGCGGCGGTCCCGTAGGTCTTGGTCAGGCCGCTTACGCTCAGCGGTGAGTGTCTGGTTTCCAGCGGCTGATAGCTGGCCACAATGTCCATCCAATCGTCGTGCGAATAAGTCGGCTCCAGCATCGGTGCGGTGCAACCGATTGCGACACCGTCACCCGGTGGACGATCAGACCGACTTTCGGCGGGGTCGATCGATCGACCTTTGACGGTGTGCGCATCGGTGAACCGCCAGTACCGTGGATAACCATGACGACGGTGGGCAGTTCACAGGCGCCGCCGACCGGGCGGCGTTGGCATCTACTCACCTATCCCGCTGCCCGCTCAGCGGGCCGAACAGCCCTGCGACGCCAACGGCTGGTGGACGTAGCGCTGATCATCAGCGCGCTCTTAGTGGGTCTGTTCATGCTGATCCCGACCGCTGAGATGCACAGCCCTCCGGCGTTGATTGCCGACATCTGCCTCGGACTTGCCGCGTGTGGATCGCTGGTCGTACGTCGGCGATTTCCCACGCACGTCGCAGCTTTCGCCGTCGTCCTATCAGCGGTCTCTGCCTTCGCCGCAGGTGCGTCACTCGTGGCGCTGTTCAATGCGGCGATACGGGTACGCCTCCGGGTACTCGCCGTGCTCACGCTCGGCGAGCTGGCCGCGGTGTTCTGCTTTCCGCTGCTGTATCCGGGCGCCGGGGACTTCAGTTACCTCGTCCAGGTCACGATCGGGAGCCTGCTGAATCTGGCTGTGGTGGGCTGGGGACTTATGGTTCGCGCGCAACGGAACTACCTACGTACGGTCGTTGCACGCGCCCGTGACCTTGAGGCCCGGCAAGAGATCCTTGCCGCGCACGCACGCGAGCAGGAACGTCGCCGGATCGCTCGGGAGATGCACGATGCGCTCGGGCACCGACTGTCACTACTGAGTGTGCATGCCGGGGCACTACAACTTCGTGCCGATCTAACGCCAGAACAAACCCGCACGATGGCAGGCGTCATCCGAGACACCAGCCACGACGCGCTCGAGGATCTTCAGGAGGTGATCGGGCTGCTTCGTGACGGCTCCAGTCACGGATCGACCCTGCTGGAACCGCACCGCGGTCTGGACGAACTGCCCGACCTCATCGCGGAGGCTCGCCGCGCCGGTACACAGGTGGAGTTCGTCCAGAATGCCCGATGCGAAACCTCCGGCAGCAAAGGCCACGCAGCCGCGACCACGGCATATCGGATCGTCCAAGAGGGCCTGACCAATGCGCGAAAACATGCACCGCATTCTGCGGTCAAGGTCGTGATTCAACAGGCAGCTCCGCACGAGATCATGGTGAGTGTGAGCACCTTCCGCGATCCGCAGTCCAGCACGGATCCAGCCATCCCGGGCACCGGCACAGGTTTACGTGGACTCGCCGAACGAGTCTCGCTACTGGGGGGAACGTTTAGCTCCACTACCGAGGGCAACCAGTTCGTGATCAGCGGCAGGCTTCCATGGACCACGTGAATAGTGAGACGCGGGTTGTCCTGGTCGACGATGACGCGCTGGTGCGGATGGGCCTGCGGGCGATGCTGGACGGTCTGGACGGTATACGCATAGTCGCGGAAGCTGCCGACGGTGATGAAGTGCCAGCCGCCGTCGCCCGTCATCGCCCGCACGTCATCCTGATGGATCTGCGGATGAAACGCGTCGACGGCATCACCGCGACCGGACGCCTGCAGGGCACAGCCGAGGTCCCGGCAGTCATCGTCCTGACCACCTTCGATGACAAGGAACTCGTCACCCGCGCCATCAGAGCAGGCGCCATCGGGTTCCTGCTCAAGCACGCCCCACCAGAAGACATCGTGCGCGCGATCGTGTCCGCGCGTCGTGGCGAGAGTCTCCTCTCCCCGGAGATCGCTTCCCAACTCGTCACCCTCGTCGCCAACAGCACCCATGATCTCTCCGAGCAATCCACCGCCCGCCACCGCCTGGAGCACCTCAGCGCACGTGAACTCCAGGTCGCGCGCGCAGTGGCACAAGGCAAGTCGAACGCGGAGATTGCGATTGACCTCAGCCTTACCGTCCCGACCATCAAGAGCTACATCAGCACCATCCTGAGCAAAACCGCCGCCGAGAATCGCGTGCAACTCGCGGTGCTTATCCACACCGCCAAGATTCCTATTCGGTGACCCGGTAGGCGTCGTACACGCCGTTGACCGAGCGCACATTGCGCAGCACATGCACGAGGTGCTTGGCGTCTGCGAGTTCGAACGTGAAACGGCTGGTGGCGATCCGGTCCTTACCGGTCTGCATGTGCGCCGACAAGATATTGACCTTCTCGTCCGAGATAACCCGGGTCATGTCCGTCAGGAGGCCTTGCCGATCCAGGGCCTCGACCTGGATCGCGACCAGGAACACCGCCTGTGAACCGGAGTCCCACTCGACGTCGATGAGTCGTTCGGGTTCGTTCCGCAGAGCCTTGGTATTGCTGCAATCGACACGGTGCACGCTCACCGCGCCGCCACGCGTCACGAACCCGAGGATCTGATCGCCCGGTACCGGCGTGCAGCAACGCGCCAACTTCACCCAGATATCCGAGTGGCCGCGAACGATAACACCCGAACTGCCCGTGTCGCGTCGCGGTCGACGAGTCGCGACAAGATCAGTTTCCTCAGCGGGCGCAGGTTCGGTGGCCTGATCGTCGTTCGCGATCTGGGCGACGATCTTCGCGGTCACGCTGGTCGCGGACACATGATTCTCGCCGATGGCCGCATACAGCGCGTTCGCATTGTCATAGGACAGTTTCTTGGCGACGGTATCCAGCACATTTCCGCGCGCCACCCGCTTGGTTGACACGCTCGCCTTGCGCATCGCCTTGCTGAGCGATTCGCGGCCGTTCTCGATCGCGTCCTCGCGCCGTTCGCGCGCGAACCAGTGCCGGATCTTCGTGCGGGCGCGTGGTGCCACCACGAAGTTCAGCCAGTCACGCGACGGTCCGGCCGTGTCGGACTTCGAGGTCAGGATCTCAACGACATCGCCATTGCTGAGGGTGGAGTCCAGCGGAACGAGCGACCCGTTCACGCGGGCACCGATACACCGATGCCCGACTTCGGTGTGCACCGAATAGGCGAAGTCCACCGGGGTCGCGCCACCGGGTAGGTGAATGACGGTGCCCTTAGGAGTGAATGCGAATACCTCGCCGGCGTTCAGGTCATCTTTCAGCGTCGAGATGAAGTCGCCGGATTCCTTGGTATCGCTCTGCCACTCCAGCATCTGCCGGACCCACTGCATATCGTCCGGGCCAGAGCCGTTCTTCCGATGCGACTTATACCGCCAATGTGCGGCGATACCGTACTCGGCGAGTCGGTGCATCTCATGGGTTCGGATCTGGATCTCTACCGGGCGACCCTTCGGGCCGATCAGCGTGGTGTGCAGCGACTGGTACAGGTTGTACTTCGGTGTCGCGATGTAGTCCTTGAAACGCCCGGGCATCGGTGTCCACAACGAATGCATCAGACCGAGCGTCGCGTAGCAATCGTTCACCGAGTCGACCATGACCCGTACGCCGACCAGGTCGTAGATGTCGTCGAACTCGCGCCCGCGTACAACCATTTTTTGATAGATCGAGTAGTAATGCTTCGGGCGGCCGGTTACCGCAGCGGTGATCCCGTTGTCCGAGAGTTTCTGCCGGATGTCATTCATGAAGGTGCTCAAGAAGCTATCGCGCGATGGCGTTCGATCCGCGACAAGGCGCGCGATTTCGTCGTACCGCTTCGGGTGCAGGGTCGCGAAGGCGAGATCCTCCAACTCCCATTTCACCGTGTTCATACCGAGGCGGTGTGCCAGCGGCGCCAACACCTCGAGGGTCTCGCGGGCCTTCTTGGCCTGCTTCGCCGGCGGCAGGTGCCGCAACGTGCGCATGTTGTGCAGCCGGTCCCCTAACTTGATGACCAGCACCCGGGGGTCCTTGGCCATCGCCAGGAGCATCTTGCGGATCGTCTCGGCCTGCGCCGCGTCCCCGTACTGCACCTTGTCGAGCTTGGTCACACCGTCGACGAGGTGAGCGACTTCCTGCCCGAATTCGTCAATCAGCTGCTCGAGTGTGTATTCGGTGTCCTCGACCGTGTCGTGCAGCAGAGCGGCCACGAGCGTGGTGGTGTCCATACCGAGGTCGGCGAGGATGACGCTGACGGCCAGCGGGTGGGTGATGTACGGGTCACCCGAGCGTCGGGTTTGGTCGCGGTGGTAATGCTCGGCGGTGGTGTACGCGCGCTCCAGCAACTGCAGATCGGCGTCCGAATGATGGGTCAGGTGCGCCCGGACCAGCGGTTCGAGGACCGATTGAACGCCGTAGCCGCGAGGGCCCGGGGAGAACGCGCGCGCCAACCGATAGCGCACTCGGCGACGACGAGTCGGCGGTACGTCGGCAGATGCCTCCGCGTGCGTGCTCATATCGCTCATGGTCACATCCTCGCCCGTGTTGCTGGGGGATCAGTCTACGACCTATGCTCTCCAGGCCGCGTTGAAAGGCACGCCGTGCTCACGCAGGAATGTTGCCCCGCCCAAAGCAGCGATCTCCAGCAACACCCACGAGTCGACGATCTCGGCGCCCAGACCACGTAATAACGTCGCCGCCGCGACCATTGTTCCGCCGGTCGCGAGCACGTCATCGACCAGCAGGATCCGCGATCCGGGATGCACCATTCCTTCGCGAATTTCGATCGTCGCCTCGCCGTACTCCAGCGAGTAGGACTGCGTCACCGTCGGCGACGGCAACTTGCCGGCTTTGCGAATCGGCAACACGCCAGCACCCAGGCGATACCCCAGCGCAGCACACAACAGAAATCCGCGTGCCTCGATCCCGGCGACGAGATCAATTCCGCCCTTCTCCTCGATCACCGAACACATCAGATCGACGGTTTCGGCGAACGCGGGCCCGTTGGCAAACAAGTCGGTGAAGTCGCGAAACAGCACACCCTCGGATGGGAAGTTAAGCGTCTCGGTGCAGTTCTCGCGAACTACCTGCTCCAACCGGCGTGCGGTCATCGCCCCTTCTTCCGGTCCCGCTGTGGTTTCGCGCCGGGCTTGGGCGCGGAGCCTGCCGTCCGCTTGACGACCGAGCGCGGCGCCGCGGCGCTGGACTCAGCCGTGCTGGACTGAGCGGCGCTGGGCTCAGCCTCGCCGGCCTCAGCGTCGGCACCGGCGCCCGGCGCAGCAGGCTTCGCCTTACGTGCGCGCCGCGCCTTCACCTTGCGAGCAAGTTCGATGTACTCCGGCTTGCGCTCGGCGAACTCAGCCGCGATCGGTGCGGCGAGGAACACCGACGAGTAGATACCGGCCGCCATACCGATCAGCAGCACGAGCGCGAGGTCTTTGAGGGTGCCGGCACCCAGGAGCCCGGCACCGACGAACAGCAACGCCGCCACCGGTAGCAGCGAGATCACGGAGGTGTTGATCGAGCGCATCAGCGTCTGATTGATGGCGAGATTAGCCGCTTCCGAGAACGTCATCCTGCTCCCGGCCAGCAGGGGCCGGGTGTTCTCGTCGACTTTGTCGAAGACCACCACCGTGTCGTACAGCGAGAAACCAAGGATCGTCAGCAGGCCGATCACGGTTGCCGGTGTGACTTCGAATCCCACCAGCGCGTACACACCGGCACTGATCACCAGATCGTGCAGCAGTGCGGCCATTGCTCCAACGACCAGACCCCATTGATACCTGAACCTCAAGAACACCGACACCACGATGAGGAAGACGATAAGAGCGATGATCGCCTGTCGCGAGACGTCGTCTCCCCAGGTGGGCGCGATCGACTGCGCGCTGACCTGAGCGAGGACTGACTCGTCCGTTATTTCGGTGCCGTTGGCGGTCAGCCGGTTCTCGATCTCTGGCCGGAACTCCTCGGCCAGGGACACTCGGATCGCTGAGGTGTATTCGGGATCAATCGCACTCGTCTTAACCAGGATCGAGGTGCTGCTACCGGAACCGACGACCTGCGTAGTGGCGATTTCGGCCTGCTCATCGCTGCTGGAGCGGTCCGCGTTGGCCTCGTCAAGACCCTGCTGGACGACATCCTCGGCCTCATCCTGTTCGTCCGCCGGCGCGGGCACCTCGAAAGTATTGCCGCCGGCGAAGTCGATACCGAAGGTGAGGCCCTTGGTAAACAGCAACCCGAACGTCGCGACCACGAGCAGGATCGAGACCACATAGGAGATCTTGCGCTTACCGACGAAGTCGTACCCAGACTCGCCGGTGTACAGCCGGTGCGAGAAACTGTTCCTGGCTTTCGACGTCACGGCGCCGTCGTCCCGCGTTGATTGCGCGTCGCTCATGTCGGCTCCTCGGTCGCCGCGTCAGCTTCTTGTTTCTCACGCGCGGCGGCCCGGCGGGCGGCAGCGCGCTCCTTGGCGGCGTCCTTGCTGGTGCGGTGCTCAGTGGCGACACGGCCGCTAGGCACGGCATGCCCGAGTCCGGAAATGATCGGCGAGGAGAAGATCGAGAATCTCGACAGCCACGACATCAACGGATGCGTGAAGAGGAAGACAACCAGCAGGTCGAGGATCGTCGACAGGCCGAGCGTGAAGGCGAAGCCACGCACCTCGCCCACGGTCATCAGATACAGGATCAGCGCTGCCAGGAAGCTGACGGCGTCGGCGGACAGAATCGTCTTACGAGCACGCGCCCACGCCCGCGGGACCGCGGAGCGCATGGTTCTGCCCTCGCGTACCTCGTCCTTAAGTCTCTCGAAGTACACGACGAACGAGTCCGCCGTGATGCCGATTGCGACGATAAAGCCGGCGATTCCCGACAACGTCAGGGTGAGCCCTATACCCCGCGAGAGCAACACCAGTACGGCGTACACCAGGACACCGGAGACGACCAGGCTCGCGACGGTCAGTAATCCGAGCAGGCGGTAGTAGGCCAGACAGAAGACCACGACCAGCGCGAGTCCGATACCGCCGGCCAACAGACCGGCCTCGAGCTGTTCTAGACCCAGCGTGGCCGACACCTGTCGCGCCTCGGACTGGGTGAAGCTCAGTGGCAACGCGCCATACTTCAACGAATTAGCGAGGTTGGTCGCCGACTCCTGATTGAACTGGCCAGTGATCTGGGTCGTGCCGTCGATCCGGTTGTTGATCGTCGGCGCGGTGAGCACACGCTGGTCAAGCACGAACGCGGTCTGCTTGCCGATGTTGGCGCCGGTGTAGTCGGCCCACGTTCCGCGCGCTTCATTGTTGAGGTCGAGCGATACGACCCATCCCTGACCGGTTTGGGTGTCGTACCCCGCGCCAGCGTCAGTGATCTGGGTGCCTTCGAAAATTACCGGCCCCAGGATGTACTTCTCGCCGGAATCACCACACGCGACCATGAACTGGTCGGCCTTCGGACGAGTCGCGTCGACGTTCACCTTCGCGCAGTCGAGTTCCGGCGCGATGGCCAGCGCACCCTCCTGCGTGTCGGCACCCTGGTTGATCGTCTGAGTGTTGCTGTCCTCGTCGACGACGTCACCTGCGTCGGGGACGTCGTCGGCGCTGCCCGACGCGGGCGCCTCGGAGGAGGGTGCCTCTGACGATTCGGGCGCCGGCGAGGAAGAGGCGTCGGCCTGCGACGGTTCGGAGGATGCGGCCTCCGATTCGTTGGACGCCGATTCATCGGATGCGGAAGCCTCAGAGCCCGATGCGGTTGCAGCGGCATCGGATTCGTCGCTCTGTTCGGTCGAATCAGGCGCCAAGACCTGCACGACGGAGCGCATCTCCAGCAGCGCGGTAGCGCCGAGCTGTTGCACCTGTTCGCCGCCGGCACCGGGGACCGAGATCACGATATTGCGATCGCCTTCGGTGGTCACCTCGGCTGACGCGACGCCCAGCCCATTCACGCGGTCTTCGATAATGCCGCGAGCGACCTCGAGATCTTCCGAGCGCGGCGCATCGCCGTCCTCGGTCAGTGCCCGCAGGGTGACGGTGGTGCCGCCGCGTAGGTCCAGGCCTAGTTTGGGCGTGTTGCTATCGCCGCCGAGAAACACACCGGCGTACAGCGCAGCGAGAAGAGCCATCAGCGCGAGGAAGTATCGCGCCACCGGCATATAACCGTGTGGTCGTGCCAAGAGACTGGTGCCCTTTCGTTAGGTCAGGGCTCAGCGCTCGTCGATTGGGGAGGCCGGTGGTTCGTCACGGCCAATAACATCGTCGCCGGGCAGCGACTCGCTACGGTCGATTCGCAAGATCGCGCGGGTGAGCACCGTGGTGACGACGCCGGGGGCGATTTCTACGTCAGCGCGATCGTCGTCAACGGACTGGATTGTGCCGAAGAAACCGCTGCCCAGCAGTACCCGCGTACCGGGGACCAGCTGAGTCACCATCGCGGCCTGCTGTGCAGCCTGCTTCTTTCGGCCGCGCATCATCAGAAAGATCATTCCGGCGATGAGCAGGAGGGGCAGGAGCAGAGTCAGGTTCGAAGCGAGTCCGGACTGTCCGTCGGCGGCGAGATACACAGGAGCTTCCTAGCGTGGATGGTCTACGTTGGCGGCATCCATCTGGGAGAACCGCCCAGGCCAGGATGCGCCGATTTCCTAGTCTAAGCCACATCGGTAACAGCTAGAACAGCGCGGATTCATCATTCGGCATGGCGACCCCCACATGTTCCCACCCCGAACGGGTCGCGATCCGCCCTCGTGGGGTTCGAGCCAGCAGGCCAGCGCGGACCAAAAATGGCTCGGCGACCTCCTCGACGGTCTGCATCTCCTCGCCTACTGCCAGCGCAAGGGTTGAGACGCCGACCGGGCCACCGTTGAACTGACGTACCAATGCCTCGATCACCATCCGGTCAAGCCGGTCGAGCCCTATTTCGTCCACGTCGTACACATCGAGTGCGGCGCGCGCCACCTCGCGGGTGAGGTGCCCGTCCGCGCGGACCTGCGCGAAGTCGCGCGCGCGGCGCAACAACCGATTGGCGATACGCGGCGTGCCGCGGCTCCGCCGGGCAATTTCGGCGGCGCCGGCGGACTCCATCGGGATCTGTAGCAGGTCCGCGCTGCGGGTGATCACCCGTTCGAGTTCGTCGTCCTCGTAGAAGTCCATATGTCCGACGAAGCCGAAGCGGTCTCGTAATGGACCGGTCAACAGGCCGGAGCGGGTCGTGGCGCCCACGAGGGTGAACGGTGCGACGTCCAGCGGGATCGCGGTGGCGCCGGGCCCTTTACCGACAACTACATCGACCCGGAAATCCTCCATCGCGATATAGAGCATCTCCTCAGCGGGTCGAGCGATTCGATGGATCTCGTCGATGAACAGCACATCGCCGGGCTCCAACGTCGACAGCATCGCAGCGAGGTCACCAGCACGCTGAATCGCCGGCCCGCTGGTTACCCGGATCGCCGCACCTAGTTCGGCGGCGATGATCATCGCCAGACTGGTCTTGCCCAGCCCTGGTGGGCCGGACAGCAGGATGTGATCCGGCGGTTGGTTACGCGCCTTCGCGCTATCTAGTACGACGCCAAGTTGTTCGCGAACGCGGACCTGACCGATGAACTCTTGCAGGACCGCCGGTCGAAGCGACGTCTCGACATCACGTTCGTCGATGTCGGCGTACGGCGATACGAGCTGCGGCAGCTCATCGGGGTGATCAGTCATCAGAGTCCAGTATGCCTAGTTGTCGGTCCTTCGACGTTGTCATTTGCTCAGTGCTCGAAGCGCGAGTCGCAGCAGCGCGCTGACCTCCACCCTGCCTTCAGTTTCCATCGCAGCGTCGGCGGTTGGTTCAACCACCGCGATCGCGTCCTCAGCCTCGGCGGAAGACCATCCGAGCCCCGTCAGCGCTCCCAGCAACTGATCGCGCCACGGCGCCACCGGCGCGACCTCGGCCGGCAGCGGCACCAGAGGGTCGCCGGATTCCGGCAGCATGCTGACCTTGTCGCGAAGGTCCAGCACCATTCGCTCGGCGCCCTTCTTGCCGATCCCCGGCACTCTGGTCAGGACCGCGATATCAGCGAGCGCGATCGCCGCGCGCACATCCCGTGGCGAGAGTGTTCCCAGCACGGCCTGCGCGACCTTGGGGCCGATACCGCTGGCGGTCTGCAACAACTCGAACAATTCCCGTTCGTCGTCGGTAGCGAAGCCGAAGAGCGTGAGCGAATCTTCGCGGACGACCAGGCTGGTGGAGATGTTGGCCTGCTCCCCCACCTGCAGTCGCGCCAGCGTGCCTGGTGTGCACTGCACCAGCATTCCCACCCCGCCGACCTCAACGACTGCTGAACTGGGTCCGAGACTGCGCACGAGGCCATGCACGCTCGCGATCATCGGGTCACCTTTCGGTGGGCCGACGCCACGGCGGCGGCAAGTTTGTCAGCGGTGCCGCCGCGCCAAATGTGGCAGCTCGCGATAGCTAATGCATCGGCGGCGTCGGCGGGTTTCGGCGCGGTTTGGAGTCGCAGGATGCGGGTAATCATCAGCTGCACCTGGGCCTTATCGGCGCGCCCAGAGCCGGTGACGGCGGCCTTGACCTCGGAGGGCGTGTAGAGCGCTACCGGGATGTCGGCTTCTGCGGCGCGCAGCATCGCTACGCCTGCGGCCTGGGCGACGCCCATCACGGTCCGCGTGTTGTGTTGGCTGAAGACTCGCTCGACCGCCACCGCCGCTGGCCGATAGACCTCGATGTGGTGCTGAATGGCGCGCGATAACAGTAGGAGTCGCTCGGCGACTTCCAGCGTGGTCGGGGTTCGCTCCACCGAGTGGTACAGATGGATGAGCGGCTTACCAGGTCGTCCTTCCACGACCCCGAATCCGCACCTGGTCAGTCCAGGGTCGACCCCGAGTACCCTCATCCGCGCCCCTCAACCCTCGCACACCTGTTCGAGGTCGAGAGTAGGCGATCGCCCGGTCATGCGCTGACAGCACACGCCGGGCGATCGGGGGTGGATCTATGACGCGTCGAGCTCGGCCATGATCTCGTCGGAGACATCGAAGTTGGCCCAGATGTTCTGTACGTCATCGCAGTCCTCGAGCGCGTCGACGAGTTTGAACACTTTCTGCGCGGCCTCGGCGTCCAACGGCACGTTGACGCTCGGTAGGAAGCTAGATTCGGCCGAATCGTAGTCGTATCCCGCTGCCTGCAGCGACGAACGCACGTTCACCAGGTCGGTGGCCTCGCTGACAACTTCGAAGGACTCGCCGAGGTCATTGACTTCTTCGGCACCCGACTCGAGTACGACCTCGAGGACGTCGTCCTCGCTGAGCTCGTTCTTCGGCACGATCACTACGCCCTTGCGGGCGAACATGTACGCAACTGACCCCGGGTCGGCCATCTGGCCACCGTTGCGGGTCATCGTGGTGCGCACTTCCATCGCCGCGCGGTTCTTGTTGTCGGTAAGACACTCGATCATCATCGCGACACCATTGGGGCCGTAACCCTCGTACATGATGGTCTGCCAGTCGGCGCCGCCTGCTTCTTCGCCGGCACCGCGCTTGCGAGCGCGTTCGATGTTGTCGTTCGGGACCGAGTTCTTCTTGGCCTTGGTGATCGCATCGTAGAGCGTCGGGTTTCCATCAGGGTCGCCGCCGCCAGTGCGTGCTGCGACTTCAACGTTCTTGACGAGCTTGGCAAACAACTTGCCGCGCTTGGCGTCGATCACCGCCTTCTTGTGCTTGGTGGTGGCCCATTTGGAATGCCCACTCATTCGATACGTCCTCTTTCCTTCGTACTGCGCTGTGATCTGGCGACCAGACTACGACGCCGCGCTCAACCTGACGAGGTCGACAAATGCGTCATGCACCCGAAAGTCAGCGGTGACCTCCGGGTGAAATGACGTCGCGATGATGTTGCCCTGCCGTACGGCGACGATTCTACCGGCTGCCGGGCCATCTTCGACACGACCGAGGATCTCGACCCCCTCGCCGGTCGCCTCCACCCACGGCGCGCGAATGAACACTGCCCGCATCGGCGAATCGCCCACGAGCGGCATATGCACCGTCGACTCGAACGAGTCGACCTGCCTGCCGAACGCGTTGCGACGCACGGTCATATCGATCCCGCCAATCGTCTGCTGATCCGATCGTCCGTCGACGAGACGATCGGCCAGCAGAATCATTCCGGCACACGAGCCGTACGCCGGCAAACCGCCCCGGATAGCCGTGCGCAGCGGATCCATCAGCCCGAAGGCCCTCAGCAATTTGTCGATCGTGGTCGACTCACCACCCGGCAGCAAGATTCCATCAAGTCCGGCGAGTTGGTTCGGGCGTCGTACGGCAACAACCTGGGCACCTGCCCGCTGCAGCGCCCCGCGGTGCTCGGCAACGTCACCTTGCAGGGCAAGAACACCAATAGTCGGTGAACTCATGAGTTCTCAATTCTGTTGTATAGCAGCGATTGCTACGCACCTACCGAAGCGGGGCGCCCCATTGAGTCTCGGCGCGTAGCGCCGGCTTGAGCACCTTGCCTCCTGGGTTCCTCGGCAACGCATCGGTCGTCAGGTGGATGAATTGCGGGATCTTGAAGTCTGCGAGCTTGCCCTGCAACTGCTCGACAATGTGCTCGGGATCAAGATCGGCCCCCGGTGTCGGCACGATCACCGCACCGACCTTCTCGCCCATCACGTTGTCCGGAACGGCGACGACAGCGGATTCGGCAATGCCGTCGATCGCGGCGAGCGCGTTCTCAACTTCGACGCTGTACACGTTTTCGCCACCACGGTTGATCATGTCCTTGGCGCGATCGGCGAGGTACACCAGACCTGTCTTCTCGTCGATGCGCGCGAGATCGCCGGTGCGTAACCACTCGTCCTCGAACGCGTCGAGCGTCGCGTCCGGTTTGTTCCAGTAGCCCGAGGTGATGTTCGGGCCGCGCGCGAGCAGTTCGCCGACGCCGCTGACCTCATCGGGAAGGTCGATCGCCAGATCGATCACTGGGCATGCGAAGCCGACCGAGTCAGCATGCTTGGCCGCGTACTCGCCCGACAAGACGGTCATCAAGGACGCGGACTCCGTCATTCCGAAGCCGTTCTTCAACACGGCCTTCGGGAACGTCGCTTGCAACTCATGCACCAGCGAGGGGGGAATCGCCGCGCCGCCGTACCCGACCCATCGCACGCCCGAGAGGTCGTAGTTCGTCCGATCCGGGTTGAGCATGATCAGTTTGTAGATGGCCGGAACGGTCGTCATGCTGCTGATCCGCTCTTCGCTAATCAAACCCAGTAGTTGCTTGACGTCCAGCTTGGGCAGGATCACGCTGGCGCCGCCGACGTACGCCGCGATCAGTAGTTGGCTGTTGCAGCCGGTGACGTGGAACAACGGTACGGAGATGAGGGTGCGGAACTCTTCACCGGCGTTGCGGTCCAACCCGGTGCAACGGCACATGTTCTCGCAGTTGGTCAGGAACGCCTCATGCGAGGTGAGGGCTCCCTTCGGACGTCCGGTGGTACCACTGGTGTAAAAGATCGCGGCCAGATCCTGCTGTTCGATCCCATCGGCCAGATATGCCTCGCCGTCCGGCAGCGCGCCCTCAGCGTCAAAGATGTACGCCGCGCCGCTGTCGTTCACGACGTACTCGACCTCTGGTGGAGCGAATCGAGTGTTCACCGGAACGACGACCGCGCCGGCCATCAGCGTGCCCCAGAATGCGATCACCCACTCGTTGCCGGCGGGCTTGAGGATCGCGGCGCGATCGCCGCGCTTCACACCGGCCGCGCGCAGTCCGCCGGCTACCCGGGCGGATCGGTCCCACAGGTCGCGGTAGGTCAAGCGTTCGCCGCCAACCTCGACCAGCGCCTCGACGTCGGGAGTGGCTCGCGTGACGTTCTGCAGCATATGCACGAGCGAGAGCGGCAGATCGTCGTACCGGGCGATCCCGTCCGGGCCCCGCGTCACGCCTGAATAGTCCCACGGGCTGTGGCCACGTTCGGCGGGAATGATCTGCTCGGTCATGGGTGAGACGCCTTCCAACGACGATAGGGGTGTGCGCCGATCCTACGACTCGACGCGGGCTGACCCGATCACCAGGAGCCGCCTCCCCCGCCGCCGCCACCGCCGCCGGAGAAACCGCCACCGCCGAATCCGCTGCCACCGGAGAAACCACCGAACCCGCCGCCGGAGAAACCACCGCTGGATCCAAGGGTGGACGGCGTCGGTGCGGGTGCACTCGCCGCGGAGTTGATGTGGTGGTTGAAGGATGAGACCCACAGGTAGGTATGCAGACCGTCCCATCTGCCCGAATACCACACGGGTTGGGCTGGAATCAGCCCTCGCGCGCTCAGGTCAGCGCAGATCCGGCTCCAGCGTTCGGTGACGTCGAATGCGACCGCCCACGGCAGATACTTCGAGAAGATGTCTTCGCCTTCCTCGAAGCGCAACTGGTCGGCCTCAGCAGTCCGCAGATATGTCTCGAAACCATCGACCTGATCCATGACCGCACGCCCCATCGCCGTGCGTCCCTGGCCACGACCGCGCTTCGACATCCAGATCAGGATGGGGCCGGCAAGTAGCGCGACCAGACCCCAGATGCCGAACCCGGAGCCGGTGGACTCGGTTTCGAACTGATACGTCGTGTACAGCAGTACAGCGATTCCACCGATGGCCAGAAGCCAGCCGAGCGCGCGCAGGCTCTTGCGAGCGCCACCGAGTTCTGCGACGAACCACTTACGTCGTTTGACATCACTGGCCAGCGCGGCCCGCAACCGATCGTTCGGCCGGTGCAGCGGCGGTGTGACGCCCGGCGGCACATCTTTGGTCAGCGAGACCGACGTACCGTCGGCGAACAGGTTATCCACGAATGCCTGCTCATGCGGATGCTCCAGCCGACCGCGCGATTGCAGCTCGACTCGGCGGCTGTCGCCGTACTCGTCGCCCACGATGCGCAACACTCCACGGTGCGCGAGGTCCAAGATTGTGGCTGCCAGTTGATCGGGGTCGTGGCCAGGGCGACGTAGATAACTCGCCTGTGCCGGGCTGATACCGCGTGGCGGCGAGAACGCGACCGGCGGTTCGATGGAGAGATCGTCGGCAACGACCTTCGCGCCCGAACCGATTCCGGCGACGCGGGTGCCCGGGTTGTCCGGGATGACCCCGGGCGGCACATTCGCGAACCGACGATCACGGCTACGTAACCGCAGGCGCCAGCCGAATACTGACAGGCCGATCAGCGCAACGCCGCCGAGCGTCATCGGCAATGGCGTAAACCCGTTCTGATTCGCCCAGGTGGGCCGATCGACGAAAACCGGGGCGGCATCGACCGCGTCGGCATTGATACCCACGTCGATGGTGACGCCCCAGTTGCTGCCGTAACTACTCGATGTGTGCTCGAAGATGGCCGCACCGCCCTCGATACTCGCGTTGTCACAGAGGTCAGAGGTGCCGGCCGGACCCGCCCAGCACGCGACTTTGGTAGGCCCGTCGGGTACCTCGACGCTGATGGTGACCTGATCGATCGCGGCGTCCCACTCGTTTCCGGTCGCGTTCCAGTAGAACTCGGTGTCCTCGCCGTCCTGGGGATTCAATGCGCCGTCGATGGTGTACGTCAGGACGTAGGTTTCGGATTCATCGACGGTCTCATTGGATGACCCGATCTGATACACGTCGTACCTGCTGCGGCCGTCCTCACCCACCTGCTGTTCGAGTTGCGTGCGCGTCGAGGCCCCGGTCGGGCTGCTCACGGAGAACTCGCTGATGTCGTACAGCCGGTCCTGCTCTTCGCCAGCGGCGCCGCGATACTGCAACCAACGGAAGATGCCGTGCCGCCCGTAGCTGGCGAATTGGTAATCGATGGTCTCGGTGACGTGCACCGATCCGTCGGCGTCCACGACGTACTGAATGTCGTACGACGTGATCCGATCGCCTGTCTCGGCGTGTGCCGCCGGTGGCGAGGGAAACACGATGATGGCCGCCATCGCTATGGTGCAGGCGATCACGCGAGAAAACAGCGCGAACGCGCGAGTGTGGGTCGGGGTCGTGCTGGACGTCAGCGCTGGGGAGGACACGAGGCCCACACTAGTTCTATCGCTGCCCGGTTAGCATCTTCGGTCCGCCTGCGCGGATGGGTTCGATGGTTCGCGGTCGGCGTTGTGGGAATTGGGCTCGAGGCCGCACCGGTCGCGCCCAGCCGCCGGCCGCCGAAAGTGGGCCAAGCCGGCGACGGCGGAGAAAGCCATCCAGAGTGGGGAAATTTCCCCACTCTGGATGCCGAGAACCACTCTGGATGCCGAGAACCACTCTGGATGCCGAGAACCGCTCTGGATGCCGAGAACGGCTCGGGAGCGCCGTCCCCGCTGCCGGGTTACCAGCCGCGTTCGGCGAGCCGGTGCGGCTGCGGGATCTCCTCGACGTTGATGCCGACCATCGCTTCCCCGAGCCCGCGGGACACGTTCGCGAGCGTGTCCGGATCGTCGAAGAACGTCGTCGCCTTGACGATGGCCTCCGCGCGCTGCGCCGGGTTGCCCGACTTGAAGATGCCCGAACCGACGAACACGCCGTCCGCGCCGAGTTGCATCATCATCGCGGCATCCGCGGGGGTGGCAATCCCGCCGGCGGTGAACATAACGACGGGCAGCTTTCCGGCGCGCGCGACCTCTGCAACCAACTCGTACGGCGCTTGGAGTTCCTTCGCGGCGACGTACAGTTCGTCCTCCCGCATCGAGGAGAGCCGACGGATCTCACCGCTGATCGTGCGCATGTGGGTCGTCGCGTTCGACACATCGCCGGTGCCGGCCTCGCCTTTGGAACGGATCATCGCCGCACCCTCGGTGATGCGACGCAGCGCCTCGCCCAGGTTGGTCGCGCCGCACACGAAGGGCACGGTGAACTGCCACTTGTCGATGTGGTTGGTGTAATCGGCTGGGGTGAGGACCTCCGACTCATCGATGTAATCGACGCCGAGGGCCTGCAACACCTGCGCCTCAACGAAATGACCGATGCGCGCCTTCGCCATCACCGGGATCGAGACGGCCTCGATGATGCCGTCGATCATGTCCGGGTCGCTCATCCGTGACACTCCGCCCTGCGCGCGAATGTCCGCCGGAACGCGCTCGAGCGCCATTACTGCGACGGCGCCGGCGTCCTCGGCGATCTTCGCCTGCTCGGGGGTGACAACGTCCATGATGACGCCGCCCTTGAGCATCTGCGCCATACCGCGCTTCACCCGGTCGGTGCCGGTTTCGCTCGCGGTGGTCTGCACGTTCTCGGAATCGTTGTTGGACACAGGTTCCTCATCGGGACGAAAGTTGATGGTGTGCCGGTAATTCTAGTCCCCCGGCACGTGCCCGGTCCCGGGACTGTCGTCGATATCGAAGTACGGCGGAACGGGGTCCGATGCGCCCATCCGAAACAGCCGGGGCAGCCGCTGCGCGCGCAACGAGCCGTACGCCCGTACCGCGTCGTTGTAGAACGTGCGGGCGGTCTGCACCTGTGTACAGGCGCGCCGCAGTTGATCATGCGTCTCGGCCTCGGGCAATGCGGCAATCTCGGCACCGATCCGGTTCTCGCGTGCGGCGCGCTCGTAACTGGCCACGTCCGAGGCGATCCCATCCCGCTGTGCGGCAGCCTCCACCTCGCTCGCGGAGATCGGACGGGTGGCGGGGAGTTCTTTGTCTTTCAACGCCGCCGCGGCGTCGATGGGACTGTGTGCCGACGGAGCAATGAATCCGGTGGCGATATCGGGCGGATCCGGATCGCCGCCGGCCTGAATGGCCATTAATTCGCTCGAGCGTTGCACCAACTGTGCGTCTAGGCTTCGCCAGGCCGCCGTCACGCGGGCATGCAGACGGTCGATTCGCATCGCTGTCCAGGTGACCCAGACCGCGAGCAGTACGAGGACGACGAGTCCGAGTATCAACCACAGCACAGTTTCACGGTACGCGAGTCGACGCCGGACATCGGTGACGCAGCGCTGCGCGGCTACGAAGCAATGACCGCGTGGTAGACGCCGAGCACGCGCTCGGCGACCACCGACCAGTCGTACTGCCGCACGATGCGCGACGCGCTACGTCGACGCGCCGCCGTTGCGTCGCTATCTGTCAGCGCGTGGATGATGCCGTCGGCGAGCGAACGCGAATCGCCGACTGCGGTCAGCACTCCGGCAGCACCGTCGGCCAGCACCCGCCGAAAGGCATCGATATCGCTGGCGACGACGGGGGCCTGCGCCGCCATCGCCTCGGTGAGGATGATGCCGAACGACTCGCCGCCGGTGTTCGGGGCGCAGTACACGTCCAGGCTCCGCAAGAACCGTGCTTTGTCCTCCTCGGAAAGCGGACCGAGGACTTCGACGCGATCGATGAGGGTCAGTGGTAATTCGTCACGCAGTTGCTGTTCGTTTCCGCGCCCAGCGATCAGTAACCGCACCTCAGGCACCGCTTCAACGACGCGCTCCATCGCCGGGATCAGTACCTGCAGTCCCTTCCGCGGTTCGTCGAAACGTCCCAGGAACCCCACCGCCGGGTGCGCGTCGGCGTACTCCGTCAAACAGGTCGCCTGCGCGAAATCGTCCACGAAAACGCCGTTCGGAATCAACACCGCATCTCCGCCGAGATGCTCAACCTGCAGGCGCCGCGCCAACTCCGAGACCGCGATCCGCCCTGAAATGCGTTCCAGGAATGGCTGGAGCAGCGCTTGGGTAGCCGCCAGCCAACGCGAACGCTCCGTCGCCGCGTGCACCGTGCACACGATGGGTGTCGTTGCCATCATGCACGTCAACAGCGACAAACTCGGCGTCTGCGGTTCGTGCACGTGCACGACGTCGAACGCTCCGTCGGCGAGCCACGACCGGACCCGCGCTCCGGAGACCGGGCCGAACTGGATCCGCGCCACCGATCCGTTGTAGCGGATCGGTACTGCCCTGCCCGCGTCGACGACGTACGGTGGCAGATCGCGCGCACGCTGCACCGGTGTCAGTACCGATACATAATGGCCCTGTCGTAGCAGCGTCTGCGCGAGGTCGCGAATGTGGAACTGAACGCCGCCTGGCACATCCCAGGAATACGGCGAGACCATGCCGATACGTAGCGGCGCATCACTCATACGTCCGGCCAGATCTTCTGCAACATGTGCCAGTCCTGCGGATTTCGCCGGATCACGTCGGTGAAGATCTCCGCCAGGGCGGTCATCCCGTGAGTCACGCGCTCGCGCAACCGTCCGTCGGTAGGCATCTCGATCTCGGGATGGAATCTCATCCGCCACCCGGTCTCGGTGTACCCCAGCTCCAGCGGCAACAATGCCGATCCGGTCTGCAAAGCCATCAGGCCCGGCCCGGTCGGCATCGTGGTACGCCGCCCGCACAACTGCACGGGAATACCGTTGGCCTGCAAGTCACGATCGGCGAGCAGGGTCACCTGCTGTCCCTCGTTCAGCGCGCGCTTCAACGCGACGACCGACGGCTCGGGTCCCCCGGTCAACGGCACGACGGTCATCCCCAACGACTCCCGAAAGCGCTTGAACCGCTCGTACAGCGATTCCGGTTTCAACCGCTCGGCCACGGACGTCATCGCATATCCGCGCACCTGACACAACTGCACGGCGGCAGCGTCCCAGTTTCCCGAGTGTGTCAGCGCGATCACCACGCCACGTCCGCCGTGCATCGCACGGTCGACGTGCTCACCGCCGAGGTACTCCGTTCGTCGCCCGACGTCGGCCGGATCCATTCCCGGCAACTGAAAGACCTCGCGCCAGTAGCGCGTGTAGGAACGTACCGATCGGCGAGTCAGCGCATCGAGTTGTTTTGCCGAGTACGACGGTCCGACGACCTCGCGCAGATTCGCGCGCAACTGGGCGTACGCACCCGGCCACATTGCGCTGACTGTGCCCACCGCATCGAATGCGGCACCCGCGACCCGTTCGGGGACCCTAGGTAGCACAGACCAACCCGCCGCAAAGGCCCTGTCGATTATCCGCGGTCTGATCGCGGCCCACCGCGCACTCAGTGTTGATTGCACTCCGGCGGTCGGGGTGCCGGCCTGCGGCAGCTCCGTCACGCCGCACCCGCCGATTCGTCCCGGCTATCGGTCATGAGTTCGGCGGCCGACTGAACATAGACGGTGCGCAGGCGCTGCCACACCGTGTACGCCGAGATCACCACCAGCACCCACAGGGCGACGGCGAGCACGTACGGCACGCCCAGGCCATCCAAACCGATCCCCACCAACACGATGATCAGTCGCTCCGCACGCTCGGCGATGCCGACGTTGCTGGTCAGCCCGACGCCCTCGGCGCGAGCCTTGACGTACGACGTCGCCTGGCCCAGTACGAGCGCGAGCAACGAGGCGGCAATCATCCACCCGTCCGGATGGCTGAGGCCAAACCAGAAGGCGAGCGCGCCGAAGATCGCGGCGTCCGACAGACGGTCACCGGTCGCATCCAGCACTGCGCCGAACTTAGAGACCTTGCCGGTGGCGCGTGCCATCGCACCATCAAGCAGGTCCAGGAACACGAAGAAGGTGATGGCCATGCAGCCGGCGAACAGGTGTCCGTTGCCGACCAGCAGCACCGAGCCGGCGATGGTGCCGAGCGTGCCGACGATAGTGACGACGTTCGGATGGACACCGGCCGAACCGAGTGCCTCACCTATGGGCTTGAAGATGCGCCCGAAAAAGTCGCGCGCCGGAGAGTCGTTGAGCATCAGCCGCCAGCGTACGGCTCGGCGACCCAGGCCTCGGCGAGCAATTCGCGAGTGTCCGAGAGCAATTGCGGCAGGACCCGGGTCGAAGCGATGACCGGCATGAAGTTCGTGTCGCCGCCCCACCGCGGGATGACGTGCTGGTGCAAATGCGCCGCAATACCGGCACCACTGACCTCACCCTGGTTCATGCCGAGGTTGAATCCGTGCGGTGCCGATACGGCCCGGATGGTGCGCATCGCGTGCTGGGTGAACGCACTGAACTCGGCCGTCTCGTCGGCATCGATATCGGTGTAATCGGGCACGTGTCGGTACGGGACGACGAGCAAATGCCCGGCGTTGTACGGATACAGGTTGAGTACGGCGTACACGTACCGACCGCGCGCGACGACCAGACCGTCCGTATCGGTCTTGCCTGGGATCACGCAGAACGGGCAGCCCGCGAGGTCCTCGGCATGCTTCGGTTTACCTTCACCCTTGATGTATGCCATCCGGTAGGGGGTCCAGAGCCGGTCGAAGCCGTCCGATTGCGGATCGTGGATCTCAGGCATCGTCAGCCACCAGCGCCGGCATCGGCTGAACGGTCACGGCGCGTATCGGCGGTCGGTGCGGCGTTGCGGCGCGAACGCACCCACTCGACGATGTCGGCGATCGCTTCGTCGACCGGTACGCCGTTGCGCTGCGTACCGTCGCGGAAGCGGAACGATACCGCGTTCGCGTCGACGTCCTTCGCTCCGGCCAGCAGCATGAACGGGATCTTCTGCAGCGTGTGGTTGCGCACCTTCTTCTGCATCCGGTCATCGGAATGGTCGGCCTCGGCCCGGATTCCTTCCCGCGCGAGCCGGTTAACGATGTCCTGTATGTAGTCGCCCTGCTCACCTGAGATGGGAATGCCGACGACCTGTACCGGCGCCAGCCAAGCCGGGAATGCGCCGGCGTAGTGCTCGACGAGCACGCCCATGAACCGTTCGATCGACCCGAACTTTGCGGCGTGGATCATCACCGGCTGTTGACGCGTGCCATCTGGCGCCTGGTATTCCAACTCGAACCGGGCCGGCTGGTTGAAGTCGTATTGGATCGTGGACATCTGCCATGAGCGGCCGATAGCGTCGCGGGCTTGCACCGAGATTTTTGGCCCGTAGTACGCCGCACCACCGGGGTCCGGGACCAGTTCGAGGCCGGTCTCACCCGCGACGTCCTCCAGCACGGTCGTGGCGACAGACCACTGCTCTTGCGAGCCGATGAACTTATCGGAATCGTCGCGCGTCGACAGTTCCAGGTAGAAGTCGTCCAGACCGAAGTCACGCAGCAGCCCGAGGATGAAGTCCAGCAAATGACGTACTTCGTCCGCCGCCTGCTCGGGCATTACGTATGAGTGCGAGTCGTCCTGGGCAAACCCGCGGACACGCGTCAGACCGTGCACGACGCCGGACTTCTCGTACCGATATACGTGTCCGAACTCGAACAACCGCAGCGGTAGCTCACGGTAGGAACGGCCGCGCGAGCGGTAGATGAGATTGTGCATCGGGCAGTTCATCGCCTTCAGGCGATACTCGTGCCCCGCTTTGGTGACGTTGCCTTCGTCGTCGATTTCCTCATCGACAATCAGCGGCGGGAACATCGTGTCGGCGTAGTACGGCAGGTGGCCGGACGTGTGAAAAAGGCCGTCCTTGGAGATGTGCGGCGTACCGACGTACTGGAAGCCTTCCTCAATGTGGCGCGCGCGGACATAGTCCTCCATCTCGCGCTTAATCACGCCGCCCTTGGGGTGAAATACCGGCAGCCCTGACCCGAGTTCGTCGGGGAAGGAGAACAGGTCGAGTTCGGCCCCGACGCGACGATGGTCGCGCTTCTCGGCCTCCTCGAGTCGATGCAGGTAGTCGGCGAGGGCTTCGGCGCTTTCCCATGCGGTGCCGTAGATCCGCTGCAACTGGGCATTGCCCTCCTGCCCGCGCCAGTACGCCGCCGAGGAGCGGGTGATCTTGAAGGATCCGAGGTAGCGGGTGCTCGGCACGTGCGGGCCGCGGCATAGATCGCCCCAGACGCATTCACCACCGCGCATCGCGATGTTGTCATAGATCGTCAACTCGCCCGAGGCATCGACTTCCATGACTTCATCATCAGCATCGGTACCGGTGCCCTTATCGGTGATCAACTCGATCTTGAACGGTTCGCCGGCGAGTTCGGCCTGAGCCTCGGCAAGGCTGGCGAACTTGCGCCGGGAGAACCGCTGCCCCGACTTGATGATCTTCTTCATCTGCTTCTCGATCGCCTGAAGGTCCTCAGGCGTGATCGGCTCGGCGACCGAGAAGTCGTAGTAGAACCCGTCGGTGATCGGCGGACCGATACCGAGTTTCGCGTCCGGGTTGATCGCCTGAACGGCTTGCGCGAGGATATGCGCGGTCGAATGCCGAATCACGTTGCGCCCGTCGGGCGTGTCGGCGAGGACCACTTCGACGTCCGCGTCGGCTTCCGGCACCCAGGCCAGATCGCGCAGTACCGCACCGTCACGTACGACGATCGCGGCCTTCGCGCCCTTCTGATCGAAGCCCGCCTCGTTCACCACGGTCTGCGCCGATGTCCCGGCAGGCACCTTCACGCGAGGGGCTGGCTGGGACGAGAAGACGGCAGATGACACGAAAGGCTCCGTAGCGCAGGATCGGTGTGCGGCGTACGCCGCGATAGGAACGCATCCGATCGTACCGACCGCAGCCACACAGTTTGCGCCCCGCGCTAGATGGCTCGCCAGCGGCGCCCTTCTGGCGTGGTGATGATCCGGCCGAACGCCATCTTCGGGAAGTGTGCGGGGACGACGTACGTGTCGGTGTCGAGGGCCTCGTTGGCGACGGCGTTGCGTACCGCTTTGGCGGCTTCCTTGTCGACGTCGTACACCGCTTCCCAGTCCGGTTCGGCCAGTTCGACCACCGAATGTGCGATATCGCCGATCAACAGGGCGCGTTCTCCTTCACTCGAGATGATGAACACGGTCGACCCTGGGGTGTGTCCCGCCGCTGGGCGCGCGTCGATTCCGGGGGCGACGGTGTGCTCGGAGTCGAACGTCTCCAGTTGGTTCTCGATCGGCGACAGCTTACGGACGGCGCCTGGCACGGCATCATCGGCGGTGACGAAATACGACCAATCGGCGGCATGCGCGCGGTAGGTCGCGTTCTCGAAGACGACCTTGCCTTTGGAGGCTGCCCAGCCGACATGGTCGTAATGCAGGTGGGTGAACAGCACGTCGGTGATATCGCCGGGTTGGACGCCGAGGTCGGCCAACGAGTTCAGCAGTCCACCGCCAAAGAGGTCCTCGCGTTCGAGTGCACCGACGCCGGTGTCAACCAAGACAACTCGGTCACCGGTGCGTACCAGGAATCCGCCCATCGGCATTTCAATGCGGCCGTGCGCATCGAGCACGTCCGGGTGACATGCCCAGGGGTCCTCGACTCCCGGACGATCCAGAATCCGTGCACCGTTCTCGATGCCATGTCCATCCAGCACCGGGTCAATCGTGATCCCACCGATTTTCATTCCATCTCCTCGCACGCGGCGTACCGCTCGTGATGTCGGCGTCGGACGCCGGCCGCTGCGTGCGATTGTGCCGCCATGTAGGCGAAAGCGAAAGGACCCGGCCTCGGGCCGGGTCCTTGATGGATCGTTCTGCTACTTACTTGGTGGGCGATACTGGGTTCGAACCAGTGACCCCTTCGATGTCAACGAAGTGCGCTACCGCTGCGCCAATCGCCCAAGTCCATGTGAAATTATCGATCTCGCCGTGGAGGTGGCGACGGGATTTGAACCCGTGTACACGGCTTTGCAGGCCGTTGCCTCGCCTCTCGGCCACGCCACCGCGTGCGACGCTGAAAAGTTCTCGGCGTCTTGCGAGCGGACGACGGGATTCGAACCCGCGACCCTCACCTTGGCAAGGTGATGCTCTACCAACTGAGCCACGTCCGCGTTGCTGCTCGGTATTTCAGCAGCGAGAAGAAACGTTACACGACTCAGACGACGCATCAAAGTTCGGGGTCTAGTTTTGGATCTAGATCACTTTTCGCACGTTGCGGTGCGTGGCTGGCTCCTGCAACGTTACAGATAGTGAGACCCGATTCGCCGCCGACGAGGAGCCACGACATCAACACGCCACCCCAGCAGCCGGTGCCCCAGAACCTGAGCGCCGCAGCGGACGAGAATGTGGAGCCAGCTCCCCCTGCCGGTGAGAAGACCGGCTTACGTCATCGGCTACGGAGCCACCCGAAGTTCAAACACACCTACAAGGTCGGCGTCGGCGTGGTGGGCTTCGTCGTCCTGTGCGCCGGCATCGTGATGATTCCGTTCCCCGGGCCCGGCTGGCTCGTGGTGATCGCCGGACTGGCGATTTTGGCGACCGAGTTCGCATGGGCCGACCGCCTGCTGAAATTCACGAAGAAGCACGTGTTCGCCTGGATGCATTGGATCGGGCGGCAGGCATTGTGGGTACGGATTCTCGTCGGCCTGCTGACCGCAGCGTTCGTCTACGGCGTCGTGGTCGTTGCCTTGCACTTCACTGGCGTGCCGGACTGGATTCCCTCCTGGATACCAATGTGGCGTTAACGACCCACGTCACCTCCCGCGCACCCCGACTGGTATCGTCTTAGGTCGCACGACACCCGGGCGATTGGCGCAGCGGTAGCGCACTTCGTTCACACCGAAGGGGTCACTGGTTCGAACCCAGTATCGCCCACCCGATCCCATTGGCGACCACTCCAGTTCGCCGCTGGCAGTCGCCTAATCGCACGTCCTGCCTCGTTGCGTCCACGCTGAATGCCCAACACAGCTTGTCGCGCCGTGCGCATACGTGCCTGTACGGTCGCGCCACAAGGCGCAGGTGTGCACATCGCTGACCAGGCACATGGGTCGCAGTCACGTCCGAACAACGTCCCTGAACACCACATCAGCTACTCACGACCCTGCCTAAAGTCAGGACATCCGAATCACCATCCCCTTTCTACAGGGGCGCAACCTGGCCCCACCCGATGTGTGACGCGGATTAGACACACCTAAGGCGTGTAGGTAACTTCCATTTCGGCGCGGTAATCCCGGCCAGCGCAGCCTCGAGGCCCGGTAGGTAATTGAACGAAACTGATGAGAATCGACGAAATGGGACTTTACGTGAAAACCACGATCCGAGGCATACTCACTGCCGTTGTGGCGGCAGCCCTCCTTTTTTCGAGCGTCCAGGTCGCATCTGCTTCACCGAGTGACACTGAGACGTCGACGAAACAAGATGCTCTGGCGGCGATCCAGGAAATCAAGGACACCGGGCAACTCAGCGACGCCGGGCGAGAGGCACTGCTTGCTGTTCCCGAACTAGCCGCTCAGGTGCTGGATCCGGGCGTGTATACAGTCGAAGAAACTCTCGGGCCGATCACACCTAGCAGTGTCTCGCCCATGGCGGGGGGTTGCGCGACTCAGTCGTTCTCCGTTAGTGGGAAGACTGTCGTCGGCCTGACCGCGTACACCTTCCATCACTCAGCAAATCTGTGCTGGAACGGATCCTCAATTACGTCAATAACAAATCGCCAAAGTTGGGTCACCAACGTTACTACGTTTATGTTTTACAGAGGGCTGGTATCCAATACGTTCACCGGAGTGGGTCAGGTTACCGGAGAAACATTCGCACAGGGCCATATGGAGAACTGTGTAGGTAGCCAGGGCTGCATTCAATCGGACTATCCGTGGGTTCGCATAAACGCCAGCGGAATCTGGGGTTGGAATGGCGGGTTTACGGGCATAGGCTAACGAGGATAGTCAACTAAAACCAACCGTCACGATCAAGAAGAGGGCGCGTTATGAGCAAGACCCAAGCGAAGGAAGCGGCCTTGGCAGCGATCGTCTTCGTCGTCACCGCCATTCTCGGGGTGGTTCTGCTGGCGACCGTTGGCCTTATCGGACCGATTGAACTGGCCCTGATTCTGCTCGTCGCGACCGGAACGACAGTGCTCTATGTTCGGTTTCGGGCCAGTCGCAGGACAGCGCGCGCTACACAGAATTAGGCTCATCCGCCCGGACGGGCTCCACGCACCAACGGCGAGTGCGTGTCAGTACCCCACCTGAGTCTCGCGACCAGGGTGGGGTACTGACAGTTCTGTCTCACCAACGCCTCGCTGCGGGATCACGCAATTCTCCTATGCGTCCCCGCTGCCATCGGTAGTACCAACACAGCACCGACGCAGCGTGGACTCTCGCGACTGCGCCTCTAGCCTGATCCCTGCTGGTCAATCCAGGTCGACCTGTCGGATGCCCCGGCAGACCGGAACACCCAGAACGTAGCGCTGACGCCCAGCCGCGACTACGATCGATGAGCCTAATGCCCAACTTCCGACGTGGCCGCGTAGACGGACCAAGGAGCGTCTATGGCGTGGGTGCCGCAACGGCACCGACGCAAACGCACTGATGTCCGCGGCCGCGACCTCACGGGTCCGCGGACGCTCCGGGCATGTCTCGGCTGTCGACTCCCAGTTCGATTCCGCGACCGACAGGAGACCGATCGGAGATCGCCAGGATCGTCCCGGGGGTCTGGTCGAACGCGACATCACCGGTCCCAACCTGAGCGACGAACTCGACCTCATCGCAATCGAAAGGCAGCACTCAGTCCCCACGCTGCGACAACGGGCCCGAGGGGCCTGCACCATCGCAGCCAGTGCGACCTTCCCGACGGCGACCCTCGGGTCTTACTCCTCGTCGTTGCCGCCGTTCTCGTCGAAAGCCATTTCGAAACTCGCGACCGAACTCGCCGGACCGGACTCGGTTGCGAACGGGAAGGTGACCGTGCACGGCGTACTGAAACTCTCCGGCTTCAGCGCCAAATCAACGGTGTAGTCCGCGCTGTCTCCGGCGGGCAGTGATTCCGGACCGCCGAGCTCATGGTTCGGGAACACATAGGTGCCGCCGTTCGGGCATTCCACATCCGTGTCCGATGCTGTGCTGCTGAGATCCAGCGCAGTCTCGGATTCGTTCTTGACGGTGAACTTCATCGTGAAGCCGACCTCGTCGCCGATGAGTCCACTCATGTTGGGGTCCGCGTCGTACCCGGTCAGGGTCACGGTGGTGCCGTCCTCGTAGACGTAGTCCTCGTCGGGAGCCTTGACGGTCTCCCCCTCGGTCGACTGGATAATCACCGGCGCCGCGGTCGCCGTCCCACCGACCGTTTTGGTGCAGCCGCTGGCCGCGAGCACGATCGCGCCGATGGCAACGATCCCAGCGAACGATCGCCGATGGTTCATGTTCGTCATCACGCCCTCATGTTCCCGTCAATGCGACTGCTGATTCGCTGCTTTTCCAGTTATTCCAGGACCATCGTGAACGTGGCGGTGTCGATCGCATCGCTCGAGACTCCCTCGGCCTCGAATGGAAGCTCGATGGTGCAGGTCTGTCCCTGGTTATCGGGGACAAGCGCGAACGAGAGCATGAACTCCGCCGTCTCCCCAGCGGGAACGGTCAAGTCGTCATCGGATCCGTCCGGCGTCTCCACCGCGAAGATGTACGGAGAATCCCCGTTGTCGCATTCGATATCGGCGTCGTATTCGGTCGATGAGTAGTCGAGTGTGGTGTCCGACTTGTTGTCGACCGAGAACGGAATGATCATGGCGACCTCATCGCCAATCGTTGAGCGTTCGTCAGCCTTCGGATCATCTGCAATCTTCTCGATCTTGACGCTGACCCCGTTTTCGTAGAGGTACGGCTCCTCGGGCGCCTTAGCCGGAACATTCTCATCGGTTCCGGTGCCCGAGGTCGACTCGCTGGTCGACTCTGTGGATTCGGTCGATTCCGTCGACTCGGTGCTTTCGGTCGACGAACTCTCTGAGGTCTGCTCAACCGGCGCGGCGCTCGCCTTGCCGTCCACGGTCTTACTGCAGGCGACGCCACCGAACAGTACGGCGCCGATCCCGATCACGGAAGCGACCTTTTTAGCGGTGGTGAGGTTTCCTGTCACGGGAACTGCCCTTCGATATCTGCGTCTCTGCCCTGCACGGTCTCACGCGCTCTGACGCAACAGTACCCGCCTAGGACCCATCTGTTTTCCATTAGGTCAGCGTGGTTCGTCCACGATATTGACACGCAGGACGCCGCCGGGGTCGGCCGGGGCTAATTCCGCATCGCCGAACCAGCCGGCGCGGTTCAATGCTGAGCGGATCTCTGCCGTTGCGCCACGGACGATCGCAGGTGCATCACCGCCGGTGTGTTGCTCGACGGTGGTATCCAGTTGCCCGAGCGCCCAGGCCAATCGTGCGTACTCACGCGCGACGGCACCGTCCCTCGCATTTACTCGTGAGGCTGCCGAACGGCCGGCGGCCAGCGCATCGGCGTACGGCGTGAGCCGATCGGCGTACACCTGCTCAATCTGCTCGCGCAGTTCTTGTGGACTGCCGGCGTTGTCGAGCACGACATCAGCGATCGCCAGTCGCTGTTCTTCGGTGGCCTGGGCCTTGATCCGAGCTAGGGCGTCCGCACGGTCCATACCGCGGTGGGTACTCAGCCGTTCCAGGCGGACCTCTTGCGGCGTCGCGACGATGAGCACGAGATGGAAGGACGGCGCCATCGTGCCTTCGGCTAGCAGCGGAATATCGTGCACGACAATCGCATCGTCCCCGGCGGCAGCCACGATCTGCTCGCTACGGCCGCGCACCAACGGATGCACTATTCCGTTCAGCGTCTGCCGGGCCTGCTCATCGTTAAAGACGATCTGAGCAAGCGCCGGACGATTCAGCGACCCATCGCTGTCAAGCACCTGATCCCCGAAAGCCTCCGCGACCCGCCGCAGACCATCGGTGCCCGGCTCGACGACCTCGCGGGCGATCTTGTCGGCGTCCACGATCGTCGCGCCCAGTTCGTTCAGCACGGTACTCGCGGCACTTTTGCCCGAGCCGATACCGCCGGTCAATCCCAGAGTCAGCAAGGATCCTCCACGCATCCATTCCCGTAACGGCTGTTACTCGCGTGACTCAGGCGACGTACGATGCCAGTGTTACGCGACATGCTCAGCGTGACGGAAGATAACAGTTTGTAACCAGTGAGGCGACACGGCGTGTTAGGCACGCTTGCGCCGCGCGTCATGCCTACTCTAGATGCTGTCCAGTATTTCCATCCGCAGACGTGGAGTTCCGATGTCGCGACACGCCCTTCCGCACGAGCGGGCAGGCCGCCATAGGTACGGTCGCGGTGACCGTATCTATTGTCGGGAACTGCCTGCTGCACGTGACTTCTACGCGATGTACGCCCGGCAGCGCCGCTGGTGGCACATGTTCACCTTCTCGCGCTCGCGTCACTCATTCGCGTGGCTGCGTCAAGCAGGCCAGCAGCCCCGACCCGCGATCGCACTGATCATGTCGCTCTGAGGAGTTGTCCGATTGGCCCCACGGGCCACATTGGCTGCTCACACGAAAAGCCACATATGAGTAGAGCCCCAACCCTTTCGGGTTGGGGCTCTACTCATATGTACTAGCGGTTACTCGCCACCGGCCAGCTTCTCGCGCAGCGCGGCCAGCGCCTCGTCCGAGGCGAGGGTACCGGAGCCACCCTCGTTGTTCGACGAGAACGATCCGCCGGTACCGGCACCCTGCTCAACCGCAGCCTGGGCGTCAGCCTCACGAGCGGCCTCGATCTGGCGAACGTGAGCCTCGTAACGGGCCTGGGCCGCGGCGTACTCACGCTCCCAGTCCTCACGCTGCTTGTCGTAGCCGGGCAGCCATTCCTGGGTCTCGGCGTCGAAGCCTTCGGGGTAGATGTAGTTGCCCTCGGCGTCGTACTTGGCTTCCATGCCGTAGGCCTCGGGGTGGAATTCCGGCTTGTCGCCGCCCTCGACCTCGTTGGCCTGCTTCAGCGAGAGGCTGATCCGACGACGATCCAGATCGATGTCGATGACCTTGACCATGATCTCGTCGCCGACCTGGGCGACCTGCTCCGGGATCTCGACGTGGCGCTCGGCCAACTCGGAGATGTGCACCAGACCCTCGATGCCGTCCTCGACGCGAACGAACGCGCCGAACGGAACGAGCTTGGTGACCTTGCCCGGTACGACGTGGCCGATCTGGTGAGTACGGGCGAACTGACGCCACGGATCTTCCTGAGTCGCCTTCAGCGACAGCGATACGCGCTCGCGGTCCAGGTCAACTTCGAGCACCTCAACGGTGACCTCGTTGCCAACCTCGACGACCTCGGACGGGTGATCGATGTGCTTCCAGGACAGTTCGGAGACGTGCACCAGCCCGTCGACGCCACCGAGGTCGACGAACGCACCGAAGTTGACGATCGAGGACACGACGCCCTTGCGGACCTGGCCCTTCTGCAACTGGTGCAGGAACTCGCTGCGAACCTCGGACTGGGTCTGCTCGAGGAATGCGCGACGCGACAGCACAACGTTGTTGCGGTTCTTGTCGAGCTCGATGATCTTGGCCTCGATCTCGCGGCCGACGTACGGCTGCAGATCGCGCACGCGACGCATTTCGACCAGCGACGCGGGCAGGAAGCCGCGCAGGCCGATGTCCAGAATCAGGCCGCCCTTGACGACCTCGATAACGGTGCCCTTGACGGGCTCGTCGGCCTCCTTGAGCTCTTCGATCTTGCCCCAGGCACGCTCGTACTGCGCGCGCTTCTTCGACAGGATCAGGCGGCCTTCCTTGTCCTCCTTCTGCAGGACCAGAGCCTCGACCTCATCACCAACCTCGACGACCTCATTGGGGTCAACGTCGTGCTTGATGGACAACTCACGGGAGGGGATGACGCCTTCGGTCTTGTAACCGATGTCCAGCAGGACTTCGTCGCGATCGACCTTGACGATCGTGCCGGAGACGATGTCTCCGTCGTTGAAGTACTTGATGGTGGCGTCGACGGCGGCGAGGAAGTCCTCAGCCGAGCCGATGTCGTTGATGGCGACCTGGGGGGTCGTAGCGCTCTCGGTGGTAGCGGTCATGTAGAAGGTTGCTCCGGACATGGATACTGGCGGGTGCGTTAGAGGTCTTTGGCGACCCACACCGCTGATCCGGAGCACGAACCGACACCGATCATGAGGTTCGCGCGAATACGACGAAGCGAGTCGAGCACGGCCTGCTCCATACCGAGGCAGCGCAGACCCATAGCGCACCCTCATGGTACGCAAGTTGTCGCCGCAGGGCTAGCCTGCTATATCAGGCCGTCGGTGCCCTGCCTCACAACATGCTCACCCACTTTAGGGTGGTGCCATGACTCTAACGCCGCCGAGTGGTCTCGGTCGACTCAACGGGGTGACTCAACGGCCGGCCGACCCGGCCGAAGCTCGACGTGCCGCGCGGCACTGGTGGGACATCGATGCCGACGACTACCTACGCGAACATGCCTCTGATATCGGCGATGTAGATCTCTTGTGGTGCCCGGAGGGCTTGCGCGAAACCGAGGCGCGACTGCTGGGCGCCGCCGAGCAGTTGCGCGGAGCCCTCGCCCTGGAACTCGGCTGCGGGTCCGCACCGGTCGCTCGATGGCTGGCTCGCCAGGGCGCACGCCCCGTAGCGTTCGACCTCTCCGGCGGAATGCTGCGGCACGCCCTGGCTGCCAACGACCGCACCGGCATCGACGTACCACTGGTGCAGGCGGACGCGACAGCGATCCCGTTCGCTTCGGGAGTGTTCGACCTAGCGGTGTCCTCGTTCGGCGCGATCGCGTTCGTCGCACGTCCGGAGTTGGTAATGCAGGAGGCGTTCCGGGTCCTGCGACCGGGTGGGCTGTTCGTATTCTCCACGAACCATCCGATCCGGTGGGCGCTGCCGGACTCCCCCGATCCGGCCGACCTTACGGTCCGTACGTCGTACTTCGATCCGAATGCCTACGTCGAACTCGACACCAGTGGACGCGCGACGTACGTCGAAACCCACCGCACGATGAGTGGCCGCGTCCGCGACATCATCGGCGCGGGATTCGTCCTGGAGGACCTCATCGAGCCGGAGTGGACGCCGGGGCGGGATATCGTCTGGGGCCAGTGGTCCCCACAACGAGGCGCTCTGGTGCCCGGCACAGTCATCTTCAGTTGCCGCAAGCCCGGCTGAGCTCAACCGCCCCCTGACCACCGACGACCGGCGCGAGGGGCCGACGGGTGAGAATGCGAACGGCGGCCGCACCCGAGGGTACGGCCGCCGTTGGCGGTGTTACTTGGACCTACTTGCGCGCGTTGACCGCTTCGGTCGCCTGCGGCACGACGCTGAACAGGTCGCCCACGACGCCGAAATCGGCGAGTTCGAAGATCGGCGCCTCGGGGTCTTTGTTGACCGCGACGATGGTCTTCGAGGTCTGCATGCCCGCGCGGTGCTGGATCGCTCCGGAGATGCCGCACGCGACGTACAGCTGCGGCGAGACCGTCTTACCGGTCTGGCCGACCTGGAACTGGTGCGGGTAGAAGCCCGAGTCGACCGCGGCACGCGAGGCGCCGACGGCTGCCCCCATCGAGTCGGCGAACGCCTCGATGACCGCGAAGTTCTCGGCAGAGGCGACACCGCGACCGCCGGATACGATGATGTCGGCCTCGGTCAGGTCCGGGCGCGAACCGGTGGACTCTTCGATCCGGTCCAGGATCGCCGACTTGCGAGCGTTGTCCGACAGCGCGACGGCGACGTCCTCACGTGCACCGGCGCCCGCCTGGGCAACCGCGGCGATCGAGCTCGGGCGAACGGTAATGATCGCGACCGACGTGGTGACCTTCGAAGTGACGTTCATGCCGCCGGCGAAGATCGACTGCGCGACCGAACCGTCGGCATTGATGTCGACCGCATCGGTCAGGAAGCCGTTACCGGTCTTCAGCGCCAGGCGCGCGGCGACCTCTTTGCCTTCCATGTTCGACAGCAGCAGAACGCCCGCCGGGGACTTCTCTGCCACGAGCTGCGCGAGCACCTCGGCCTTCGGGGCGACCGAGTAGCCGACGACCTCGTCGCTCTCGGCGGCGTAGATCTTCTCAGCGCCGGCCTCGGCGAGCGCACCGGCGATCGCGTCGGTGGTACCGGCGGGGCCGAACACGACGGCCGACGGTTCGCCGAGCGCGCGAGCGCCGGTCAGCAGTTCGGAGGTGGTCTTCTTCAGCTGCCCGTCGGCGGCTTCGACGACAACAAGTACTTCAGCCATGTCGTTTCTCTCTTCCTTGCCTAGACGAGCTTCTGGCTCACGAGGTACGCAACGAGCTTCTGGCCGCCGTCGCCCTCGTCGTCGACCTTTTCGCCGGCCTGACGCGGCGGGCGCGGCGATGCGTCAACGACCTGCGTCCACGAGTTAGACAGACCAACTTCGCTCGCGTCGACGCCGACATCGGCGAGGGTGAGCTCGTCGATCGGCTTCTTCTTCGCGGCCATGATGCCCTTGAACGACGGGTAACGCGGCTCGTTGATGGTGTCCCACACCGAGATGATCGCGGGCATCTGACCCTGGACGACCTCGAAGCCGCCGTCGATCTGACGCTCGATGGTGACCGTGTCGTCATCGATGCCGATGCTGCGGGCACCGGTCAACTGGGTGGCGCCGGTCAGTTCGGCGAGCAACGCCGGCATGGCCGAGACCCGACCGTCGGTCGACTCCGCACCTGCCAGGACGAGGTCCCACTCGAGCTTGCCCAGCGCAGCGGCGAGCACCTTCGCGGTGCCTACGGCGTCCGAGCCGGCAATGGCGTCGTCGGTGACCAGTACGCCCTTGTCAGCGCCCATCTGCAGCGCCTTGCGGACCGTGTCGGTCGCGGACGCGGGTCCCACCGACAGCACGGTCACCTCGCCATCGAAGGCCTCTTTCATTTTGAGGGCCTCTTCGATTGCGTACTCGTCCATCTCGTTCAGGACGAGGTCCGCGTTGGCGCGGTCGACGGTCTTGTCACTTTCATTAAGCGTGCGGGGGTTGCCCGAATCGGGCACCTGCTTCGCGAGTACGACGATCTTCATCGTCAGCCGAACCTCCTGTTGGGGCGGTGGACCGTGCCGGTGTACACCGGCTAGGGCTCAGCACACTGGGTGTGCGTTGGGTGCAGTGGCGCGAGTGCCAACTGATTGAAACTAGCGCTATTGGCGTGCATCAGCGACCCGGTGATGCCATACCTCACGTTCACCGGCCGGACGCAGCCCGACTAACGATACGCTTATCCGGCGCGGGGACTACCGCAGACCAGCAGTTTTACCTCACGTTCCCAGGATGTGGAAGTCTGTCGCATCTGCGGAGTGACATGACGCATACCCCACAACCTCGAGGCCATCGATGCTGCATCAGGAGCGGACGCTGACGCTGCTCGCCGTCAGTGACGTGCACGGTCGCGCGTTGGAGTGGGATTACCTCACCGATGCTCCGCCCGCCGAGCCCGGCAGCCTGGCCCGCATTGCCACCCTGCTGCGGCAGATCCGGCGAGAAGACCCCGCAGCGCTGCTGTTCGACGTCGGCGACACGATCGAAGGCACCCCGCTGATGTCGCTGGCCGCGCGGGAACAACACGTGCCGCATCCAATGGCCACCGCGCTGAACACGCTCGACGTCACGGCAGCCAGCGTGGGCAACCACGAATTCAACTTCGGTCTAGACCATCTGCGCCGGTACGCCGAATCCTGTGAGTTTCCGCTCCTCGCCGCGAACATCACCGGCGCGCACGGCGTCTGCTCGCGCATGACGCGCACCCTCGAGTTGGGCGAGTTCGGCGAAGTGCGCGTCGGTGTCCTCGGCCTCAGTACGCCTGGTTCGGCGATCTGGGACCACGCGCACCTGGATGGCAGGGTGACCGTCGATGGGCTCGTCGAGTCGGCGGCCGAGCAGGTGCAAGCGCTGCGTGCAGACGCCGCCGATGTCGTCGTGGTGCTATCGCACGCTGGACTGGGTCCGTCCTCGACGTACGGCGATACGCTGCCGTGGCCCGAGAACGACACGGCGCGGCTCATCCGCGAGGTGCCCGGTATCGACGCCATATTCCTCGGTCACCAGCACGTCGAGAAGGTCGGCCAGCTGACCTGTGCGGCGACCGGCACCGAGGTGCCGTACGTCGAGCCGCTGTGTTTCGGTCGCCGACTCGGCCGGATCGATCTGCGGCTACGTCGCGGTCCGGACGGACGCGTCAAGGTGCTGGGCGGCGTACCGCGTAGCCTGCCGGTCGCCGAGGTCAAGCCGGACGCTGCGTTCATCGCGCCGCTGCAGGCCGCGCACGAACGGACCCGTGCCTACACCGCGCGCCGCATAGGCGAAGCTGCCGAACCGATCGAGGCGGCGCCCGCCACGATCGGGCCGTCGGCGGCCCTCGATCTGGTGAACGTGGTGCAGTCCACCGTCGTACGGCGCGCACTGCGCGAACGAGGTGAGCGGCCTCGGCGGGTGCTGTCGGTGACGGCCCTGTTCGCCGAACACGGTGGATTGGGGCGTGGCCCGATCAGTATCCGCGACGTGAGTCGGATCTACCCGTTCGAGAACGAACTGCACGCCGTCGAACTCAGCGGTGATGACCTACTCGCCTACCTTGAGCACAATGCGCGCGGTTTCGGTGACTGGGATGTGCCGGCGTACAACGTCGATTCGCTCGGGTCGGCAGATCACGACGTGGCGTACGAGATCGACCCGATGGCACCGGTCGGGTCGCGCATCAGTGGGCTACGTATCGACGGTGAGCCGGTTCGAGGTGATGAGCACGTCGTGGTCGCGATGAGCAATTACCGCGCGTCGGGCGGCGGCGGTTTCCCGGGTACGGCAGGAAATCCTCCGCTATACAACAATCAACAACGAGTGCGTGATCTGCTGATCGACTGGATCCTCGAGCGCGGCACAGTGCACCGTAGCGACCTCCGGCCTGCCGCGTGGCAGGTGCGATGAACCCGGCCCGCCCCGATACCCACACACGATGAAAGTGAGCATGATGCCCGACGAGGTGCCTTTGTCGTCCAACTGGCGGATGACCGCCGCCGTACTCGGCATCGGCTGGCTAGGCAGCATGGTGTGTTTCGTGGTGTTCACCGTCGGCGGTACCACCCATCGACTGGCGGGCATCGGACTCATCCTGGTCATGCTCGCGGGGCTCACCACGCTGGCCCTACTGCGCAACCTGGGCAAGATAATCAGCGGCGAACTCGATGATCCCGGCCCATGGGAGGTGCGGTTGACCGCGGTCAGCGTGGTCTTGATGGGCACCGGATGGATCCTGTACATGACCTCGTAGCGGCTCAGGCCACAACCGCGACAGCTCCGTGAAATTCGCCTTCGACAAAGGCAATCTCCACGACATCGATCGACTCCAGACGGCGATGCCGGCACGCGCGCCCCGGCATGGCCGGCATCGGGAGCGCGGACCCGGTCATCGTCAATTGCACGCCACCGCTGACCGGTAGCACCGTCACCGTCAATCGATCGCCGGGCGCAGTAGCGGCGATGCCGTCGAACACAACCGTCGCGATCTCTCGTGCGGCGACATCATCTGGGGCGTCGACATCACCAAGGCGCAGCACAAATCGCACGCCGCGGGTTCGCGCGTAACGCAGGCTCGCGATAAGTTGTCGGCCCAGATGCGCCAGTTCGGGGCTGATCTGAAGGAGTTGTCGCAGATACCGTTCTTCGTCCGCGCAGCGCGCCGCGACCGCCGGTTCGGACGGATCGCGACGACCATCTGCGATTTGACGCAGCAATGCCATAGTCGTCTCCAACCCGGCATCCAGCCACCGTCGATAAGTCTGCTGCGAGGCGCGCGCGAGTTCAGCACTCATACTCGCGGCGAACGCCCGCTGTTGGTCGCCCCAAGCACCGTGGCTGACGTCCTCAACCACCGATTGGAAGATTGACCACACGACGCAGAAACCAACGCCAACGAACGCGGCAACTGCGACGATCGGAGCGGATCCGATACCACCCACCATTGCAACAAGGCACATCGTGGCTGCCACTAGTGCCCATAATCCGAATCCCCAGCGGACCACGACGCGCGGTGGCCGTAGCGACAGCATGACTACGAACGGCCCCGTGGCGGCGAGAGCCTGGGCATGGACCGCGCCCTCAGTACCGAAGGACGTAGCTGCCTGCGAGAGGAAGAACACGGCGCAGGCGATGATAGTCAGCACGGTTGATTGGATGCGTGGAACACGCAGCATTGCCGGCATAGCAGCGATCGCGCAGGCGAGAAGCATCAGCGCAAGCATCGCGTAATGCGCTTGATACCCGCTCGCGCCACCGTTGATGGTCAATGCCACGCCGACCGCAGTGACACCGAACGCCCACAGCAGACCAGCTCTTTTGTGCACGGTGTTCATCGCGGACTCAAGTTCCGCACGCGTGTACGCCGCCGGTGCGCTGCTGGGCGCTGCCGTCGACACGGTGAGCGTCACCCTTGTTCCACGACCCAGTTGGCTGGTTACCTCAGCATCGATTCCGCCGTCACGGGCGCGCTCCCGGATCGAGCGCTCGATCCCGCGTCCAGCGGGCTCGGGAAGCCGAAATCCGACTCCTTCGTCCAACACTGACACGATGGCCTTGGCATCGACGATACGTACGTCGACAGTGACGCTATCGGCGCCAGAGTGCTTGGCCGCGTTCGTGATCGCTTCGCGCACACATCCGAGGATGGCGCCGATCGTGGTCGGCGATAGTTGAGCCGACAGGCGCTCCAGCGCATCGTCATCCAATCCGCTGCGGCGGATCGGCATTCGCGTGTGTTCGAAAATCTCGATGAGATGACGCGATTTTGATCTCCCTTGCGCATCACGCAGCGCCTGCAACTCCTCAACGTCACGAGCGCACTGCTCGCGCACTCGGCCAGCGTCAATAACCGACGCACCGCCATTCGCAATCGCGCCGAGCGTGTTGATCGCCGTATCGTGCACGAGCCTCGATTGCTCAGCGATACGCGCGCTGATGTGCCGAGCCAGACGCGCCCCTCGAGTTGCACCCTCAGCGCGCCCGGACGCGGTGTCGGCCTCCGTTGCCACAGCAAGCAACTCCGGTAGCCCCCACCGCACCACGACAACAATCACGGTCTGCGTAAACACAATTGATACGGGTAGATGCGCGCCCCAGTCAGGATGTACCACGGCGAGCGTGAGGGCGACCGCGCCCGAGCACGTGACGATCAGCGGCAATAGATAGCGGCGCAGAATAATCAAACTCGCTACGCACGATGCGACATTTACTTGCCAACTAGCAGCGAACGTCAGAGTCGACTCGATGTCGGTCGCCGATGTGTACGACCACAGACCGAGTGCCATCAACGCAATCGGTATCAACTCGTCGGGCACACTGGTGTGGAGCGCCGTCAGCGCAAGAACGGCGAGGCACACGTTTGCGGCGATCAGGAACGCACCGTCCACGCCGACCGACACAGCACACACGATCACCATCAGCACTTGCCATGCTGCAGTTGCCCAGAAAGCGACCTGACGAATCGATGCAACGAGCGCCGTCTGCGCCCATACCGGTGCCCCCGTGGCCGGTCGGAGGTCGGCAACGATCCGAGTGCTAACACGTCGCGCGAAGGTTCCGATCACATCGGTCACACTAGCCATTCACTATGCGCGTTAGCGGCGGAACCGGTGATCACGCGTTCTTGGCGTCGATCCACTCGTCGAGGTCGATCCAGTGCTCGTTCAGCCAGCGCACTCGCTCGTCCTCCGTGCGCCCGATCCCCTCAGCGGCGTCTACCCGCCAGCGCGACCGCAGCACTTTGTCCTGTGGTAATTCGGCCCAGATGTCCGCGACCGTCGCCATGTGATCGAGGCCGGTATGGGCCACGAACACAGCGTCTGCGGTAGGCGCCGCATCCAGCGCGGCGCTGACGCCGGCCGGCCGCGGCGGAAGTACATGGCGCATCGACATGGCCAGTTCAGCTGCCTCGGTGCGGCCGGCTTCGCGCAACCGTCGAATCGCGCGCTCGCGGCGTTTCGGGGTGAAATTCCCGCCCTCCGGAAAGATCAGCAGCGCGTCGTCCCTGCCCATATCGCGCGCGAGCGCCGCGATCCCGTCGGTCATGTTCTCGCCCTCACCGGGATTCGGGTTGACGAACTTCGCCGGTAACCGGTTCAGGTAGAGGTCCACTGTCGGATCGAGTTGCATCGTGTCCTTCAGCACGACACGGGGACGCCGACGCGCCTGGCTCAGCAGTGCATCCATCACCAGCAAACTATCGCCAGGCCCGGCGTGCCGGCACAGCACCAGCATCGGGCGGTCGGGAGGCAAGGCGGCCTCGGAGGCCGGATCCGGGCCTTCGATCTCGACTTCCAGATGAAACAGCCGTTTCGCGGATGCGATCAGAGTCGCCAATGCCCAACGCAACACGGCGTAGTGCGCACGCTGGAACCGCGGTGACCGTAAGGCGAAGCCACATCCGCTGGCAAGCCAGAGAATTCCGGCCACCAACACGGCGACCGCTTCCACGAACAGTCCGGTCATCGCGAACCCAAACAGCCGCAACGCGCGCCAGCGACCAGGCATGCGGTACGAGGCGATCACCGCCGCGATCACCAACACCGGCGAGGCGAGCACAGTGATGGCGAACAACAAGTAGATCGTGAGGTAGGCGATTGGCCGCCGTACCCACTTCGGTGGCACTCTCATCTGCGCTCCGCCGAATCGAGATAACGCGCGGTCGCGTCGTACGCCGCGTCAATTCGTCGCGGGACGACGGAGAAGTCCCGAAACTTCAGTTGCTGACGCACTCCTGTGGGTACCGGCGCGCCGGTCGGCAACACGTGCACCCGATGTTCGTCGGACAGGCCGGCCATCGTTGTGGCGAACCGGTGCCGACGCGCTATCTCGAACGCGACCGTCGCGACCTCCCACGGCCGGCGCGGCGGACTCAACGGTGTCTCGATCCGACCGACCTGCAGCACGTAGACCTCCTGAGCCCCGAGCGCGATCGCGCGGGCTACTGGGATGCTGTCGACCAGTCCCCCGTCCAGGTAATGCACGCCGTCGATTTCCACAGAGGCGAACAACCCGGGTACGGCACTGCTGGCCAGCAGTGCCGGCACGATCGGTCCCTCGGTAAACCATCGTTCTGCCGAGGTCTCGATACCGGCCGCGACGCAGTTAAACGGCACCGCGAGACTTTCAATGCGCCGATCGCCGAAGTGGTCGATGAGCATGGCGCGTAGCGGATCAGAGCCGTACAGGTAGGTACGGTTGCGCACCAGGTTGCGCACCTGGGCGAGGAACGATTCGCCGAAGACGGATCCACCGCCGATCTGCTGCCACAGCTCCGTCATACCGGTGATCGTCGACACGCTAGGGTCGGCCGCAATCATCGCTCCGTTGATCGCACCGATCGACGTACCCAGCACCAGATCCGGTCGGATATCGCGCTCGAGTAAAGCGCGCAACATCCCGACCTCGCACGAGCCAAGAACTCCTCCGCCGCCAAGTACGAACGCGACGCGACTCTTTGGTTCAGTCACACGCTGATCCGCGCTCATCATCGGCGCAACCTATTGCTCAGCATCACGGTGATGCGGCCGCTCTCGGGTACCGCGTAGGCGCGTGATCAGGATCAACACACCACCAAGGAAGATCGGCAGGACGTACGTCAGCGCGCGGTACAGCAGCACACCTGCCACCACGCTCTCGTCAAAAACGTCGGCGACCATCGCGGTGAACACGGCCGCGTACCCGAGTTCCAACACGCCAACGCCGCCGGGCGTCAGCGGTACGGCCAGCAGCAACCGCGCCAAACTCCACGTCGCTAGCCCGATGAGGATGCTCATCGCGGAGTACGGCAGTCCACACGCGTACATACACGCGATCATCAGGGCACCATTGCCCCAATAGGCGGCCAGGACCGAGGCACCCAGTCGCCATCGCCGCTCCCGCACGATTTGTACCGTGTCCTCACGCCACTGCGCGACCGCCACTTCCCACCCGGATGCCTGCAGTTTCCCGGACAACCACGCCGACTTCGCGACGATCGCGGTGCCGGTGCGCGCCACCCACCGGCACACTGCAGCGCTACTGACCATCACGAGCATTACCGCGGCGATGACCAACGCGACCAGCGCGGCGATGAGCGCTAGTGTCCGCATATCGCGGGCATCCGGCGACTGCGACGCGAGCAAAAAGATGATCAGCCCGACCGACGGCATCACCAGCACGCAGGACGTCACCGAGAACGCGGAGGCCGCATACGTACGCGCGTACGTCGCGGGCTCGACACCGAACGGGCGCAGAAACACCGCGCGCGAGGCGATCGCCCCGCCCGGCACGATCGCCCCTATAGCCGATGACATCGGCTGGGTGATGACAGCCGGGAGGAACCGCAGACCCTCGAGCGCCGCCGCCAGTTGTAGCCCAGTCACCGCGATCAGCAGGAGACCACCGACGATCAGCGCGATCGCTGCAGCGACACTCATCGAACTGATGGCGTCCCAGATGTCTTCATAACTGGCGATACTCGGCAGCACCACAAAGAACACCAGGTACAAAATGGCGACCGTGAGCACAATCGATGCGAACCGCATCCAGGCGCTCTTCTTTTCGCTCGGCGTCTCGGCGCCATCAAGTTCGATACCGATGGTGGAGGCAATCAGCGGCTCAGAATCACTGCGCCCCTCCGTAGTATTCGGGTCGCCGCCGGGCACTCGGAACGTCGAGTCCATACTCATCGCCCCTCACAACGGTGGGGCATCCAGGTTGACTGATAGCCCGCCACAAAGTGCGCTAAACATAGCACCCGGATCCGAGGCAGTTTCGGATTGCGTTCACGCGACGATCCGGCCCTGTCGTGTCGCGGCCTACCGTAAACCTGGCCCACTGTTTCCGGTACGCGCGCTCCGTCGCAGGGTCTAGTCGCGGAGCATCTCGGCGACCAGAAACGCCAATTCCAACGACTGAGTGGTGTTCAGACGCGGATCGCACGCCGTCTCGTAGCGGCCCGCGAGGTCTGCATCCGAAAGATCTTCGGCGCCGCCGAGGCATTCGGTGACCGGCTCGCCAGTGAGTTCGACGTGGATGCCACCGGGGTGCGTGCCCAGTCCGCGATGCACCTCAAAGAAACCCATGACCTCGTCTAGGATGCGGTCGAAATGCCGGGTCTTGTAGCCGTTGGAGGACTCGTGCGTATTGCCGTGCATCGGATCGCACTGCCACACGACCTTGCGACCCTCTTCGGTGATCTTCTCGACCAGCGGCGGTAACGCGTCACGCACGTTCCCGTTGCCCATGCGAGTGATCAAGGTCAGTCGACCTGGCGTATTGCGTGGGTTCAGCTTGTCAGCGAGCGCGATCACGTCGTCCGCGCTCGCGCCCGGCCCAATCTTGACGCCAATCGGGTTTGCGATGCGGGAAAAGTACTCCACGTGCGCGCCGTCGAGTTGCCGGGTTCGCTCACCGATCCACACCATATGTCCGGACAGCGCAAACGGACGCGCGTCGTCCTCCACGCGGGTCAGCGCCTGTTCGTACTCCAGGATCAGCGCCTCGTGTGAGGAGTACAGATCGACTCGACGCAATGCATCGTCGTCCACCCCGCACGCCGCCATGAAGCCCAGCGCGCGGTCGATCTCGGTAGCGATCTGCTCGAACCGTTCTCCCGCCGGGGAGTTCCGCACGAAGTCTCGATTCCAGTCGTGCACTGCAGTGAGATCGGCCAGTCCCCCATTGGCGTAGGCACGAATCATGTTCATCGCGGCCGCGGAGTTGGCGTACGCACGCAGCAGCCGACCGGCGTCTGCCTCACGGGCGCGTTCGTCTGCATCAATCGAATTGACCATGTCACCGCGGTAGCTCAGCAGGCCGAGCGAATCACGATCCGACGAGCGCGGTTTCGCGTACTGCCCAGCCATCCGGCCAATCTTGACAACCGGAGTTCCAGCGCCGTACGTAAGCACGACGGCCATCTGCAGCAGCGTGCGCGTGGTGTCACGCAGGTGCGGCTCGGTGTTGTTGTCGAAGGTTTCCGCGCAGTCGCCGCCTTGCAGGAGGAACGCGCGCCCTTCACACACCTCGGCCAACGTCCCCGTGAGTTGATCAACCTCCGCCGGAGCCACGATGGGCGGCACCGACTCCAACGTGTGCAGCGTCTGCTGCAGGAGGTTCTGATCTGCCCAGACCGGCTGCTGCAGGATAGGCAGCGAACGCCATGCCTGCGCGAGATCGGCGAGTGGTGCGGACTGCTCGGTGCGTGCTGACACGGATCGGACTTCTTTCGCTCGGAGCGGTGCCGCTCGATTCTATGCCCGCCTACACCGGCTACTCGCCGTGGATCAACCGCCACCGCGTCAGGTTCTGCCGCGCATCCACCAGCGCGTCGTGCGCATTCACCTCAGCAGGTGGCAGTTTCGGGGACCCCCGGTCCTCCCATCGCTGTTTGAGCTCGTGGGTGAATCGCGGGATCTGTTTGGGCAGGCGCGTCATATCGCCCCACAACTGGCACAGCGCGACGTGGTCGTACGCCGCCACCCAGGCCCACAGTTCGATCGGCTCGCCGGGAGCCAGTAGGAACTCGAGCACCTCATCGCGGATCGTCGAACGGCTGCGCCACAGTTTGCTGGACGGCGACGGCAGCTGATCGAGCACATTGCGGCGTACCCACGGCCCGGCTTTTGACGGGTCGTGCTCAGCGGAGATGGCGTAATACTCGCGACCGGTCTCGTCGACGATGCCGATCGACACCAAATCGATGCCGACGCCGTCCTCGATGAATTCGGTGTCGTAGAAGAAGCGCACGCACCGAACCTAGTCGATGCGCGTTTGGTCGCGAGGCGGACCGCATAGCATCGATGAATGCCCGTTCTCGCCATCGACGCCGGCACGACCGGCGTCACCGCCCTGGTCATCGATGAGCACGGCGCGGTGACCGCGCGCGGCTACCGCGAATTCCCGCAACTGTTCCCTCGACCTGGCTGGGTTGAGCATGATCCGGAGTCGATCTGGGGAGCGATGCTCGCGGCCTGTCGCGCTGCCTTGGATGCAGCCGAGCAGCCGCCTACAAGTATCGGGATAACCAACCAGCGTGAAACTGTCGTGCTGTGGGACCGGGCTACCTTCGCCGCGCCGCGGCCAGCGATCGTCTGGCAGGACCGTCGCAGCGCAGCCATTTGCACCGAACTACGCGAGGCGGGACATGAAGCGCGCGTGCGCGACCTGACCGGGTTGCGCCTCGATCCGTACTTTTCGGCCACAAAACTGATGTGGATCGCTCGGAACGAACCCGAGGTTTGGGCGGGCGTGACGTCCGGTCGGTACGCCGTGGGCACCGTTGACTCGTACTTAATCGCCCGGATGACCGGCGGGCTGCACGTCACCGATGTGACGAATGCGTGCCGCACGTTGCTGTACGACACGTTCGCCGGGCAGTGGAGCGATGAACTGTGCGACCTCTTCGGGGCGCCACGCGCCGCGCTGCCGGAGGTCACCACATCGTCCGGCCGCGTCGCAACAACGTCCGTGCTCAGCCTCGACGGCAGTGCGTTGCCGATCGCCGGAATCGCCGGTGACCAACAAGCCGCGCTGTTCGGCCAGGCATGTTTCACTCCTGGATCGGTCAAGTGCACCTACGGCACCGGGTCGTTCATCCTCGCGAATACCGGAAACGATCCGGTACGTAGCGGATCCGGACTGCTGACCACCCTGGCGTGGGACCTCGGCGATGGCCCGACGTTTGCCCTCGAAGGCTCTATTTTCGTCACGGGCGCCGCCGTCCAGTGGCTGCGCGACGGGCTGGGAATCATCGGTAACGCCGCCGAGTCTGAGGCGTTAGCGCGCTCGGTGCCCGACAGCGGGTCCGTCGTGTTCGTGCCAGCCCTGACTGGTCTAGGCGCCCCGGACTGGGATCCGCTCGCGCGCGGCACCATCCTCGGCCTGACCCGCGGCACGACCCGAGCCCACCTGTGCCGGGCAACGCTCGACGCGATCGCGTTCGAAGTCCGCGATGTCATCGATCTGATGACCGGCGAGACCGGACTCACTCTGACCAGCGTGTCAGTCGATGGCGGCGCCAGCGAGAACGACCTGTTGTGCCAACTGCAGGCCGATCAGCTCGGCTGCGTGGTGCGGCGCCCGCAGGTCACCGACACCACGGCCGCCGGTGCGGGGTTCCTGGCCGGGTTGGCGAGCGGCGTGTGGGGATCCATGGCGGAGATTTCCGCAGCCTGGCGCGAGGATCGCGCCTTCGAGCCGGTCCGGGGCGTACGCGATGACGGCCGCCACGAACAATGGCGGGACGCCGTGCGCCGCAGCCTGGCTTGGGCCGAGGATTAAGGTTTCTCGACGTCCTCAAGGCGCCGCTGCGGCGCGTTGGAGGTGGCGACGATGTCACGCACAACCTGCTCGGCGGAATGCCCTGTCTTATCCATGACCGTCTTGACCTTCGCCGCGTACATGTCGACGTATTCCTGCTCGCCGAGCCGCTTAAGTTCGAGCATGATCCGGTCGGTGATCTGGCGTTCGGCGGGCGCGTTACCGGACTTGTCGTGCAGTTCGGTGAAATCCAGCGGTTCGCCAAAGCGAACCTGCACGTGGCCACGGCGCCACATTTTCGACCCGACGGGGTTCACCTCGTCCGTGCCGACCATCGCCACCGGGATCACCGGGACCCGCGCCTCGAGCGCCATCCGCGCCACACCGGTCTTACCCCGGTAGAGGCGACCGTCCGGCGAACGGGTGCCCTCCGGATAGATTCCCACCAGATCGCCCTCAGCCAGCAAACGTTTGCAGGTGATCAGAGCCGCGTTCGCCGCTGAGCCGCTGGAGCGGTCGATCGGAACCTGCCCCGCTGCGGAGAAGAAGAACTTCATTGCCTTCCCCTTCAACCCGCCGGTGGTGAAGTACTCCTGCTTGGCTGGGAAAGTCACGCGACGACGAATCATCAACGGCATATAGAACGAGTCCGCCACCGCTAGATGGTTCGAGGCGATGATTGCTCCGCCGCGCTTCGGAATGTGCTCGGCGCCAGTGACCTTCGGGCGCCCGAAGAACCGCAACAGCGGACCCATCACGATGAACTTCATCAACCAGTAGAACAAGCGCGTAACCCTTCCGATGGTGCCCGGCCATACCGCCGAAGCGGTGACGCCGTGACCGAACTCCGGCGACGTGCACTGACTCTAAGGCATCATGGGTGCCAGGAATTCCGCGCTCGCCGAGCGGACCTCACCAATGGCGGAGAGATTCGTGACATCCCAGCAAACAGCCGTGACACCGATGCCCGGCGCCGAGCCCATCGAGACCTTGGCCGACACCGGCGAGGGACGCCGGGTCGGTGTGCTGCTCGCGCACGGATTCACCAGCACGCCGCAGGCTATGCGGGGGTGGGCGGCCGAACTGCAACGTTCTGGGTGGTCGGTCAGCGTGCCGCTACTGCCAGGGCACGGCACGACCTGGCGAGATATGAACACGACCGGGTGGCACGACTGGTACGGCGAGCTCGAGGGTGCGTTGGCTCGACTGAGCGAGCACTGCGAGAAGGTCGTTATCGCCGGGCTCTCGATGGGCGGAACGCTCGCCATTCGGTTGACTCAGCAATACGGCCCCACGTCGCTTGGCGACCGGTTACTCGGCACGATGCTGATCAACCCCTCCCTGTCGACCGAACGCCGCGATGCCTTCCTGCTCCCGCTGCTGCAGCGGTTCGTCGGCTCGTTCCCCGGGATCTCGAACGACGTCGCGAAACCTGGCGTACGCGAGTTGGCCTACACCCGGTTGCCGTTGCGCGCGGCGTACTCCCTACAAGAACTATGGGGCATCACCCGCGGCGATCTGGGCATGGTGTCGACGCCCGTCGTGCTGTACCAGAGCGCGACCGATCACATCGTCGAACCGGCGTCGGCACGGATCTTGCTGTCGGGAATCGCCAGCACCGATGTCAGCCATCACGTGCTGCCGCGTTCGTTCCACGTCGCCACGCTGGATTACGACGCGCAATACATCTTCGATACGTCGCGGCAGTGGATTTCTGATCGGCTCGGGACGACATGAGCACGCTGGAAGAGCCTGAGGGACGGCCCGATCGCCACAACGGGCTCATCGCCGCGTCGTACACCCGACTCCGCAGCATCCAACGCCACGAGACCGAGTCGCTGCTCGCGGCGATGTCCGATGCCCGGATTGCCTGCTACGTCGCCCGGTCCGATTCCCCAGACATTCGAGAGGTGTACGTCGACGGGGAAAAGGTGTCTTATGCCGCCGCCGTCGCAGACGAGGCGCACCGCGAGTACGGCGCACGCCGAGTAACTCTCGACGCGCAGGAGGTTGATGCGCGGTTCGCCGAAATTATCGGTGCGCTCGATGGCCCCTCGCACGTGCCGGACCGCCCGGAACCAGAGGTAGCGCCGCGGCCGGCAGCACCTCAGGAACCCGAAGGGCCGTCGAGCGGCTGGCGTAAGGCGGACGGCGATTGGCTCGCCGAGATCGAGGCCGAAGAAGATGAGGGGTACGAGCCGCCACCTCCCCCACCGATGCCCAAACCTACGAGCAAGGTGGTCATCGGCATCGTGCTGTTGATCGCGGGCTGTATCGCGCTTTTCTCACCGACTGTGCTGCCGATTTCTTTCACGCTGTCGGTGGTGATCGGCGTCGTGCTGATTGGGGGCGGGGTCGGGTACCTACTGATGCAACTGCGCGACCGTCCGGACGATCCCTTCGACGACGGCGCTCGCGTCTAGCTGCCTCCACTGTCCGAGCAGGGGTTTGGGTGACCCTCCCTGACGACATCCGCTCAGGCGTACTGCCGCCCTATTCGGATGTCCCGACGCCTCGATAGCGAGCGAGGTCGGCCGCCCCGACGATGCCAGCATTCGCTCCCATCGTCGCCGCGACGATATCGGGGTGCGAGCGGTGACCGCGGCCAGCGAAGACCTGCCCGAACCTCGCGCGCGCCGGCGCCAGAAATAGCTCACCAACCTCTGCCACCCCGCCCGCGATGACTATCACGGACGGGTCAAGGATCGCAGCTATGTCGGCAATCCCTTGACCGAGCCAACGACCTGCCTCAGTGACGAGATCCACCGCGGCGAGATCACCGGCCGCCGCCGCGGCGGACACGTCCGCACCGGTGAGTAACTGTGCGCCGGATCCGACCAGTTCCGCCAGCCGACCGATCGTTCCCGGCGAGGTCTCGATGAGTTCGCGTGCGTCGCGGGCAAGCGCACTCCCGCTGGCGTACTGCTCCCAACAACCACGGTTGCCGCAGGCACATCGGCGGCCGTCCGGCACTACCCGCAGGTGGCCCCATTCGCCAGCCATTCCGAAAGCGCCCCGGAATAGCGTGCCGTCCACCACGATCCCGCCACCCAGGCCGGTACCAACCGTCACGCACAACGCAACTCGGTGCCCGCGCGCCGCGCCGAAGCGATACTCGGCCCAGGCCGCTGCATTTGCATCGTTCTCCAACCACACCGGTACGCCGAGGCGTTCGGCCAGTCGGCGCCCGAGCGCCAAGTCGCGCCACGCGAGATGCGGGGCATAGCGCACGAGATCGCGCTCCGCGTCGATCCATCCTGCAGCACCGATCCCCACCGCGGTGAGCGATCGACCGGCGCGTACGGTCTCGACCAACGCCACGACCGCAGACTCGATCGCCTCGCCGTCATTCATCGGGGTGGCGACGATCCGCGGAGCGTCGTACGTCCCATCGTCTTCGACGACAGCGGCCGAAATCTTGGTGCCGCCGACATCCACCCCGACGATGCAACTCATGAGAACTCGATGCGCTGAATATCTGGTTCCGCTCGCGCGGTGTGATCGATTCCGCCGAAGTACTCGCCGACGGTGCGTAACACGCTGCCGGGCGCATTCGGATCCTGAGCTCGTATCGCGAGCGCGAGCAACTTCAATTCTTCGGCCAGCGGGCCAACGTCGTCCTCACTCACGCCAGACGCCCTCCTTCGGCCGGAACCGCACCCGGATCCCGTCATCACGGACGGTACCGCCTACCACGTCACATCGTCGCAGTCCGCTCGGCAGCGCGATCGGATGCGCTATCCCGTCGACCGTCACGATCAGATCGTCGGTAGAACGCGCGACACTCATCGCGTCCTTCTCGATCCCCGGCGCTGACACCAGCAATTCGTACTCCTCACCGTCCTGTTCGACGTGGAGCCACGGACTGCTGAGTGCGCTTGGTCCCGCCGTCAACCCATCCACGAGCGCGGTCCCGGGTGCGAAAGCGGCGATACCGGTGAGCGCGAGATGTCGTGCAACGCGTCGCGCCGATTCCCCATCTGCGGCTACCAGCGCAGCCCATCTGGATCGGGTACGCAGCGCGGCAAGTAAGTCCCCAGAGACCGACAGCGCACTCGCTGCGGCAGAAACTGCGCGCAGTGCACGATTGAGACCGGCGAGCACATCCAACGGCATCGGTAATACCCGCGCCTGGGCGTACGTCAGGTGCGTGAGGGTCGACGTCAGACTCGTGAGCGCCGCAGGCTCGGCGATCAACGCCGTCCGCTGCGCCGTGTCGCGTAGCGCGAGCGATACGGCGATCGTAGATATACCGGGCATCGCCGCGGCTTCATCTGGGGCAGTGCGCGGTACGCCGGTCTGCGCGGTCAGCGCGTCAAGTACCGGGCCGATGCTTCCCCATTGCTCCTCGAGCAACCGGGGCCCGTCATCGGGCCACCGCAGCGCCTGGTAATCGTGCGCGGACGCCGTGCCGGCCGCCGAGGCCGGGTCGTCGGCGGCGATGAGAAGCCCCGTAGTGGTCGCGCTCAGAGCGACTCAACTCGCTTCTTGAGCTCTTTGAGCGCGGTGTCCATGATGACCTTCTCGGCCTTGCGCTTCATCATGCCGAGCATGGGGATCGCGAGATCCACCGACAGCGAGTAGGTGACCTTGGTGGTGCCGTCGCCGTTGTCCTGCAACGCATAGCTGCCGTGCTGCGACTTCTGCATAGATCCCTTGGTCAGATGCCAATCGACCTGCTCGGGGTAACTGTCCCAGTCGTACTCGAGGGTGTAGCGATCCTTGAGTACGCCGGCATCCAGCACGAAGTCGACGGTCCTTGCCCAGCCGTTCTCATCTGCCTCGACGACGTCCGCCGACTTCACCGACCCGGCCCAGGTGGGGTAGGCATCGAAGTCTGAGATGACCTCCATGATCTGCTCCGGTGCCGCGTCGATGACTATCGACTGGGTCGAATGCTCGGTCATTGGGTGTCGACTCCTTCAATCAGGGATACGCCCGACCAGCGTACTGACAATCGTGGTGCGGGCGCGTGGCCCTCACGCATCGCGCAACCTATTAGGCTCGTACATATTCTCGGCGTAGGAGGGCACGTGCACGAAGTCTCAGTTCCGTCCCTTTATGACTGCCCAGCGCAGGTGAACGTCGCTGACGTGGTGTTCGACTACGCGCAGCGCTACCCGACCGAACCGGCGTACGCGCGGCGAATCGACGGCGCATGGCACGACGTCACATTCGCCGAATTCGCCGAGGACGTGCTGCAGTTGGCGCGCGGGCTCGTCGCCGCGGGCCTCAAGCCTGGCGAGCACGTCGGTCTCATGTCGCACACCCGGTACGAGTGGGGCGTGATCGATTTTGCCGTGCAAGCCGCGCGCGGCGTCGTCGTCCCGGTGTACGAGACCTCAAGCGAGGACCAGATCGAGTGGATCCTGGGCAGCACCGACGCTCGCTTCGCGTTCGTCGAGAATGCTGAGCTGATGCGACGCGTCGACGGCGCGCGCCCGAAGCTCGGCGCGCTGGATCAGGTCTTCCTCATCGAGGACGACGCGCTGGCGGACCTCAGCGCCCAGGGCGCTGAGGTCCCCGCCGAACGAATCGCCGAGTTGCGTGCCGCCACTGCCGGCCAGGACGACGCGACCATCGTGTTCACCAGCGGCAGCACCGGGCGGCCGAAGGGGTGCCGGCTCACGCACGCCAACCTGGTCTCGAACGCCCGAAATGCCATCGGTGATTTGGATACGTTCATCAAGCCGGGTTCCTCAACGTTGCTGTTCCTACCGCTGGCGCACGTCTTCGCGCGGATCATTCAACTCGGCGCGTTCACAGCCCGCGCCCGGGTGGGACACGAAGCGGACATCTCGGCGCTCATGGAACGCCTCGCCGAGTTTCGGCCCACCTTCCTGCTGGCCGTCCCACGCGTCTTCGAGAAGGTCTATAACTCCGCAGAGCAGAAAGCGCGTGGTCGACTCAAGGCGAAACTCTTCGATCTCGCGTCACGAACCGCCATCACCTGGTCGCGGGCGAAGTCGACCGGTTCGATCCCACCACACGTGCGCCTGTTGCACGCCGTCTTAGACCGCCTGGTGGGAGCCAAGTTGCGCGATGCTCTTGGCGGGCGGTGCGCCTATAGCGTCTCCGGCGGGGCACCTCTCGGTGAGCGGCTCGGCCATTTCTTCCGGGGCGTCGGCATCGAGGTGATCGAAGGTTACGGGATGACCGAGACCTCCCCGGTGGCCGCGCTGAATACGCCACAGCACAACAAGATCGGCACCGTCGGTCGCCCAATACCGGGCGGCACGCTGCGCGTTGCCGACGATGGCGAACTGCTCGTCCGCGGGCCGAATGTGTTCAAGGGGTACTGGCAGAACGACGACGAAACGGCCGCGACGCTGCGTGACGGTTGGCTATATACAGGCGATCTCGCCGAGATCGATGCCGAAGGCTTCGTGACGATCACCGGGCGCAAGAAAGACCTCATCGTGACGGCCGGCGGTAAGAACGTCGCACCGACCGTGCTGGAGGACAGGCTGCGGGCGCATCCGTTGGTCAGCCAATGCATCATCGTCGGCGACCGCCGACCGTTCATCGGCGCGCTGATCACACTGGACGTCGAGATGCTTTCCGGGTGGCTCGCCGATCACGGTTTGCCGGCGATGTCCCCGGATGAGGCTATGCGCAACTCCGACGTACGCGCCGGGCTACAGCGCGCCGTGGACTACGCCAACAAGGCAGTCTCACGCGCGGAGGCGATTCGGAAGTTCGAGGTACTGCCGAATGATTTCACCGTCGAAGGCGGCCAGCTCACACCCTCGCTGAAGTTACGCCGTCCGGCCGTGCTGGCCGAGTTCGCGGACGACATCGACGCCCTCTACGGTTAGCGATCCGCGTCCTTACCCGCCAAGCAGTTCCTGCAGCACCCCGGCCTGTCGATTCCAGGTCCATTCGTCGATGACCCATTCGCGCCCGTGAGCACCCATGCGGGTTGCGCGCGCCGGGTTGTCCAGCAGTTCACCGAGTGCTGCGGCCACAGCCGTCGGCGACTGGGGTCGCTGAACGACGAGCCCGGTCTCGCCGTGCCGAACAGCCTCGGGCGCGCCTCCGGAGTTGCCGGCGATCACCGCCTTCCCCGTCGCGGCCGCCTCGAGATAGACCATGCCCAGTCCTTCGACGTCCCAGCCCTGGTTGCGGGTACGCGCCGGCATTGCGAACACGTCACAAGCCGCGTATGCCGACGGTAGTTCGTCATAAGCCAGCCCACCGGTGAATATGACGTGCCGTTGCAACCCGGCCCGGGCGACCCGGCGGCGCAGCGCGGCTTCATACCGCCCCCCGCCGACGATCATGAGCGCGGCGTCGCGATGACGCGCGATGATCGCCGGCATCGCCTCGATCAGCACGTCCTGCCCCTTGCGTGGCACCAGACGGGATATACAGCCGATCACTAGGCGGTCGGTGAGGCCGAACCGTTCGCGCAGCGGCGACCCATCAACGCTCGGCGAGAATCGCTCGACGTCCACTCCGGGCGAGAGCCGGCGCATGGTCGTCACCGGATCCAACAACGGAGCCAGCCTTGAACCGGTGTAGTTCGTGATGTACGTCGTCACGTCTAGCCCGCGGGCAATCGCGCGTAGGGTCTGACGGGTGCCTGGCGTGATCGCCCAGCCGGTCTCATGCCCGTGCGTTGTGCCAACCAACTGCGCCGCTCCCGCCGCACGTAATTTCGGCGCCATCAGGCCCAAGGGCGCCGCGGCCCCGAACCAGACGCGATCTGCACCGACCCGGCGCATCATCGCGGTGACCTCACGGGTGACGGCCCGGGTCGGCAGCAGGATGCGGGTGTTCGCCCGCACGGTTTCGAACGGCGCCTGAGCGTCGTACTGCGCCGCGCCGGGCGAACTCGAGGCGTATACCGCGATGTCGTCGGGGTCGAACTGATCGACGATCGCACGCACGAACGTCTGGATACCGCCCTGCCTGGGCGGATAGTCGTTCGTGACGACGAGCGTCTTCACCGTCGAGTGGATTCGTGCAACGGCGTCAATGTGAGCGCCTCAACTAGGCGATGCGGGTGGCCGACTGCCAGCCCATCTCGCCGACAGGAACGACGCGTACGACATCGCCGAACGTCGGCGCGTGCACTACCTGCCCATTACCGATGTACATACCGACGTGGCCTGGCATCCATAGGATGTCGCCAGGGGCAGCCTGAGAGACGGGCAGGCTTTGACCTGCCGCGGCCTGCATCTCCGACTGGTGCGGCAACGAAATTCCGACCTGCGCGTACGCCCACACGATCAGCCCCGAGCAGTCGAAGGATGACGGACCGGCCGCCGCCCACACGTACGGCGATCCTTGGCGCGACAAGGCGGCTTGTACCGCTTCCTGCGCCGTCGCGCTACCGCCGCTGCCGGATTCAACGGTGACGCTCTCCTCGTCGTCGGCGACGGCATGTCCGCCGGCCTGCGCCATCACCGCTTCGCGTTCCTGGGCGTCCAGCGACTCGAGTTGCTCCTCCAGTTTGGGCAGCTTTGCTTCGATATCGGCCTTCTTGTTAGCCAACTTCTTTTCTACCGCGGCTGCATCCGCAGCAGCCTGCTCGGCGGCCGCGGCAGCGGTATCGGCCTCGGCCTGTCCGGCCAACAACGCAGCAACGGACTGACCGTGATAATCCGAGACCTGCGCGAGCGTGGAAAGCTTGTCGATCACTTCCTGGGGCGTCGAACCTGAGAGGATCGTCGTCGCGCTGCCAACGCTCGATGTCTTATACAAACCCACACTCGTCTCGGTGAGCGCGGTCTGCTCGTCCTCAAGTTTGGCCAGCGCGTCGTCAGCGGCAGCCTGCGCTTGCTCGGCGGCGTCGCTCAACGTGGCGAGCTCGATCTTCGCGGCGTTGTACTCCTCGGCGATGATCCCCAGATCGTGCTGCGTCTGCACGATTTCCTGCTGGATCGCCTCGGCGTCCTTCTCCGGAACGGCGTGTGCCGCGCCGGGAGCGATGAGTAAGCCCACAGCACACGAGGTCGCGATCGCGGTCACGGACAGGGCACGACGCACACGTGGGGTCTTGGCAACCACGAAGACCTACTCCTCTTCCTCTGTCCGCCTACCGGGTTAGCTGACGGATTCGGGCGGGGAAGATCGCCCTACGGAGCACGGGCTCCGATTCACCCCAGAACTAACGCGGGTCCCCGGCACGTACATGACGTCTCGGCGGTGGCATCCAGCGGGCCGCGTTGCGGACCCCTAAGTTCTGAAGGCCACGCACAGGTTACCGTCGTCACCGGTTCGTGACAATTCCAACCGCCGTTATCCGGCGCGACGGCTGGAATCCGGATCGGTCAGCATCGGCACCAGCCGTAGCGGCGGCACCAGGCCGCCGTCCGCCAACGCCATCAAAGCGTTCGCCGAGGCATCGTCGATGTCGGTTCCCATCGGATCGGCCTCCACCAGCACCGTCATGATGCAGTCGCCGCACGCCTCCGGTTTGGCCTGGCAAGTATCGCAGTCAATGATCATGACAGCAGGCTAGGAACGGACACCGACAAATTTCCCGCCCGAACCGGCAACTCAACGAGGCCGAGGTTCGGTCGCAAAAATTGTCGGAGACTCGTCGTACGGTGCTCGCCATGCCGCACCTGCCCGCACAACTAAGCATTGATGAGATCGGTGAACCACTGAGTCAGGCCACGTTTCTGGTTGTCGACCTGGAAACCACTGGCGGGTCACGGGCAGCGGACGCCATCACCGAGATCGGTGCGGTGAAGTCGCGCGGCGGTGAAGTGCTCGGCGAATTCCATACCCTGGTCAACCCTCAGGCTCCGATTGACCCTTATGTGCAGGTGCTCACCGGAATCACCGATCGCATGGTCGATGCAGCCCCACCAATCACCGGCGTACTCCCCACTTTTCTTGAGTTCGCCGGTCTCAACGCCGGGACCATCGTGGTCGCGCATAACGCCGGATTCGATCTGGGATTTCTCAAGGCTGCTGCCCGCGCTACCGACCTCGCCTGGCCTCGTCATCGGACGCTCGACACGTTGCAGTTGGCGCGTCGCGTCCTCGTCGGCGGTGAGGTGCCCAACCACAAACTCGGCACGCTTGCAGCGCACCTCGGCGCGGCCACCACACCCACCCATCGCGCGCTGGATGATGCGCGCGCGACACTCGACGTGCTGCACGCGCTGCTGGAACGAATCGGCGGCTCGAATGGTGTGCACACCGTCGATGAGTTACTGGCGCTGCTACAGGAGACGACCCCGGCGCAACGCGCGAAACGCACCCTCGCCGACCCATTAACGACCGGCCCTGGGGTATACATCTTCCGCGATGCGCAAGGAGCCGCGCTGTACGTCGGCAAGAGTTCGTCGGTACGCCGACGAGTGCGGGCATACTTCACCGCCAGTGAACCGCGGGCTCGGATGCGTGAGATGGTGCAGCTCGCCACGAAAGTCGACGTCGTCGAGTGCGCGCACGACTTGGAGGCACAGATCCGCGAAGTGCGGTTGATCGACGCGCTCGCGCCGCGCTACAACCGACGGTCGAAGAACGCCCGTTCTTCGGTGTGGTTGCGCTTGACCAGTGAACGCTTTCCGCGACTGAGTATCGTCCACCGACGGCGGGACGGCGAGCTGGCGCAGATCGGTCCATTCGGATCCCGCGGCGCCGCAACCGCGGCGATGGATGCGATCCACGAATCGAACCTGGTGCGACGCTGCACTGACCGGATCACCACCACCACTGCGCCGACACCATGTGCTCTGGCGGAGCTCGGTAGGTGCTCAGCACCATGCACCGGCACCCAAACCCCCGAGCAGTACGCCGCTCAGATCTCACCCATCATTCAGTCCGCCCGAGCAGACCCGTCACCGTTATTGGAGCCGCTGCACCGCCGAATCCAACGCCTATCGGACGCCGAACGATTCGAGGACGCCGCCCAGGTGCGCGATCGTGCCCGTTCGCTGGTGAGCGGCCTGAGCAGAACACAGCAACTCGAGCAACTCGGCTCCGTCGCCCGAATGGTCCTGGCCGCGCCGGCCACCGGAGGGCGCTGGGACCTCGCCGTCATTACCCGCGGCCGACTGGCGGCGGCCGCGGTTGCCGACCGCACGTCCTCGGTGCTGCCTATCGCGCGCGAACTGCGCGCCACCGAGCAGCACTTCCCGGATGACGCCACCGAAGCGATCGCGCATGAGTATGAGGAGACCCGGTTGCTCGCACGATGGATGATCAGCAGCGGAGCTCGCCTCGTCGACATAGACGGCGAACTAGTGAGCCCCGCGTCCTCGGCACAGCGGTACGCCCACGCGTTCGGTACCCGCTGAGCGACGCCGACCGAGCGCTACGATTTGGGGACAACCACCGACAGCGAGGAGATTCCGGTGCTCACCGCGATCGTTATGATCACCGCCGCCACCAACGCGATCCCCGAGACGGCACAGCGCCTCGCCGATATCGAGGGCGTGAGCGAGGTGTACTCGGTCGCCGGCAATATCGACATGATCGCCATCGTGCGAGTGCGCGAGTTCGACGAGATCGCCAGCGTGGTCTCAGGTCGGATCAATAAGACCGAGGGGGTCATCGATACCGACACCCACATCGCCTTCCAGGCGTTCTCCCAGCACGATCTGGAGTCCACCTTCAGCATCGGCCTCTAACGCCACGCACCCTGCCGGGGCGAACCCTGGCGGTCGTGAACGATGGCGCTATGCGTTGCTGACGGCAATCCACCGCTCAAGCACACTGGCAGCAGCTCCTGAGTCGATCGCCTCACTCGCACGGCGCAGCGCCTCCGGGAACGCCGCTTGCACCTCGACCGCGGACGCCGGTACGCCGTCGTGCGCGATGATGGCCGCGGCCGAGTTCAGCACAACCGCCTCACGCACCGGGCCGGTCGCCCCATTGAGCAGATCGCGCACCACCTGAGCGTTGAACTCGGGTGGTCCGCCGCGCAGATCTTCGGGTTGGGCCGCTCCGATACCCAGTGACGCCGGATCGAGTTGCTGTTGTTGCACCGGCGAGCCATCGGCTGGTACCACCCATACCCGCGAGGTCGTGGTCGTGGTCAGTTCGTCCAGGCCGTCATCGCCGCGGAATACGAGCGCCGAGACGCCACGCATCCGCATCACGTCGGCCATGATCGGCGCCATCCGCTCATCTGCGCAGCCAACGGCCATGGCACTCGGTCGCGCCGGATTCGACAGCGGCCCGAGGAAGTTGAAGACGGTCGGAATGCCGAGCTCCTTGCGAGCCGGCCCGGCGTAACGCATTCCGGAATGAAAATTGGGCGCGAAGAAGAAGCCGATCCCGACTTCGTTGATGCACCGCGCCACACCGTCGCCGTCGAGGCCGAGTTTGACCCCGAGTTCCTCGAGAACGTCGGCCGCACCGCATGCCGAACTCGCCGCACGCCCACCATGTTTGGCAACCTGAACCCCCGCACCGGCGGAGACGATCGCCGACATAGTGGAGATATTTACCGTATGGGCTTGATCGCCGCCGGTACCGACGATGTCCACGCAGCCCGCCGGCGCGCTCGCGTCGGCCGCGTTCTGAAGCATCGTGTCCACCATGCCAGCCACGACCTCCGGCGTTTCGCCGGCAGCGCGCAACGCTACCGCGAATCCGGCCGTCTGCGCGTTCGTCGCCGCGCCGGCCATGATCTCGTTCATCGCCCACGCTGCTGCCTCGCGGGACACGCCGCGATCGCCCAGCAGTGCCCCCAGCACAGACGGCCAGGTGTGCTGCGCGCTCATCGCAGGACAGGCACGCCGGCAGTCCGGTTCCGCAGTTGCTCTGCGACAACCTCGCCGGCTGTCAGCGGATCAACCGGGTACACCAGGACCGCATCGGCCAGCGCCCATGTGGCCAGCCAACGGTCGGCCTCACGGGCCACAACGACAAGCGCGGACGGGCAATCCTCAAGCTCGTACTTCATCTGCCGAGCCAGGCCCATTCCGCCGGTAGGCTGCGCCTCGCCGTCCAGGATCGCCAGCGCGATTCCCCCGCGATCGACGTTCTCGATCACCTCGTCGTACGTCGAGCAGTCGATCCATTCAATCCGGCCGACGTCCTTGGCCGGGCGACGTCCGATAGCGGTGCGGACTGCGTCGCGGCGCTCGATGATCGGGCTGTACACCAGAACGGTGTGTACCTGCTCGGCAGCGTCGGGGTGATCGGCGTGGGTCATCGTGCTGGTCTCCGTGGTAGTACGACAGTGGCATTTCTGCCGAGTCGGCTCGGCGGGCTCGGGCTTAGGTTACTCGCCGGGGCGCGACGCGTCGGCGTCGGTCGCCCTCGCGGACCGACGGGCGGCTTGCTCCGCGCGATCCAGCTGCCGATCAACCCGAGCTGCTTCGCGTTCCGAGGCTTTCATCCACTGATACAGCGCAACGCCGAGCATCAGCAGCCCCACGAACTCTCCGGAAGACCACAGCAGTCCGCCCCCGACCCGCTGTTCGGAGAAGGGGTCACTCCACGCCAGGTTCAGCGATTCGTAGTAATCGCCGGCCAGCAACTCGGTCGACTGCATGATCGTCAGCCCTAAGAAGGCATGAAACGGCAACGTCGCGACCAGTAGTAGCGCGCGCATCGGGTGACTCACCCGGCCGGGCACCGGGTCGAGCCCGATCAACGGCCAGAAGAAAACGGCGCCGGACAGCAGGAAGTGCACGTGCATCAACTCGTGCAGCCAGACATTCTCGATCGAGGCCTCGTACCAACCGCTGAAGTACAGCACCCATGGGCTGGCGATGAAGATCACGAAGCCCACCAGCGGGAACATGAAGAACTTGGAGATTTTCCAATGCAGTACCGCGTTCAGCCGCTTGCGACCGCCTATCGGCAGCGCGCGCAGCGCTAGCGTGACCGGCGCCCCGAGCGCGAGGAAGATCGGCGTCACCATCGCCAGCGTCATGTGCTGCACCATGTGCACGCTGAACAGGGTCTCGTCGTACGCGCCGATCCCGGACATCGTGACGAACGACAGCGACCCCAAGCCGCCGAGCAGGAACGCCCACGTACGTCCGACCGGCCACCGCACACCACCACGACGCAACCGCGCGACGCCCCATAGGTAGAGCGCGCCAGCCAGAACAACACCTGTCAGCAATAGCGGGTCGACCGCCGGTTGGGTGAAGATGGTGGCGAAGGTAAATGGCGGGACGGTGCTGGGGTCGACCCCCACAGCGAGCAGGTAACGCACAGTTTCTGAGGGTATGCCGAAATATAGTTCGCGAAACGCCTACCCGGTTCACATAGAGCGAACGGAAGGGGCCATAATTACCGCCGTGACGACAGCAACCGATGCCTTTAGGTCAGAGAAGGTCCATTCGCTATCGCGACCGAACATGGTCAGCGTTGGGACCATCGTGTGGCTCAGCAGTGAGCTCATGTTTTTCGCCGGCTTGTTCGCCATGTATTTCACGGCGAAGGCGGTAACGGGTGCCGAGGACGGCTGGCCGCCGCACCCCACCCATTTGAACCACATATACGCGCTGATCTTCACGATCATCCTGGTGTCGTCGTCGATCACCTGCCAGTTGGGCGTGTTCGCCGCTGAACGCGGCGACGTGTTCGGGTTACGTCGCTGGTACGCACTGTCGTTCTTGCTCGGTCTGATCTTCATCGTCGGACAGGCTTACGAGTTCTACGTACTGGTGACCGAGCACGACACCACGATCTCGTCGAGTGTGTACGGGTCCGTCTTCTATATGACTACCGGCTTCCACGGGTTGCACGTCCTCGGCGGTTTGATCGCGTTCATCATCGTGTTGATCAAGTCCACGATGGGCCGATTCACCCCGGCACAAGCCACCTCAGCAATCGTCGTCTCGTATTACTGGCACTTCGTCGATGTGGTCTGGATCGGCCTCTTCTTCGTGATCTACATCATGACCTGGGTGTAGGCCGCCCGTGACCAACGAACAACCACTTTCATCCCCTGCACCCACGACCACGACCGGAGACAAGGTGAACCGATCATGAGTGCCAGTTCGCAGCCCTCGCCGCCTGAGAACAAGGCCGCGAAGACCCGCGCGAAGCGCAAGGGATTCGCGCGTCGCGCTGGCGCTCTGGCCGGCGCCCTGGCTCTCGTCGGCACCATGTACTCCATGGCCACGCCGGGAGCCCAAGCCGAGGAAGAGTCTGCGGCCGGCAGCGCCGACGCCATCGCGCTCGGTCAGGACATCTACGACAAGTCCTGCATCACCTGCCACGGCGCCAACCTTGAGGGCGTCGAGGACCGCGGTCCGGCGCTGATCGGCGTCGGCGAGGCCTCCGTGTACTTCCAGGTGTCCACCGGCCGCATGCCGATGGCGCAGCAGAATGCTCAGGCCCCGGCCAAGCAGGTCATGTACGACCACGAGCAGACGTTAGCGCTGGCCGCCTACATCGGTCAGTTCGGCGGACCGGAGATCCCTGAGGTCACCGATGAGGATCTCGCACAAGCCGACCTCGCCGAGGGCGGCGAGCTCTTCCGGCTCAATTGCTCCTCGTGCCACAGCTTCACGGGGCAGGGCGGAGCGCTGTCTTCTGGTAAGCACGCTCCGGACCTGATGAACGCATCGCCGACCCAGATCTACACGGCCATGCTGACCGGCCCGCAGAACATGCCGATCTTCGGCCCGAACCAACTGACGGACGAAGAGAAGAAAGACATCATCGCGTACGTCGACATGCTCCAGCAGAACCACAATCCTGGTGGCCACCCGATCGGCCGCACTGGCCCCATCCCCGAGGGCCTGGTCATCTGGCTGGGCGGGCTCGCTGTGCTGATCGTTGGAACAATTTGGATTGCAGGTAAGTCATGAGCGGGTTCAATCAACCGCCGGCAGAAGATTCGGGTGGTGTCCCCGAGCAGGAACCGGCCCGCGACGGTTCGCCAGCGAGCATCGCGGCACGTTATGCGGCGTCCAAGCAGAAGGTATCGGTGACCGACGAAGAGTTGGCCGCGATGTCGACGGACGAGCTAGCCGAACTCGGCGGCGCCATCGACGGTGTGCAGGTCCTCTCGCAGGAGTACATGTTCCCCCCGGGCAGCCGGGGCGAGAAGCGCGCTGAACGTCAGGTCGCGCTGTGCTTCACCCTCGCGGCGATCTTCGGGCTCGCCTTCGTCGCCATCTTCCTGTTCTGGCCGTGGCGGGTGAATGACGTTGCTCCCACCGAGAGCAGCGCCGCACTCTGGTACACGCCGCTGCTCGGCATCACTCTCGGCGGAGCGCTGCTGCTACTCGGCGCAGGCATGGTGATCTGGGCAAAGAAACTGATGCCGCACGAGGTCACCATTCAGGAGCGCCACGAGGGCGCGTCACCGGAGATCGAGCGGCAGGCCACCGGCGCCACGCTGGTCAAGGGTGCACAAGGCCTCGGAATCGACCGCCGCAAGTTGCTGCGTCGCTCGCTATTGGGCGCCGGCGGTGTTCTCGGACTCGCCACGATCATTCCGCTCGGCGGCTTGATCAATAACCCGTACCGCGACGACGCTCTGTTCCACACGGCCTGGAAGAAGGGCACTCGCCTACTTCGCGCTAATGGCACCCCGGTTCGCCCCGGCGATATGGAGCCAGGTTCGTTGGAGACGGTGTACCCGTACACCGAAGGACTGGCTCATCAGTCCGACACCCCCACGATGCTGATCCGCATGCATCATGACCAGGCCGAGAAGTTCCAGGCCCGGCCGATGAACGAGCGCGAGGACTGGGGCGGGCCCGCCCGCTGGAACGAGTACGTCGCGTACTCGAAGATCTGTACGCACCTCGGATGCCCGGTCTCGCTGTACGAGCGTGAGACAGGCCGCATCCTCTGCCCGTGCCACCAGAGCCAGTTCCAGATCGTCGACGACGCCAAACCGGTCTTCGGTCCGGCTACCCGCTCGCTTCCCGCGCTGCCAATCGATGTCGATGACGAGGGCTACTTCGTCGCACGCAGCGACTTCCGCGAGCCGGTCGGCCCGGCGTTCTGGGACCGTCAGCGAGGAGTGACCAAGAATGCCGAGTAACGCCACCACCACCGCCCGGCGTCCGGCCAACAAGGCCGCCGTAGTCGCTGGTGAGATCGACGACCGGATGACAATGGCGGCGCCCACGCGCCGCATGCTGAACAAGGTGTTCCCGGACCACTGGTCCTTCATGCTGGGCGAGATCGCGTTGTACTCGTTCATCATGCTGCTGTTGACCGGCACCTACCTGACGCTCTTCTTCGATGCCTCGATGAAAGAAGTCATCTACAACGGCTCGTACGTGCCGCTGCAGGGCATTCCGATTTCGGCGGCGTACGAGTCAACGCTGAACATCAGCTTCGATGTCCGTGGTGGTCTGCTGATTCGGCAGATGCACCACTGGGCGGCGCTGCTGTTCATGGCGTCGATCCTGGTGCACCTGCTGCGCGTGTTCTTCACCGGCGCGTTCCGTAAGCCACGCGAGACCAACTGGCTGATCGGTGTCGTCCTGGTCTTCCTGGGTATCGCCGAGGGCTTCATGGGCTACTCGCTGCCGGACGACCTGCTGTCGGGTACCGGGCTTCGCATCACCTCCGGCGTGATCATGTCGATTCCGTTCCTGGGAACCTTCATTCACTACGCGTTGTTTGGTGGGGAGTTCCCCGGTCAGCTGATCATCGGCAGGTTCTACATCCTGCACGTGCTGCTACTACCGGGCATCATGATTGCCCTCATCGGTGCGCACCTGTTGCTGGTGTTCAAGCAGAAGCACACTCAATGGCCCGGGGCGAAGGCGACCGAACAGAATGTCGTCGGGCATCGCTTCTACCCGATCTTCATGGCCAAGGGCGGCGCCCTGGCGATGCTGACCTTCGGCGTAATTACCGCGCTTGGTGGTCTGGTGCAGATCAACGCCGTGTGGATGCTCGGACCGTACAACCCCTCGCAGATCTCCTCCGGTTCGCAGCCTGACTGGTACATGCTCTGGTCCGAAGGTATGGCGCGTCTGTTCCCGCCGTGGGAGCTCAGATTCTGGGGCATTACGATCCCGGAGATCTTCCTGGCGATCAATATGCTGGCGCCGATCATCATTGGGTTCATTCTGTATCCGATGATCGAACGAAAACTCACCGGCGACAACGCATCGCACAACCTGCTGCAGCGTCCCCGCGACGTTCCGGTGCGTACGGCGTTGGGCGCCATGGCGATCTCGTTCTACCTCGTACTGTCGATTTCGGGCGGTAACGACGTGATCGCCGAGAAGTTCGACATCTCGCTGAACGCGATGACGTGGGCTGGACGTATCGCCTTCCTGATCGTGCCGCCAATCGCCTACTGGGTGACTTACCGGATCTGTCTGGGGCTGCAGCAACACGACCGCGAGGTGCTCGAGCACGGCATCGAAACGGGCATCCTAGTTCGCGCTCCGCACGGTGCGTACTTCGAACGGCACCAGCCGCTCGGTGAGACGGATGAGCACGGGCACACCCACCTCACCTACGGCGGCGCAGCAGTGCCGAAGAAGATGAACAAGGTCGGCGGCGCCGGACGCGGTATGCGTGGTTTCTTCCGCCCGATCGAGACCCCACCGGTCCCCCCGACTCCCGAGGGTTTGGCCGAACGTGGAATCGAGTACGACGACGACGAGGCGAAGACGCACTAGTCCTCACCTCGAAGCGGCGCCCCAGGTCAGTCGACCTGGGGCGCCGCTTCGTTGTAAGGAGCGCGTAGTCTGGGGCGCGTGACTAGCACCGTTGACTCCCAGAACCAGTCCGAGCTCGACTCGGAATCCCACGGCGGATGTGGCTGCGGCGCCGGAGGCTGCGGCGGGGTGTGCTCCCCCGCACCCGCGCCTGTTGATCTATCGACGGCCGCACCGGTCGACGTACATGTCTACGCCGACGTGGTGTGCCCGTGGTGCTACATCGGTAAACGTCGCCTCGACGCTGCCGCGCAGGCCTTCGCCGATGCTGGCGGCCAGGTACGCATCCGCTATATGCCGTTCCAACTCGATCCCCAGGCATCGACTGAAGCATGTGAGCTCATGCCGGCGATGGCGCAGAAGTTCGGCGGCGAGCAGCAGGCGGCCGAGTCAATGGCGCATATCGCTCAGATCGCGGCGACCGACGACCTGGAGTTCGATTTTGACGGTGCGTTGAGCGTGAACACTCTCGCGGCCCACCGGGTGCTCGCCCTCGCCGGTGAGCGGGACCTCGCCGTGCAATCGGATCTGATGGAGCGGTTAATGGCTGCTCATTTCACCTGCGGCGAAAACATCGGCGCGGACGACGTCCTGCAGAAACTGTGCGACGAGGCTGGTCTTGAGGTCAAGGTCGAGGAGTACCTCTCCTCCGACGCCGGCATCGACGTCGTCCTCGAGCAGCAGGACGCCGCACGCGGCGCTGGGATCACCTCGGTCCCGACGTACGTCTTCGCCTCCCGTTGGGGCATCTCCGGAGCGCAGGACGTCTCGACGTTGCTGATGGTGCTCCAGCAGGTCGCCGCCCAAGCGGACGAGCAGCCCGGCGGCGGTGGCGGTGGGTGCTGCGGCGGCGGGTGCTGCGGCTAGATCCTCATACGTAAAAGAGCGGCTTCAACGAAACGAAGGCCGGTCCAGTGATGGACCGGCCTTCGTCGTACGTCATCCGAGGATGACTAGTTGCCTGTGAACTGCGCCTTACCCGGACCGTTCTCCACGAACGACTTCATCCCGATCGCCCGATCCTCGGTCGCGAAGAGCGCGGCGAACAGGTTGCTCTCCAGTTTCAACCCCGTGGCCAGGTCGCCATTCAAGCCATCATCGACGGCCGCCTTGATCGCGCGGAGCGCCAGCGAAGCGCCCCCGGAGAACTGACCGGCCCACTGCTGCGCGGCGGTGTAGACATCGGCCGCAGGTACAACCTTGTCGGCCAGACCAACACGCATCGCCTCGTCGGCATCGACGAAGCGACCGGTGTAGATGATGTCCTTGGCTTTCGCCGGACCGACCAGGCGAGCGAGCCGCTGTGTGCCGCCGCCACCGGGGATGATGCCGAGCAGAATTTCCGGCTGGCCGACCTTGGCGTCCTCAGCGAGGATCCGGATGTCACAGCACATCGCGAGTTCCATTCCGCCACCGAGGGCGTACCCGGTCACGGCGGCAACCGTCGGCTTCGGAATCTGCGCTACGGCAGCGAAACAGGCCTGGAGCTCGTGCGCCTGCACGGACATCTCCTGGTAGCTCATCTGTTCCATTTCCTTGATGTCCGCGCCAGCTGCGAACACCTTCTCCCCGCCGTACACGATGACGGCCTTGACGTCGTCGTTGCGCGAGGCTTCGATCGCGCACTCGCGGATCTCTTCCTGAACCTGGCGGCTCAACGCGTTCATCTTCGGCCGATCCAGTCGGATGGTGCCGATACCGTCAGCGATCTCGAGCCTGACGAACTCACCCATGTGTTGCTCCTTGTGTACGGACCGTCCCACGCGGCTGTCGGACGGCGGTGGTGGTATGCGGAGGTGGTGCGTGATGCCTATTACCCGATTGACGCGAAGTAGCGCCCACGGCGCTGGCTGAGAAAAACGTCCAAGCCGAAGGTGTCCTTGATCGCCTGCTCGTTCATCTCCTGCTCCAGTAACCCTTGGCGTACGACGCCGCCTTCGCGAAGCATGAGCAGATGTGTGAATCCGCGAGGGATCTCCTCGACGTGATGCGTCACCATGACCATCGCCGGAGCGAACGGGTCAGCGGCGAACTCACTGAGCCGCCCCAGTAGATCCTCGCGACCGGTCAGGTCCAGACCGGCGGCGGGCTCGTCGAGTAGCAACAATTCCGGATCGGTCATCAGCGCGCGACAGATCTGGGTCCGTTTACGCTCGCCCTCACTGAGAGTGCCGTACTCACGATTGGCGAGACGCGCTATCCCCCACTGCTCCAGCAATTCCAGCGCCCGGTCAGTGTCCATGCTGTCGTAGCGTTCGCGCCACCGACCGATGACGGAATAACCCGCAGACTGAACAATATCGACCACCTGTTCCTGCGGCGGCACCCTCGCGTTCAGCGCCGCTGAGGCTAAGCCGATGCGCGGGCGCAGTTCGAAGACGTCGACCTTGCCCACGCGCTCGCCAAGCACGTGTACCGACCCTGAAGTCGGGTGCATCTGAGCGGCTGCCAATTGCAGCGTGGTGGTCTTGCCGGCGCCATTGCGCCCGAGCACCACCCACCGTTCGTCGAGCTCTACCTGCCAGGAGAGGTCGTGCAGCAACGTGGTCTGGCCTCGCCGCACCGACACGTCACGCATGTCGATGACGAGGTCGGGATCCGACTCGTACTCGTCCAGCGGACTTGGCGTAAACACATGCTCCATCAAACCTTAAGCGGGCTACGCGGGCACGATGGGGTCCGTGCTGCCGCTACGTGCGATATGCCACTTGAGCGCAGGTTCTTTTTTCATACCGCACCGGCCGACTAGAGTCTGCGGTGACAGTGAGGGGCGACGCATGCAACAGGACAACACCGGACATCCCGCGTTTGCGGTGAATCGGGTCGCCGATTTCGACGTCGTGCGAGCGCTCGGCAGCGGCGGGTCGTTCGTGCTGGCCAAGACACCACGACGGTTGGCTGTGCACGGCGAGCACGCTGTCCTGAAGGTTATTCCGGCCGACGCCGGCGCGGATGCCAACAGTACGTTCGAGACGATCACAACAGCATTGCGCGCGATCGCCGAGATTCGCTCGGACTTCCTGGTGCAACTGTGGGAGGTCGGTCGAAACGACGGTGTTGTCTATTGCGCGATGGAGCACCTTCCCGGCGGTAGCCTCGCAGCACCGGCTACTCAACTCAACTTCGCCGACGTGTTACGCGCGATCTCCTGTGCGGCCCGCGGAGCGCATGACCTGCACGAGGCCGGAATCGCTCATCGCAACATCCATCCCGGCGCGGTGGTCTTGCACCCGCACGGAGCGAAACTCGCCGACCCAGGGTTGTCAGGTTACCTCAGCCCCGGAATGACCCTCACGGGACGCTTGGGCCAGCCCCACCTGGCCTACTTGGACCCAGACGTACTGCGGGGCAAGGCCCCGAGCCGCTCCAGCGATTTGTTCTCCCTCGGCGCGACGTTGCATTACGCAGCGTCGGGCCGAACGCTGTATCCCAATCTGGATGAGAGCCAACCGACCGCCGCGTTGAGCACCATCCTGGACAATCAACCCACCGTCGCTACCGGACTTCCCGAGCCGATCGAACGTATCGTGCGCCAGTGCATCGAGCGGACTTCCGATGAGCGACCCAAGACCGCCGGTGATCTGGCCGACCGGCTCGATGCACTGTGGAAGCGATGAGATGACCCTGCGTTACGAAGTTGTTCCTGGCCACGGCATCGTTGCCCGCAATGCCGACAGCCTGCTGTGGGTCGGTGCCGAAACGACCTCCGCCGCCTGGGAGGCACTGGGGGGCGTGTTGCAACTGGAGCCGGGTACCGACCCGGGCGGCGCAGATCTCGCCAGCGCGCTCGGCTCGCTTCAGCAGGTGCTTCAGGAGCACCCCAGCACCGTCTTCGCCGCGTTGATCGTCTCGGGTGATCGCGCGCAAGGTCTGCTGCGTGGACCGGTCACCGTACGCAATCAGTCCGATGTCGCTCCTGCGACCGGGCACGGTGAACTCGGAATCACGGTGCCGTTCGCGATGTCCGAATCGGTGTACGTCGGCATCGGGCAGCCTCAGGCGAACCCGGAGCCGGTCCGTGAACTCCTCGACCTCGACGGCGGTGCCGTGCCCGGTGGTGGCGCTTGGGTCCACCCGCTGCCGACCGGACGGCGCCACGCTAGCGGCAACACCGGAAGTTACACGCAGGTGGCTGCGGCAGAGGCGGAATCGGCCGACGAATCGGCACAGGCGGTGTCGGGCGAGGCGGTATCGGCGGACGGTCCGCCCCAGGCGCCCGAGCCTGCCACAACTGTCCACGAGCCCGCTCATCACGACGCTGATGTGATCGCAGCCGGCGTCGAGCCAAGCGCGCCGGCCGGGCAAGGTGAGTCCGGAACGCACTGGGAAACGGCGGACGGCGACGCGGCCGACGCGGAGCGTGGCTCCGGATCGACTCCAAACGCACTGGGCGTCGCCGCGGGTGCCGCCGGCCTCGCGGCGGGGGCCGGTGGACTAGCCGCGGCCGCCGGTGCGGGCGCGAGCGCTGCTGCTGGTGCCGGCGCGGGCGGTGCTGCCGGCGCGAGCGGTGCTGCCGGCGCGGGCGGCGCAGTGGGGACCGGCATTGGCCTCCCCAGCACCGATGCGCCCACTGGCGGCACCGGTGAGTACGTGCACCAGGACGGGACGTCCGATTACGGCGCCGAGACCGGAGCGAATTACGCCGTACCTTCGACCGGTCCGCACCCGGCTCAGCCGTCGCCGGATGCGCAGCCCAGCGCCGGGCAGCCGCTACCTGAGGTTGGTGCACCAGGGTCCTGGGCTAGCCCGGCCGACGCCGCGTCGGTAGACGGGCAGGACGCCGGTGGGGCGCGGGAGTTTGTGCCGGCGCCCGATTACCAACTCGTCGATCTACGCGATGTCCGCCCGGCAGGACCGGCGCAGCCACTGCCCATCGACGAGGCGAGGACCGCGGAGCCGCCGAATGCACAATCGACACCAACCGTCGGTGCGATTGTCTTCGAGGACGGGTCTACGTTCGCGCTCGATCGCGATTACGTGGTTGGTCGTCGTCCCGAGAAGGATCCGCGGGTGCAGTCGGGGCAAGCAGCCGCGCTCACCGTCATCGATCCGGATACCGTGCTGTCCAGCGCACACGCGTTGCTGGCCATCCGCGGTGCGCAGGTGGTCCTGACCGACCTCGGCTCGCTCAACGGCACCCATATCGCACCCCCGGGAGCGCAGGACTGGACCCGGCTCGAGCAGTACCAGGAGGTGCTGATCACCCCCGGCACGCGTCTGCTGTTCGGCTGGACCGTGGCGACCTACTCAGGGAACGCCTGACGGCGCGTCGAGCGCCACACATCTCAACCTCCTGACGCCCTGGAGGCAACGGCCGGCATTTGCGAGGATGAGCGCATGGACGCTGCCGCGCGCATCACCACGGCCATCGAAACCGACAGGTTCGCCATCATTGATGTCTCCCCTACCGTCGACAGCGGACGATTTCCGTTACGGGGTATCCCGGGCCAGCGCATAGAGTTCGCCGCGACTGCGTTTCGGGAAGGCCACGACGCGTTGGGCGCGACGCTGGTGCTGCGCCGCGGCGAGGCGGAGCAGGTGACGGCGCGCATGCGCCCGGGAGCGCCTGGTACCGATCGGTGGCATGCGGCCGTAGATCTCCCCGGTGAGGGTGCCTGGGAATACTACGTCGAGGCATTCAGCGATCCGTGGGCGACTTGGCTACACGCCATCGAAGCCAAGCGGAACGCCGGGCAGGACGCGAGCGAACTCGCCAACGACCTGGCAACCGGGGTCGGCCTGTTGCGCCGAGCGGCAGAAGTACCCAGCGCTCACGCCGACGCCTTACGCGCCGCGGCCGACCAACTCGCGGACACGAGTCGCGCCGTCAGCGATCGGCTCCGCCTCGCGCTCAGTGAACCGGTGACCACCGCGATGTACGACGAGCCCGTGCGCGACTTCGTCACCGCCTCGCCGATGTATCGGCTATGGGTGGACCGCCCGCGCGCTTCCGTCGGTGCGTGGTACGAATTCTTCCCCCGCTCCACCGGTGGCACCGCCAGCGACGGCACCGTCGTACACGGCACGTTCGCGACTGCGGCCACCGAACTGGTTCGGATCGCGCAGATGGGCTTCGACGTGGTGTACCTGCCGCCGATCCACCCGATTGGCGAGGTCAACCGGAAGGGTCCGAACAACACCCTCGTTGCGGGCGCCGCTGATCACGGCTCGCCGTGGGCAGTCGGTTCACGATTCGGCGGACACGACGCCGTACACCCGGATCTGGGCGACCTGCAAGACTTCGACGCGTTCGTCAACCGCGCTACCGAACTAGGGCTGGAGGTCGCCCTCGACCTGGCACTGCAATGTGCACCTGACCACCCATGGGTAAAAGAGCACCCCGAGTGGTTCACCACACTCGCGGACGGCACGATCGCGTACGCCGAGAACCCCCCGAAGAAGTACCAGGACATATATCCACTGAACTTCGACAACGCGCCCGAGTCGCTGTATACCGAGATTCTGCGAATCGTCACGTTTTGGGTCGAGCGGGGTGTACGCATTTTCCGCGTGGACAACCCGCATACCAAACCAGTCGGTTTCTGGGGGTGGCTGATTTGGGAGATCAAACGTAACTATCCGGACGTCCTGTTCCTCGCCGAGGCATTCACCCGCCCAGCGATGATGAAGGGCTTGGGGATGCGGGGGTTTTCGCAGTCCTATACGTACTTCACCTGGCGGACGAGCAAGGGCGAACTCGAGGAGTTCGGCAAGGACCTGGTCTGCTCAGCGGGTTATCTGAAGCCGAACCTGTTCGTTAATACGCCGGACATCCTGCATGCGTCGCTACAGACGGGTGGACCGGCGATGTTCAAGATCCGCGCGGTCCTCGCGGCGATGATGTCGGGATCATGGGGAATGTACAGCGGATACGAACTGTACGAGCACACCCCCGCGGTCGATGGCAGCGAGGAGTACGCGAATAGCGAGAAGTACGAGCCCCGCCCCCGAGACTGGCAGCGAGCGCTCGAGGACGGCGCGAGCCTCGAACCTTTCGTGCAGCGGCTCAACGCGATCCGCCGCGCGCACCCGGCCGTCCTCAGCAGCATCGCCAACCTCACCTTTCACCACAGCGACAACGAACAGGTCATCGTCTTCTCGCGGCGTGAGCCGCGCTCCGGTGACGTCGTGCTCGTGTGCTGCGCACTGGATTCAGCCGCAACCGTGCAGACCACCGTGCGCCTGAACCTGCCCGCTCTCGGCCTCGACTGGCATGACCGGTTCACGGTCATCGACGAGCTCACCGGCGAGCGGTACGACTGGGGAGAAGCGAACTTCGTCGAGTTGTCCAGCGAGCGCGAACCGGCACACATCCTGCGGCTCGCTCCGTGAAACGTCCTCCCGACGGCGAACTGCGGCGATGGCTGGGCACTCAGCGTTGGTTCGGCGCACGCGACGTCGATCAGATCACGATCGACGAGTTCGCTGCCGCACCCGTTGAAGAGGGTTTGGAGATCGCCTGGTGGATCGTCACAGCCCACGGTGCGCACGGGCCGTCCGACTGGCTGCTGGCCATGGCTCGATGCCAAGGAGCGGGCCCGATCGAGGAGGTCATCCGCGCCGACGGACATCTCTGGTTCGATGCATTGGCGCACCCGGTCACCGCCGCACATGCCGTGGCCATGCTCGGCACCGGTCGCCATGCGTCGCTCACCTCGACGTGGCAGGACGACGAGCCGCTGCAACTTGATGACGTCGGCACTCAGCCGCGCGATCAGTCGAATACCACCCTCACCACGTCGCGGCACGTGCTGAAGGTGTTTCGCCGACTCCACCCCGGACGCAATCCAGAAATCGACATCGGCGCCGCACTGCGCGCGGCCGGGAACGCGCATGTTCCGGCACTCGTCGGGTGGGCGACGCTACGCACGGGCAGCGGTGAGTTCGACCTGCTCGCGGTGCACCGACATGTCAGTGGCAAGGACGGGTTCTCGTTGGCCGTCGCCGACGCTGCTCGGTTCGCCGACGGCGCCGCTGAACAGCATTTCCCAGGATCGGCGTACGAGCTGGGAATCGCACTCGGTGCTGTGCACGCCGATCTGGGCACGGCGCTCGGCGAGCACGCGGTTCCCGGTTACGGCGCCGACCTTTCTCGACGTTTGCTCGCCCGCCTGGAGGCCGTCGCGGACCTCACGCAGCTGACCCCGTACTTGGACACGGCACGCACGACGTTCGAGGACCTCGCCGGCGCGCGCGAGAGCATGAGTGTGCAGCGCATTCACGGGGACCTCCACCTGGGCCAGACGTTGTTCGGCGATTCCGGTTGGGCGCTGGTGGATTTCGAGGGCGAACCGCGGCGCCCGCTCACCGAACGGAGCGCGCCGGAGACGGTCATGCGGGACATCGCCGGGGTGCTGCGATCGTTCGATTACGCCGCGCGTTGGAATTCCGGTAGCGAGTCGCTGGCCAGCGAATGGGCCAGCCGCAACTGCCGCATGTTCCTGGAGGGCTATCACCTTCAGCAGCCGGACGCCGTACATCGCCGGGTGCTCGATGCACTGGTCCTGGACAAAGCCCTCTACGAAGTGGCGTACGAGGCGACGTATCGGCCGGAGCGAATCCGGATACCGCTCGCTGCGGTTGCGGCGTTGTGCGGGCGGTGAGTACCCGTGCTCACTAGGCTTGTCCGCACAGCGAAGGAGTCCCGATGACCGACGCCACGCCCGCACCGGCGATCGACGCGAACGATGTCGCGCGCCTGGTGAGCGGTACACATCATGACCCGCACTCCATTCTGGGTATCCATCGCCTCGATGACGCCCACGTGGTGATTCGTGCGTACCGGCCGCAGGCGAGCGCCGTGTCGGTGCTGATCGGCGATCAACGCGTGCCAATGACGTTGCTGGCCGATCCCGGAATCTTCGGCGCGGTCATCGCTGGCACCGTCGCCGACTACCGCCTCGAAGCGTCTTATCCGGACGCCACCCACATCACAGACGATGCCTATCGTTGGCTGCCGACTCTGGGTGAACTGGACTGCCACCTCATCGGTGAGGGCCGCCATGAGCGCCTCTGGGAGGTCCTCGGCGCGCACGTACGTCAGCTCGACGGCACCCGGGGCGTGTCGTTCGCCGTGTGGGCACCGAACGCTCGTGGCGTGACGGTCACCGGCGACTTCGATTCGTGGGGTGCTCAGCAGTACCCCATGCGGTCGATCGGCGCGAGTGGGGTCTGGGAAATTTTCATCCCGGGAGTCTCGGCCGAGGTGTACTACAAGTTTCAGATCACCGGCGCCGACGGTGTCGTACGTCAAAAGGCCGACCCGCTCGCGTTCGGCACCGACGTCCCGCCGGCATGGGCCTCGCGCGTGGTCGAATCCGCGCACACGTGGGGTGATGCGCACTGGATGCGGGAGCGTGCGCAGATCGCCTGGCATAAGGCGCCGATGAGCGTCTATGAGTTGCACGCGGGATCGTGGAAACCTGGCCTGAGTTATCGGGCCCTCGCCGACGAACTCGTCGACTATCTGGCCGGCACCGGCTTTACCCACGTCGAGTTGATGCCGATCGCCGAGCACCCGTTCGGCGGCAGTTGGGGTTACCAGGTGACGTCGTACTACGCACCGACCGCGCGTTTGGGCTCCCCCGACGACCTGCGTTATCTGATCGACCGGCTGCACCAAGCCGGGTACGGCGTCATCGTCGACTGGGTGCCGGCCCACTTCCCCAAAGACGCGTGGGCACTGGGCCGCTTCGACGGCACACCGCTGTACGAACACGCCGATCCGAACCGAGGTGAGCATCCGGACTGGGGCACCTACGTGTTCAACTTCGGCCGCCGCGAAGTACGCAACTTCCTGGTCGCAAACGCTCTCTACTGGGCCGAGGAGTTCCACATCGACGGTCTGCGGGTCGACGCGGTGGCATCGATGCTGTACCTAGACTATTCCCGCGAAGACGGCCAATGGACGCCGAACGAGCATGGCGGCCGCGAAGACCTCGACGCCGTCGCCTTCCTGCGCGAATTCAATACCGTCCTCTATGCCAAAGCCCCCGGAATCGTCACGATCGCCGAGGAGTCGACCGCCTGGCCGGGCGTAACCCGTCGCGTCGACGAAGGCGGGCTCGGATTCGGGTTCAAATGGAACATGGGTTGGATGAATGACTCGCTGCGGTTCGTCGAGAAGGATCCGGTTCATCGCTCCCACCACCACGGCGAACTGACTTTCTCCATGGTGTACGCCTACAGCGAGAACTACGTACTGCCGATCAGCCACGACGAGGTCGTACACGGCAAAGGTTCACTGCTGGCGAAGATGCCGGGCGATGACTGGCAACAGCGCGCAGGCGTGCGCGGTTACCTCGCATATATGTGGAGCCATCCGGGGAAGAAGTTGCTGTTCATGGGGTGTGAGATCGCGCAGCCCACGGAGTGGTCGGAGCAAAGCGGCGTTCGCTGGGACCTGCTGGCCGACCCAGGGCACGCGGGTGTGCAGCGTCTCGTATCGGACTTGAACGCGCGGTATCGCCGTACGCCGGCACTGTACGAACTCGACACCGACCCGTCCGGTTTCCGGTGGCTGGAGGCCAACGACGCTCACCGCAATGTGCTGGCTTTTCTGCGGTACGCCAAGGACGGCACTGCGCTGGCCTGTGTGATCAATTTCGCCGGCACACCGCACCACGACTACCGGATCGGACTGCCCTGCTCCGGAACATGGCGCGAGGTCCTCAATACCGATGCCCCCGAGTACGGCGGGAGCGGCGTGGGCAACCTCGGTTCGGTGCACGCCGAGGATGTGCCGTGGCACGGTCAGTCCGCATCGGCGGTAATCACCGTGCCGCCTCTAGGCGCCGTCTGGTTCGCGTTGGCGGCTACCACCGCATAACACCCGCGCACCTAGACTTTGTTGATGCGCGTCCGTGCACTACGGATGGCATATCGTTAGTTCCGCACCTATTTCACGAACACGCGCGAGGTCATCCGTGAGCACACGCCGTCCAGGCCGTCTATTCGGCCTCCTCGCACTCTTGATGGCGGTGTTCGTAGCCACGGGGTGCACCCACACCGTCAGCGGTTTCGCAAACCCGGCCACGGGCGGGGTCAAGTCGGACGCTCCGCCGTCCGATATGGAGATTGTTAATGGTGATGGCAGCGATATCGACCAACTCGTCGCGAACTCGCTCGACGACGTCATGGCGTATTGGGATGACACCTTCGAGAGTGCGTTCGGTACCTCGCTAGAGCCGCTCAGCGGTGGCGTGCACGCCTACGACGTGAACGGCACGATGGCCATCCCCTGCTTTAGCGATCAGGATCGCCAGCAGGCGGCGAACAACGCTTTCTATTGCCCGTCGGACGACGCAATCGGCTATGACCGAGCATTCCTGCAGCAACTCGCCGATCAGTACGGCGATTTCATCGTGCCGTTGGTGATGGCTCACGAGTTCGGCCACGCAATCCAGAACCGGGTCGGACAGCCCAGCAACCAAGGCATCGCCATTGAAGGGCAGGCCGACTGCTACGCCGGCGTATTCACCGAGCAGACGGTGCAAGGTACCCCGCACTTCCATGCGACCAGTTCGGACCTCGACACCGTGCTCGGTGGCTACCTGCTACTGCGCGATGAGCCCGGGGCCTCAGCGAGTGATCCGAACGCGCATGGTTCTGCGTTCGACCGCGTGGGTGCATTCCAGGAGGGGTTCAATGAGGGCCCGCAACATTGCCTCAACTCGTTCGGCCCGGATCGCGAGTACGCGGCAATTCCGTATACCTCCCAGGAGGATTACGCCAACTCCGGCAACATGGCGTATGACCAGATGCTGACCGATATCCCCGTGGAGATGAATACGTTCGCGGACGCGGTCGCCGATAACTGGAGCGATGTACCCACCGAGACTTTCCAGGGCTCGCCGCAATCCTGCGGCGGACAGAGTGTCGAACAGGTCTTTTATTGCACCGACGATAAAACCGTTCAAGCCGGTGAAGAACTCGTCAAACAGGCTTATGACAAATTTGGCGACTTTGCCGCAATGACGGCTATTGCACTCGGATACGGCGAGGCAATACAGGACGTCTCAGGCGTCGAAGAAGACAGCCCCGAAGGATTCGCCGCACGTCTATGCCTCGTTGGCGCTTACGCCGGTGCGGCATTCGAGACCACGGTGGCACAGGTTCAGTCACCGTTCGGCACGCTGCAACTCTCCGCCGGCGACCTCGACGAGGCGGTCATGTTGCTGATCGCGATCGGCCAGGATGACACGATCATCAACACGTACGGAATGGACTCGTTCGATCGGATCGATACCTTCCGTCAGGCCGTCCTCGACGCCCGGAACGACCCGGAAGGTACCGCTGCGGCGTGTCTGGCTGCCTAGTTCGTCAGCTCTCCGACCGGTAGAACCGCTTGCGGATCTCCAGTTCTACAGGGCAGCTCTAGAAGAGCGCCGAGGCTAGGTCTCGGCGGGCTGTGGCCACTGCCGGCTCAGCGTTTCCGACGATCGCGAACAGTTCGATCAGCCGCTCGCGCGCCTGATCCTTCGCATCCTGATCGGTGCCGCGCACGAACGTCAACAGCCGACCGAATGCCGAGTCATACTGCCCCGCCGCGATCTGCAGATCCGCGGCCTTGAAGGCTAACTGCAGGTCTTCCGGCGACGCATCGGCCTGCGCGATCACATCTGAGCCGTCGCTGTCCGCGGAGGCATCCAACCGCTTCATCAACTGAATCTGCGTGATGGCGTCCTTAGCCAGCGGGTGAGCCGGCTGATCAGCCAGCAGCGATTGGTACAACTCCTCGGCTCGGTCCAACTCGCCGGCAGCGACGGCGGCCTCAGCCTGCTCCACGCGAGGATCCTCCTGGGGACCGGCGCCTTCGGGCAGTGTTCCCCCGGTGCCTTCGACAACTGCTTTGAGGAACTCGCGAACCTGCTGTTCGGGCTGCAGTCCATCAAACTCGGCGACCATCTGCCCTTGGAATACGGCGCGAACAGCGGGCACGCCCTGTAGCCGCATCGCCTGTGCAACGCGCATCTGAGACTCGACTTCGACTCGCCCCAGAAGCCATGTGCCCTGACCCTCTTCAGCGAGTCGAATGAACGTGTCACCGTATTGCTGCGACTGATCGGCGTTCGCGATCCAGAACTCCAGGATCACCGGCACCTGCATGGACTGTTCGAGAACCTGCTGCAGGTTGGCCTCGGTCACCTCGACCACGAACTGGCCGCCGGCAGCGGGTGGCTCCTGGCCGCCGGGGGCCGCGCCCTCGGCCGTCGGCGCGGAGGCATCGTCGGGAGCCGCTGGGTTACGCGCCGCCTCGGCGCGGGCCTTCAGACCGCTGAGGTCGACAGCGCCAGACAATGCGGCGGAGAGTGCTGCGGCCTGTTCGGGACGGGGTCGGGTCACGTCAGATCCCTTTCATCGGTGGTTCGAGAAGTCCATTCCTCACGGAGTGAGCGATGAGTCCATCAGTTCAGTCAACACCGCAACATCCCCAGAGATTTCCCAGCCTTGGTACGGCGTACGCCGCCACATACCCGTGAGCAGAGCGTCCGCGGTCGCCGAGACGCGTACGGCAGCCTGCTCGGGTGCTGGGCCCTCAGAATATGTGTAGTCGACGACCGCGGGCTCGCTGGCCGGACGGATCAGCCAATGCCCGCCGGTGTCGGTGGCTGAGAACAGAATCGGCGCAGCCACGGCGACGCGGCGATCACGATTCATCCGCGGCACCATCACATCCAGTGTCTCGGACACGCCGTCCGCAGCCAGCGCCGGGCTGTGCGCGTCCACCTCACCGGCGGCGAGCGCGAGATCGAGGAGGTGCATCTCGGTCTCGTGCGCTTGACGCCGGAACCAGAACGCCGCCACCGGCTCGGCTGGGCGGAATGACCACGAAGACTGCTGGGGATCAACAGCGCGCATCGCTTCGAGCATGGCGGCTGCTTGGTCGGCGTACCAGGCAACCGGCTCTGCGCCGTTCAACAGCGGCTTCGGATCACGGGGGTTGCCGCCGGCAATCACGCTGCGTGACCACGCGTGCACACCACCGAGGTGCTCAAGCAGGTCCCGCACGTTCCAGTTCGGGCACGAAGGTATGTGGCTGGCGGTGTCCATACTGCTGGCGAGCGCCGCGATACTTGCGGTGGAGCGATCCAAAGAATCGAGGTACGCGGTATCGCTGAGGCGAGTCTGCATACGCTCAGCCTAGTTCCTACCCCGCACACGCGTGATGCGGTGGGTTCGGCCGCACTCACTGGGAGTGTCAGGCCGCACCCACCGCATCAGGACGGTAGATCTCAGAAGCGCGCCGGCTCGCGGTACACGCCCCACTCGTCGCGTAGCGCGTTGCAGATCTCGCCCAGCGTCGCTTCGGCCCGACATGCTTCGAGCATGGACGGGATCATGTTCTGTGACCCACGTGCGGCCGCGATCATGTCGTCGAGCGCCCCGGAGACCTTGGCTTCGTCACGACCGGCCTTACGGGCTTCCAGCACGCGCCGCTGCTCAAGCTCTACTTCGTGGCTGACGCGCAGGATCTCGAGCTCCTGCTCATCGGTGGAGGTCAGCGTGTTGACGCCGACAACCTTCTTGTCGCCCTTTTCCAGCGACGCCTGGTAGATGAACGCGGCGTCGGCGATCTCGGACATGAAGTAACCCTCTTCGATGCCACGCAGCAGACCCGAGGTGATCGGGCCGATCTCGTGCTGGGCATCCTTGCCGCCACCGAAGCGCATGATCCGCTCGAAGATCTTCTCGGCCTCGGCCTCGATCTTGTCCGTCAGCTCCTCGACGTACCAGGAGCCACCGAGCGGGTCGGCGACATTGAGCACGCCAGTCTCTTCCATGATGACCTGCTGCGTGCGCAGCGCGATCTGCGCGGCGTGTTCGGACGGCAGTGCCAGTACCTCGTCGAGCGCGTTGGTGTGCAGCGAGTTAGTGCCACCGAGCACCGCCGACAGTGCCTCGATCGCGGTCCGCACAATGTTGTTGTCAGGCTGCTGCGCCGTCAACGACACACCCGCGGTCTGGGTGTGGAAGCGCAACTGCTGCGCCTTCTCACTCTTCGCGCCGTACACGTCCCGCAGCCAGCGCGCCCAGATGCGACGAGCGGCGCGGAACTTCGCGATCTCCTCGAAGAAATCGACGTGCGCATCGAAGAAGAACGACAGACCTGGCGCGAACACGTCGACGTCCAGGCCGCGAGACTGACCGAGTTCGACGTATCCGAAACCGTCGGCAAGGGTGTAGGCCAGTTCTTGTGCGGCGGTCGATCCGGCCTCGCGGATGTGGTACCCCGAGACAGACAGCGGCTTGTACGCCGGGATGTCTGCGGAGGTGTACTCCATCAGGTCACCGATCAGGCGCAGGTGCGGCTCCGGAGCGAACAGCCACTCCTTCTGCGCGATGTACTCCTTGAAGATGTCCGTCTGCAGGGTGCCATTGAGTTTGCTGATGTCGGCGCCCTGACGCTCAGCGGCGACGATGTACATGCAGAACACCGGCACCGCTGGCCCCGAAATGGTCATCGAGGTGGTGACGTCCTGCAGGTTGATGCCGTCGAACAGGATGTCCATGTCCGCCGCGGAGTCGATCGCGACACCACAGTGACCGACTTCGCCGATGGACAGACCGTCGTCCGAATCGCGACCCATGAGCGTGGGCATGTCGAAGGCGACCGACAAGCCGCCACCGCCGGCGCCGAGGATCATCTTGTAACGCTCGTTGGTCTGCTGGGCGTTGCCGAAGCCGGCGAACTGGCGGATCGTCCATGGGCGACCGCGGTATCCGGTGGCGTGCAGGCCGCGAGTGAATGGGAACTGACCCGGGTATCCGATGCGCTCGAAGTCCTCGACCGCGCTTTCGTCGGCAGGTCCGTAGACCGGCGCTACCTCAACACCGGACAGCGTCGTGTAGTCGCGATCGACGTACCGACCCTTGGCGATCGCCTCGTCGTACGCCCGCTGCCAACGTGCGCGGGCGGGGTTCTCTGCAGTCATGGATTCCACCTATCTGCGATTAACTCGCGATATCAAGCCGTCGAGCCCATCAGGCCCTACACATAAATAGTAGGACTTCCTAGTACTTGAGGCTAGAGGTCACCTGATCACCGAATGCGACATAAATCACCCGCGGGTTGGGGTTAGCTATTCGAAGTCGCCCACGCTGTGCCTCAGCCGAGTGAAGGTTGCCACGACGGCGCCGACCTCGGCGTCATCGAGGGCCCCCAAGGAGAAATCGCGCTGCATCAGATCCTTGGCCGCAGCCTCCACCACCGTGCGACCATGATCGGTCAACTCCGCCAGCACACCGCGGCCGTCGCGCGGGTTCGGACGGCGCTCGACCAGCCCCGCGGCCGAGAGCCGCTCGACAATGTTCGTCACGGACGTCGGGTGCACCTGCAGCCGATCGCCGATAATCTTCATCGGCAACGACCCGGCGCGGGAGAACCGCAGCAGCGCCAACGCCTCGAACCGGGCGAATGTCAACCCATGTGGGCGCAGCACCTCGTCGTAGGAATTGATCAGCAACTGCTGCACCCGCATCACTGAGGTGGCCAGCCGCATCCGGGTCGCATCGCCCCACACCTGCTCCCAATTGGTAGCAGCGCGATCGATGGGGTCGAAAGGCAACGGCAACGTACTCACGAGAGCCACCCTAGCGGTGAGAGGATGCCAGCCAACGCCGAGCCGCGCGCGGTACCGTGCGCTACGCGCCCAGCTCCGCGACAATCGTGTCCGAGGCGAGGTACGGGTCGGTTTCACCCGCGGCAACCTGCTCGGACAGTTTGCGCAACGAAGCCCGCCCGGACAGATCACCCATCCGCTCACGCAGCGTGGTCATGGAGATCGCGAGGATCTCACCCGATGCGCGCGCAATGCGCCGCTCGGTCAGGACACCCTTGTCGATCATCCACGCGCGATGGTTCTCGATGGCCTCAACGACGTCCTCGACGCCTTCTTCCTTCTCCGCGATCGTCTTGACGATCGACGGACGCCAGGCGCCGGCTTCGGAGTGCCGACCTCCCAGACCCAGCATGTTGCGCAAGTCTCGCACCACATTGTCGGCGCCGTCACGATCGGCCTTGTTCACCACGAACGCGTCGGCGATCTCCAGGATGCCGGCCTTCGCGGCCTGGATTCCGTCGCCCATCCCCGGCGCGAGCAGGACCAGCGTCGTATCAGCCGTCGAAGCGATCTCCACCTCGGCCTGCCCGACGCCGACAGTCTCGATCAGGACGACGTCAAAGCCCGTCCCGTCCAGCACTCGCAGCGCCTGAGGAGTCGCCCACGCCAGTCCACCCAGGTGGCCGCGGGAAGACATCGATCGAATGAACACGCCGGGATCGGTGGCGTGATCCTGCATCCGGATCCGGTCGCCCAGTAGCGCTCCGCCGGAGAACGGTGAACTCGGGTCGATCGCCAGCACGCCGACCCGCTTACCTTGTTTGCGGAAGGCACGCACCAGCGCGGACGTCGACGTCGACTTTCCCACGCCCGGCGAACCGGTCAGACCCACGATGGTGGCGCGGCCGGTGTGCGGGGCAAGCTCGGCCGCGACCTCCCGCAACTTCGGCGAAGCGTCCTCCACGAGCGAGATCAACCGAGCGACCGCGCGAGCATTGCCCTCACGTGCACGCTCGACGAGTTCGGAGACGCTCGCCGTTCGAGTCAGAGCCGCCATTACTTGGCCGCGGGCGCCGGGACATCAACGATCAACGCATCGCCCTGACCGCCGCCGCCACACAACGCCGCGATGCCGGAGCCACCGCCACGCGAGCGAAGCGCGTAGATCAAGTGCAGCACCAGGCGCGCGCCGGACATACCGATCGGGTGCCCGAGCGCAATCGCGCCGCCGTCCACATTCACCTTGTCGGCGTCGATGCCCAGATCGCGCATCGACTGAATACCGACGGCGGCGAAGGCTTCGTTGATCTCGACCAGGTCCATCTCACTCAACGCACGACCCGACTTCTTCAGCGCGTTGTTGATCGCATTCGATGGCTGCGATTGCAGCGAGTTGTCCGGTCCGGCGACGTTCCCGTGCGCGCCGATCTCGGCGAGAATCTCCAGGCCGAGTTCGGTGGCCTTCTCTTTGCTCATCACGACAACCGCGCAGGCGCCGTCCGAAATCTGCGATGCGGTACCCGCGGTGATCGTGCCGTCCTTGGCGAAGGCGGCCTTGAGCTTGGCCAGCGATTCGACGGTCGTGTCGGCGCGCACGCCTTCGTCGGTGTCGAACACGATCGGCTCGCCCTTGCGCTGCGGGATCTCGACTGGGGTGATTTCCTCAGCGAAACGCCCTTGATCGATCGCGGCCGCCGCGCGCTGGTGTGAACGGGCCGCGAACTCGTCCTGCTCTTCGCGAGAGATGTTCAACTTTCCGTTGTGCGCCTCGGTCGACTCGCCCATCGAGACATGATCGAACGCATCGGTCAAACCGTCGTACGCCATCGCGTCGAGCACCTCGAACGCGCCATACTTGTAACCGGCACGCGAGCCGGGAAGAAGATGCGGCGCGTTGGTCATCGACTCCATACCGCCGGCAACGACGACATCGAACTCGCCGGCGCGCACCAACTGGTCGGCGAGCGCAATCGCATCCAAGCCCGACAAGCACACCTTGTTGATGGTCAGCGACGGGACACTCATCGGGATCCCGGCGGCGACGGAGGCCTGACGTGACGGGATCTGGCCGGCGCCCGCCTGCAGCACCTGGCCCATGATTACGTAGTCGACCTGCTCACCAGCGATGCCGGCGCGCTGCAGCGCGGCCTTGATAGCGACGCCGCCGAGTTGGGCGCCGGAGAAACCCTTGAGCGAGCCTTGCAGACGGCCCATAGGGGTGCGCGCCCCGGAAACGATGACGGACGTACGGGCAGACTTCTCGGCCATGTGGTGCTCCTTATGACGCATGGTTTGTCACCGAAGGCTACTTCCTGCCTCCACGGCGTGCAGCGGGCGCCGTAGGGTGAACCGCATCACGCCACGCAATCGACCGAACCTGATTCGGTTTTGCTATTTTCGATGAGCGATATTCAGCGCTGAAGGAGTTTTTTGCATGTTCACCGAGATCAATCACGTAGGCATCGCCGTAGCCGACCTGGATAAGGCGATCGAGTACTACTCGACGGTCTTCGGTATGCAGCTGGCGCATGAAGAAGTCAACGAGGAGCAGGGCGTGCGCGAGGCCATGATGGCCGTAGGCGATTCCGGTTCGAGCATCCAGCTCCTGGCTCCGCTGAACGAGAACAGCACCATCGCCAAGTTCCTCGACAAGAACGGACCTGGCATGCAGCAGATGGCGTACACCGTCGAAGACATCGAGGCGGTCAGCGCGACGCTGCGCGAGCGTGGCGTTCGCTTGCTCTACCCCGAGCCGAAGCGCGGCACCGCCGACTCCCGGATCAACTTCATTCACCCGAAGGACGCCGGCGGCGTACTCGTCGAGCTGGTACAGCCCGCCGAGGGCGCCCACTAGTCCGAGCGCGATCGTTCCAAACCTCCAGTACCGACCGCCACTGGTCGGTACCCCTGACCGCTACGCCCCATTTTCGACGGCCACCGTTATCGCCGTCCGCCCCAACGAGGAGCACCCATGTCCATGAACCAGATCCTCGACGCGATTCTCAGCGGCGACACCTCCGGCATCGGTTCCATCGAGGTTCCGAAGTCCTACGAAGCGATCGTCGTCCGCGAAGACGAACAGAACATGTTTGACGGCCTGGCCTCGTGGGACAAGGACCCGCGCCAGAGCCTGCACCTACAAGAAGTTGACACCCCCGAACTTGGCCCGGGCGAGGCGCAGATCGCGGTGATGGCGTCCTCGGTCAACTACAACACCGTGTGGACGTCGATCTTCGAACCGATGTCGACCTTCGGATTTCTCAAGCGGTACGGACGCACCAGTGATCTGGCCAAGCGCCACGACCTGCCGTATCACATCGTCGGCTCCGACCTCGCCGGCGTGATTTTGCGCGTCGGCCCGGGCGTCTCGAAGTGGAAGCCCGGCGACGAGGTCGTCGCCCACTGCCTGTCGGTCGAACTCGAAGACCCGCAGGGCCACGACGACACGATGCTCGACCCCCAGCAGCGCATTTGGGGCTTCGAGACCAACTTCGGTGGACTGGCTCAGATCGCACTGGTCAAGTCCAATCAGCTCATGCCCAAGCCCAAGCACCTCAGCTGGGAGGAGGCCGCCTCCCCCGGCCTGGTGAACTCGACCGCGTACCGGCAGTTGGTCTCCAAGAACGGCGCCAACATGAAACAGGGCGATGTCGTGTTGATCTGGGGCGCTTCCGGCGGTCTCGGCTCGTACGCGACCCAGATGGCGCTCAACGGCGGTGCGATTCCGGTCTGCGTCGTGTCCTCCCCCGATAAGGCCGACATCTGCCGGTCGATGGGCGCCGAACTGGTCATCGACCGCAAGGCCGAGGGCTACAAGTTCTGGAAAGACGAGCACACCCAGGACCCCAACGAGTGGAAGCGATTCGGCAGCAAGATCCGCGAACTCACCGGCGGTGAAGACATCGACGTCGTGTTCGAGCATCCCGGCCGCGAGACCTTCGGCGCATCGGTGTACGTCACCAAGCGCGGCGGCACCATCACCACGTGCGCCTCGACGTCCGGCTTCATGCATGAGTTCGACAACCGGTACCTGTGGATGAACCTCAAGCGCATCGTGGGCTCACACTTCGCCAACTATCGCGAGGCATGGGAAGCCAACAGGCTGATCGAGAAGGGTTTGATCCACCCGACTCTGTCAAAGGTCTACCCCTTGGCAGAGACGGGACAGGCGGCCCTCGACGTGCACCAGAACCTGCATCAGGGCAAGGTCGGCGTGCTGTGCCTGGCGCCCGAGGAAGGGCTCGGCGTCAGCGATCAGGAAAAGCGCGACGCGTTGCTGCCGAAGATTAATCGATTCCGTAACCTCTAGGCACGCCTCACCGTCTGGTAGCGCTCTCGGGCATTAGGGTAGGGGTATCGACCTCGGACCATCTCTTGCAATTGAGGGTTCTATGACTCCAGACAACAACGACCTCATCCCGATGGGCGCGCCGACCAGCGACTTTGCCGTAGTCATGCGTGGCTATGAGCGAAATCAGGTCAACGACGCGATCAGTCGACTCGAGGACGACCTGCGCACGCTGATCGCCGAGCGTGATCAGGCCGCGCAGCAGGCTACCGACGCGCATGTGCGCGCCGAACGGCTCGCCGGCGAACTCGACGAACTGAAGCAAGAGTTGCGCCACACCCAGGCGCCGACCTTCGAGACCATGGGCGGACGCATCGCGTCGATGCTGCGCCTGGCCGAGGAGGAAGCCGCCGATATTCGGGTCGAGGCCGAGAAGGATGCCGAGCAAGTTCGTGCCGCGGCCGCGCAGGAGCGCGAGTCCGCGGCGCGACAGGCGGCCAGTGACCGCGCCGAAGCCGACCAGTACGTCGCTGACCGGCACAGCGAGGCTGACGAGGTACTGGCTGAGGCGAAGAAGAATGCCGCGGAACACCTGGAACAGCACCGTAAGCAGGCCGAGGAAACCTTGGCGACCGCCCAGGCAGAAGCGGCGAAGCTGACCGCCGATGCCGAGGCCAGCCGCCAGGAAGCCGAGGACGATTTCACGATCACCCTCGCGGCTCGTCGCAAGGCCAGCGATCAGGAACTTGCCGAACGCGACAAGGCCTCGCGCGATGAGGCCGCAGAACGTGAACGCGTGTCCGTTGAAGATGCCGCACAGCGACTGCAGGCTTCCCGCGATGAAGCCGACGCGATGCTCACTCAGGCGCACGCCGACGCCACCGCGACTATCGCCGACGCCAACGAGCGTTCACGCGTGGCTATCACCGAGGCCGAGAACGAGGTGAACCGACTTCAGAACATCCGATCGGCACTCGCCCAGCAGATCGCACAGATCGGCCAACTCGTCAGCAACGTCCCCGCGTACCTGGCCAAGGCGCCCGAGGATCTACCCGTCGACCGGGACGTGGACGCCCCGACAGCCACTGCGCCCGAGGCGCCGACGCTGTTCGCCGATGGACGCGATGACACAACCGATGCTGATGGCGTTGTGTCAGCCGATGGCGCCGTATCAGCCGATGGCTCGGCATCGACCGATGTTGACGCCGATGCCGATACGCACGCCACCGACGAGCCTACCGCCGAGGATCCAGCCGCTGAGGATGCGCAGGAGACCGACGGTGCCGCACAGTTGTCGACAGACGATTCCGGCAGCGCGGACAGCGCAGAGGTAGCGCAGGATGCCGCAGAGACCGACTCCGGTAGTGAGCAGGCCTCCGAAGAGACCGCTCCCACCTCACCGGCTGACACCGATACGGAAGCGGCGGCGGCTACCAAGGACGCCGATTCACCGATCCTGGTGACCCGCCGCCGCGGTAGTTCGTCCCCTCAGGGGCAGGTGCAACTCAGCGCCATTCGGCGCCGCGGCCGACGCTAGGACCGCAACGCGCTGCGTCGCCTAACGGCGCGGCGCGTTGCGGGAACGCTTGACGCCCGGACCGCGCCGGTCGCGGGCACCCCAGCATGGCGAATGCCAGTGGCGACGATCGTCGCCGTCCACGTCGTATTGCGACCAGACGACTACGTGGCCCTGCCCGATCCGCACCACCTGATCACAGCCCGGGCAGCGGTACTCCTTGCGCGCCGCCGAACCGGTCACCGGCACCACGCGCCACCGCTCACCGTTCCACTCGACCTCGTTACTGGTCCCGAGGATGCCCGGGACCGAGGACGTACGCTGCGGCTCGCTACGGCGTCGGTTATGTCGAGGCATCGGCGTTCGGGGATTCCCGCAGCAACTCAGCCCGGACCCGCGCCCGCTGAATCTTGCCCGATGGTGTCTTCGGCAGCGTGCCCGGCGCGATGAGTACCACCTTCGATACGCGCACCTCTAGATCGGCGTACGCCGCCATCCGTACCTCGTGCGCGATCCGTTGCGAATGCTCTGCATCGTCGTGGTACGGCGATTCGGCGATCACCACAACTGTCTCGCGGCCACCGGCGGGCAGAGATACGGCGGCGCTATTACCCCGTCGGATCCCTGGTACGCGTTCAACCGCGCGTTCGATGTCGGTTGGAAAGATATTGCGACCGGCAAGGATGATCAGGTCCTTCAGCCGACCACAGACCACCACCTGGCCGCCGCACAGGTAGCCCTCGTCGCCAGTGTCCAACCAACCGTCGTCATCCAGCGCCGGCAGATACCCTTCACTGGTCAGGTACCCGCTGGTCACCGCAGTGCCGCGGATGGTGAGCCTGCCCACGTGTCGTTCTGGACAGGTGCCCCCATCCTCGGCCCGTACCTCGACTTCGATCCCTGGCAAGGGGTGCCCTAGCAGCGCGAATGCCGACCCGCTGTCGCGATCGACTGGTTCGGCCACCCGCCGCTCACTCAGCGCTCGCTCATCGACGTTGTCCAGTACCAGACCGGTATCCAACGGCGCGAACGATACCGCCAACGCGGCTTCGGCCATTCCGTACGCGCACAGCATCGCGCCCGGTCGCAACCCATGTGCAGCACCGGCATGGCAGAACGCCTCGACCGTCGCCGCATCGATCGGCTCAGCGCCGTTCAACGCAATCCGCAGCGATGACAGATCGAGATCTGTCGCCTTCTGCAACGATCGCGCCGCTACGCCGTACGCGAAGTTCGGCGCCGCGGTGATGGTCGCGGAATGCTCGCTGATCAGCCGCATCCATGACGTCGGGCTGGTCACGAAATCAGCAGGCGTCACCTTCACCAAGCGGAATCCGAACACCATCGGCACGCTCAAGAAACCGACCATGCCCATATCGTGGAAGGTCGGCAACCACGAGACCATGATGTCGTCATCGGTGATCTCGCTCGCGATAACCATCGCTTGCATATTCGCGATCAACGAGCGGTGCGTGATGGTCACAGCCTTGGGCGCCGCGGTCGAGCCCGAGGTCAATTGCAGGAGCGCAACGTCGTCCTCATCCGCAACCTGCACATCGACTTCTATCGATGCAGTGGAATCGAACAGGTCCGCCATCAGCACTAACCGCGCCCGCAGTTGATCTGCTGCGGGCGCGAAATGTTGCGCGAGATCGACGTATGGATCGCCCACTATCAACGCCCGCGCACCGATCATCCGCAGCACACCGACGGTCTGTTCGGCGTACGTCGTGAGGTTGGTGCGGGCGGTCGGCTGGTGCAGCATGGTGACGCTGGCGCCGATCAGCCATGACGCCTGTACCGCTACGGCTACGTCGGCCGGCGATCCCATGAACAGCGCCACTGCATCGCCGCGCGTCACGCCCCGTTCGCGCAGTCCCCCGGCGACCCGGCGCGCATCGTCATGCACCTGCGACCAGGTGCGACGGACGAAGGCGCCGTTAGGCGCCTTCGTCTCCAACCACCCGCGCGTCGGTTCCTCGCGGGCAGTGCGCAGCAGCGTCTGCAGGAACTCGCTCATAGGCTACTTACGGTAGTCCCGGAAGCCCTTACCCGTCTTGCGACCGAGGAACCCCGCCGTGACCAGGTGCTCCAGCAGCGGCGCCGGCGCCATACCGCGTTCGCGGAACTCGCGGAACAGGGTCTGTTCGATCGCCAGCGATACGTCCAGGCCGACCGTGTCGAGAAGTTCGAACGGGCCCATCGGGTAGCCACAGCCGACCTTCATCGCGGCATCGATGTCATCGGAGGACGCGTAGTTGGCCTCGTACATCTTGATTGCGTCGTTCAGGTACGGGAAGAGCAACGCGTTCACGATGAACCCGGCGCGGTCGCCACAGGTCACAGCGTGCTTCCCGGCGGCCTCGCACAGCGCCAGGGCCGTAGCCACCGTCTCGTCGTCGGTGGCAATCGTGTGTACGACCTCGACCAGCTTCATGATCTGTGCCGGGTTGAAGAAGTGGATGCCGACCACACGCTCGGGGCGTTCGGTCTGCGTCGCCAGATCGATCACCGGCAACGACGAGGTCGTGGTCGCCAGGATGGCCTCTGGCTTGACGATCTCATCGAGATTCGAGAAGAGCACCTGCTTGGGGTGCAGGTCCTCCACGATGGCCTCGATCACGATGTCGCAATCAGCCAGGTCGTCAAGTTGTACCGTGCCGCTCAAGCGCGCCAGCGCCGCATCGGCGTCCGCCTGCTCCAGCTTTCCCCGGCCGACGGCCTTGTCCAGTGACTTGGTGATGGCGGCCCGAACGTTGGCCACCTTCTCCTCGGCACGGGCGACATAGATAGTCGGGAAGCCGGCCTTGATCAACACCTCGATGATTCCGGTGGCCATCGTGCCCGAGCCGACGACGCCGAGCTTCTTGCCAGTCAGATCGATAGCGCTGCCGCCGTCCGCGGCCGGCCGCGGGGTCATCCGATCCTCAATGACCTTGGGCGATCCCGGCTGTTCGTACGTGTAGAACCCGCGGCCCGACTTACGGCCAAGCAGCCCCGCCGACATCATTTGCTTGATGATCGGTCGCGGCGCGTGCATCCGATCGCGACCTTGCTTGTACATGGTGTCCAGGATCTCGTACGCCGTGTCCGTACCGATCAGATCCATCAGAGCCAGCGGGCCCATGGGCAGGCCACAGCCGAACCGCATGGCGGCGTCGATATCCTCGCGAGTGGCGTAGCGGTCCTCGTACATGCCGACGGCGTGGTTCAAGTAGCCGAACAGCAGCGCGTTGGCGATGAACCCGGCTTTGTCGGCCACCGATACGCCCGTCTTGCCGATCTGCGCACATAGGGCGCGGATGTCCTCGACGACTTTTTCATCGGTGACCACGGTGCGGATCACCTCGACCAACTTCATCACCGGTGCGGGGTTGAAGAAGTGCATACCGATGACCTTGTCGGGGCGCTTGGTGGACACTCCGATCTCGGTCACCGAGAGGGACGACGTGTTCGTGGCCAGGATGGTGTCCGCCGGGCAGACCGCGTCGAGCTGGTTGAACACCTCGAGCTTGATATCCATCTGCTCGGGCACAGCCTCAATCACCAGTTCGCACCGAGCGAAGTCCTGCCAGTCGGTAGTGAACTGGATCCGCTCGAGCATCGCATCGCGGGCGGCGGCGTCGAGTTTGCCGCGCGACACGGCCCGCTCAATCGACCGAGTGATGAATCCACGCCCGCGCTCGAGACCCTCGGATTCGCGTTCGAATGCCACCACCTCAAGGCCGGCGCGCGCAAATACCTCCGCGATACCGGCACCCATGGTGCCCAGACCGACGACGCCGACAACAAAGAAATCCCGGGTCACTTCACACTCCAGCTCGTTATTAAATGGTTGGTGCTTGATTTTGGATCCACGACGCGCTCAGCCGCGGAGCCGACGAAGAATGTCGACAAACAATCTCACTGCGCTCGGTGTGCGCTCGAAGCTGGTGACGACGATGGGAATCGGTACACGGAGTTTAGCGACCGCCTGCGATCGCGCGAACTCGCGGAGGCCATCGGCGCCATGAACACGCCCGAAACCTGATTCACCCACGCCGCCGAACGGCAGCGCGGGGATCCCCGCAAACGCGATCACCGAATTCACCGCGACCATTCCGGTACGCAGTTCGCTGGCGATCCGCTGCCCGTTTGCGCCCGAGAAAACGGCCGCGCCGAGCCCGTACGGCGAACTGTTGGCCCGCGCGACCGCATCCTGCATCGAGGCAACGCTGTTGACGATCAGCACCGGGCCGAACGTCTCTTCGCGCATCGCATCAGAGGTCTCCGGTACGTCAGTCAGCACGACCGGGTGTACGTACGGTTCACGAACGGACTCCACACCACCGAGCACGGCGCGGGCGCCATCGGCCAGCGCGGTTGCGATGTGGCGGCGTACGACGTCGCTCTGGCTCGCGAGCGTCATCGGCCCGTACGACGCGCCGGCGTCACTTCCCGGCCGCAGCCCTTCGGCGATGCTCACCACGCGTTGCAGCAACTTCCGATACACGTCCTGGTGGACGTACACCCGCTCGGTGCCGATACAGGTCTGGCCAGCGTTCGAACAGCCCGCCCAGACGATCGACTGGGCAGCCAATTCGAGATCGGCGTCCGCATCGACGATCGCGACGTCCTTGCCTCCGCACTCCAGGATGGCCGGGGTCAAGCGCGGAGCGCACGCAGCGAGGATCTTGCGCCCGGTCGCACTCGACCCGGTGAACGCGATCTTGTCGACCTCGGATGCCGCGAGCGCGGCACCGGTGGCGCCGGCACCGGTGATCACCTGTAAGACGTGTTGTTCACCGACGACCTCCGCAAATGACTCTGCGAGCTGGGTTCCTACGGCGGGGCTGAACTCAGACGGTTTGAAGACGACGGCGTTCCCGGCCGCCAAGGCGTACGCGATCGCACCGATCGGGGTAAAGACCGGATAGTTCCAGGGGCCAATGACGCCTACGACGCCGTACGGCAGGTAGCGCACCGACGCGCCATGATTGCCCAGCAGCATCCCGGGTGACACCTGACGGCGCCGAAGCACCTTGGCGGCGTTCTTCGCTGCCCAGTCGATGTGCGCGACGGCCAGGCCGATCTCCAGGGTGGCGTCCTCGACGGGCTTGCCCACCTCTTCGCACACCAAGTGCGCGAGCTCATCGATCCGGTCCAGCAGAACAGATCGCCACGCCAGCAGTCGTTTGCGACGTTCCTTGAACCCGATCTCGCCCCACCAGCGAGCGGACTCACGCGCCTCGGCTACGGCTGCGTCGACATCCGCGGGCGCACAGTCGGCGAATGTGCCGACGACCTGGTTCGTCGCCGGATTCAGACTGTCGAACGTCATGCTCACGGCACCGCCATCCCGAGTTACCGAACAGTAGACTAGCGGGATCCATTATTCATCACCCTGGCGTCTGCCATCGTCCATTGCCGATCACAGGTACCCTCAACGCGCGCCGAAGTAGCCGGGAAGTACTGGAGAGTGGAATGCGTCTCGTGATCGCGACCTGCGAGGTCGACTACGCCGGGCGGCTGTCTGCCCATCTGCCCAAGGCGAAGCGCTTACTACTGGTCAAGAATGACGGCTCGGTCCTGGTGCATTCGGACTCCGGCTCCTACAAGCCGCTGAACTGGATGTCTCCACCGTGCAAACTCACCGAGGACGCCGATGAGTGGGTGGTCAAGGCGAAATCCGGCGACTCGTTGCACATCCGTATTCATGAAGTGCATTCCGATACGTCGCACGAACTCGGCGTCGATCCCGGATTGACCAAAGACGGAGTCGAAGCGCACCTGCAGGAGTTGTTAGCGCTACACGTCGATTCGCTGGGCTCGGGGATGCGGTTGGTGCGGCGCGAGTACCCCACGCCGATCGGTCCGGTGGACATCATGTGCAAGGACGCCACCGGATCGGTCGCGGTCGAGGTGAAGCGGGTCGTGGAGATCTCCGCGGTCGAACAACTCACCCGATACCTCGAGCTGCTCAATCGCGACACGAAGATCGCTCCGGTGCGCGGCGTACTGGCCGGCAACGTCATCAAGCCGCAGGCGCGCACCCTGGCCACGGACCGCGGGATCGACTGCGTGCTGACTGACTACGACGAGCTACGCGGGCTGAGCGACCCCACCGAGCGCCTGTTCTGATATGTAGCCACCGCTTGTCAAGGGCAGGGTGAGGTGCCGCCGGGTTCGTGTGGGCCGGCGGCGCCTCGTTGCTTCGTCGAGGTGGCTGGTGAGCGTGTCGTTGGCGACGCGCGGTCAGACTGATATG